>JAFKFQ010000240.1 GCA_017308215.1 bacterium | reverse complement strand
GCAGCGCAACGGCCGCCGACCGCGGCGGGCGGATCTTCCCCTGGTTGATTCCCGTGCGGACCCGGACCACGGTCCGCTCGTCCATGTCGAAGTAGACGTACACCGGGTCGGTCGAGACGACCGTGGTGAGGAGGGTGGAGTCCTGGCTGACGAGGTTCCCGGGCGTGTAGTAGTAGCGGCTGACCTGCCCGTCGATCGGCGCGTAGACTTTCGTGAACCCGAGGTTGAGGCGGTACAACTCGACGCTCGCCTGGGCCGCCTCGACCTGGGCGGCGGCCGCCTTCACCGACGCCTCGGCGGCGTCGAGTTCGGCCTGGCTGGCGGCCCCGGCCTTGGCCCCGACCCGGGCGCGCTCCCGGTTCTTCTCGGCCTCGACCACCCGGGCCTCGTACAGCCGCACCTGGCTCTCGGCCTGGTCGAGCTGGGCCTGGTACGGGCGGGGGTCGATCTCGAACAGCAGGTCGTCCCGGCGCACCTCCGCGCCCTCGGCGAACGGGGTGCGGAGAAGGAACCCGGTGACCCGGGCGCGGATGCCGACGGACTCGACCGCGTCCACCCGGCCGGTGTACTCGACGTACTCGGTCACCTCGCGCGAGACCGGGTGGCTGACCGGTACCGCCGGTGGCCCGGCGGGCGGGGCGGTCGGTCCCGATTTCCTGCAACCGGCCACGAACAAAGCCGGCACCACGAGCAATAGTGCCGGGCCGTACACGACGGAAACGAGCCGGCTGCGGTAGGTCATGGTGACGTTTGAAGCAGGACGGCAGGCAACCGATCGCCCGTTCCGAATACGTTCGGTGTGGGACCGATCAGTTCTGCCTAGCAACGCGCATGCCGGATCAGGAGTAATCCCGCGGACCGACCGGATGTGACAGCGCGGGGCATCCACCCGCATGAAGCCCCAGCCCGCGCTGGTCGAACACGCCCTTCGATCTCTGTGCCCGGGTGTGGTGGCTACCGTCCGTGACAGGCCGGCCCGCGTCCAGACCGCCCGGGTGTGAGCCGTACAACGGCAAACCCCACTACGCCCCGCTGCACGCCCCAAGCACTTCTCGGACCTTCGTCGCGAGCGCGACGGGGGAGAACGGCTTCTGAAGAAAATTTTCCCGTTCGGAGAGTACCCCGTGACGTACCACCGCGTCATCCGTGTACCCCGAAACGAACAGGACACGGATCCCCGGGTGCAACTCCGCGACGTGCTCCGCAATCCGCCGGCCTCCGATTCCCGGCATCACCACGTCTGAGATCAACAAGTCAATGCGCCCGGTGTGGCTCTGGGCGATTCGGATGGCCTCCGCCCCGTCGGCGGCGTCCACCACGTGATAGCCACACCCGACCAGGATGTGGCGCGTCAGCGTGCGCACGGCGCTCTCGTCTTCGACCAGGAGGAGCGTTTCCGTACCCGGCGGAGGGGTGCGGGCGGCGAGGCGCACGTGCGAACTCCCCTCGCCCTTCTCAACCCGGGGGAAGTACACCTTGAACGCGGTACCGACCCCGATCTCGCTGTACACGTCCACCAACCCTCCGCTCTGCTGAATGATCCCGTAGACCGTCGCCAGCCCCAGCCCGGTGCCCGTGCCCTGTTCTTTGGTGGTGAAGAACGGCTCGAAGGCTCGGGCCTTCACCTCGTCGGTCATCCCGCACCCGGTGTCCGAAACGGCCAGCAGCACGTGCGCCCCGGGGCGGGCACCCGTGTGGGACCGGACGAACTCTTCGTCGAGTTCGACGTTGCGGGTTTCGATCGTCAGCTGACCGCCGGTCGGCATGGCGTCCCGTGCGTTGACCGCCAGGTTCAACAACACCTGCTCCACCTGCCCCGGGTCCGCCTGAATCGCTCCCAGCCTCGGGTCGAGGGCGGTCGCCAGCCGCACGTCTTCCCCGATGACCCGGCGCAACATCTTCTCGGCGTCGGTCACGACCGCGTTCAGGTCGAGAGCCCGGGGGGCCAGCACCTGTTGCCGGCTGAACGCCAGGAGTTGGCGGGTCAGCCCGGCCGACCGCTCCCCCGCGTGGTGGATCTCGGCGAGCAGGTCGCGCGACGGGTCGCCGGCCGGGAGCGACTCCAGGAGCATGTCGCTGTAGCCGTTAATGACAGTGAGCAGGTTGTTGAAATCGTGGGCCACGCCCGCCGCGAGCTTGCCCACGGCTTGCATCTTCTGGGCGTGCCGGAACTGGTCCTCGATCTGCCGGAGGTCGGTCACGTCCGACCACGAACCGACGGCTTCCACCGGCCGCCCGCCCCCGTCGCGGATCAGCCGGATGTCGCCCCGGGTCCAGAGGTACTTCCCGCCGCGGTGTCGGAACCGGTACTCCAGGTTGGTGTGGCCCCGGTCGAACAGGTCGGCGTGGGTCTGGGCGGTCACCCGGTCCCGGTCCTCGGGGTGGATGTTGCCCACCCACCAGCCCGGGTCGGCGGCGGCCTCGGGCGGGAACCCGAGCATGTCTTGCACGTTCTCGCTGATCCAACTGACGCCCCGGATCTGTCCCCCCGTGATGTCCAGCGTGAACAGGACCACGGGGCTGGAGGTGACCACGTACCGGAGCCGCTCCTCGGCCCGCTTCCGGTCGGTGACGTCGGTCAGCACGCCGTGCCAGAGGATGCCGCCGTCCGGCTCGGCGGTGGGCGCGAACCGGCCGTCCACCCAGATCTCGCCCTTGACCGGGTGCAGCACGCGGAACTCGGCCCGCAGGGCGGACACGGCCCGTCCCTCCTCCTTCCGGGTCGCCCGCAGCCGGCCCACGTCGTCCGGGTGGACGCGGGCGAGGAGCTCCGCCGCGTCGGTCACCTCCCCGGGCCGGAGCCCGCAAATGTCCTCCACCCCGGGGCTGGCGTACGGCATGCTCCAGGTCCCGTCCGGTGCTACCCGGAAGGAACAGACCGCGCCCGGGACGACGGCCGCGACCTGGGCGAACCGGTCCTGCTCCGACGACAGGGCTTCCTGCGCCCGCTTCCGCTCGGTGATGTCGCGGACCACCGCGACCAGGTACTCGCGGTCCACCGTCACGGAGTTGAGGCTGACCTCGACCGGGAACACCGACCCGTCCTTCCGCCGGTGGGCACTTTCGAAGATCTGGCTCCCACCCCGCCGCCGGTCGTCGACCAGCTCCGCCCACGGCCGGGGTTCGAGGAACGGGTCGACGTCGGGCACGCTCAGGGCGAGGTACTCGGCCCGGGTGTACCCGTGGACCTGGCACGCCGTCTCGTTCACGTCCAGGAACCGGCCGGTACCCGGGTCGATCACCTCGATCATGTCGGTCGCCCGATCGATCAGCGCCCGGAACAGGGCCCGCGCCTCCTCCGCGAGCTTCTTCGCGATGAACTGACCGAGTTGGTTGCCGACCGCGCGCAACGTCCGCAGGAGCGCCGGCTCCGGCTCCCGCGCCTCGCGGCTGAAGAACTCGATCACCCCCAGGGTGGTTCCGTCGAGCAGGAGCGGGAGGGCCAGCGCGCCGCGGTAGCCCGCCGCCCCCGCGGCCCCGGCCCGCGGGGAGTCGGAACCCGCCGCGAGGTCGGAGGTCCAGGCCAGTTCCCCCGCCGCCCAGGCGCGGCCGGGCAGCCCCGTCCCGCGCTCCAGTGTCAGGGGGCGGGAGAATCGCTCGAACTCGGCCGCCGCCGCGGTCCCGGCGTGCCACACGTCGGCGCAGCGCAACGTCTGGGTCTGTGGGTCGATCCACCAGGCGGCGCACCAGTCCCGCTCCAGCCCCTCGCCCAAGGCCGGGAGGATCTGGGCGACGGCCTCGGACAGGGCGGGGCCGTCGGCGAGGGTCTTCGTCACGCGGTGCTCGACCGCGGACAGTTGTTCGGCCAGCTTCCGGTGGGTGATGTCCGCGTGAGTGCTGTCGTAGCGGATCGTGCGGCCGTGCGCGTCCCGGATCGCGCGGGCGTTGAGCGACACCCAGATCCGACCGCCCCCCTTGCGGACCATCTCGACCTCGGCGTCCCGGACCTGCCCCTCTTCCTCCAGCCGGCGGACGAGCGCGGCGCGGTCCTCGGGGCGGCGGTACACCTGCCGGCCCAGGTCTCGCACGGCGGCAATGAACTCTTCCACCGAGTCGTACCCCAGCATTTGGGCCAGGGCGGGGTTGGCGATCTGCACCTTCCCCTCGGGGGAGGAGCGCAAGATGCCTTCCGAGGCGTTCTCGAAGATCGAGCGGTAGTTCTCCTCGGCCCGCCGGATGGCGAGGTGGAGCTCGGCGTTCTCCAGGGCCGCCGCGCCGGTGTTGGCGAGGATGTTGAGCGCCTTGACCTGCCCGATGGTGAACGGGCGGCGGCGCCGCGTGGAGTGGACGTTGAGGACCCCGACGAACCGCCCGCCCACGATCATGGGCGTGGAGATCGCGCGGCGGATGTCCGGCCGCGGGTACACGGGCACGAACCGCGGGTCGGCCACCTCGCCCGCGAGCGCGACCGGCTCGTGGTGCCGCGCGACCCAGCCCGCGATCCCCAGGTTCACCGGGACGCGCTCCCCGAGCAGGTGGCCGCGGCCCTCCCCGCGGACCGCGGCCACGCGGAGCTCGTCCCCCGCCTCGGTGGGCAGCATGATGGACGCCTCCTCGGCCTCGCACTGCTGCGCGGCGGCGTCCACGACTTTGTTCAGTAGGGTCTTGTGGTCCAGCGTAAAGGCGATTGCGCTGCACAGTTCGTAGATGGCCACCGTCTCGCGCAGCTGGATGTTCTCCAGCCGCAGGCGCCGGGCATCCAGCGCGCGGGCCAGGGCGGGCAGGATCACGCTGATGGTGAACGGCTTCAGGACGTAGTCGACGGCGCCCGTCTTCAGGGCGTCGACGGCCGTCTGGACGGTCGCCTGCCCGGTCATCACGATCGCGGCCAGGTCGGGGTCGAGCTGCCGGGCGGCCCGGAGCAGCGCGATCCCGTCCATGCCCGGCATCATCAGGTCCGTGAGCAGCAGGTCAAAGGACTGGGTCTCCAGCGCGCGCAGCGCGTCCTGCGGCGCGCCGAAGCGCACGGTCTCGTACCCCTGCTTGGCGAGCTTGTCGGCGAGGGAGTTTAGCAGCTCGATCTCGTCGTCGACGACGAGCAGGCGGCCGAGGCTGGAAGTGGGCATGGTTCCTTCTCGGGCGGTCAACCGGCGCGCGGCGGGGCGACGCCGCTCACTCGAGGTCCAGGTGCGCACCGCCCGCGCCGGTGTGCACCGGCAGGGTCACGCGGACCGTCGTCCCCCGGCCCACCTCACTGGTGATGTCGAGCGTGCCGCGGTGCTCCTGCACGATCCGGCGGCAGATGGCCAGTCCGAGGCCGGTGCCCCGACCTGCTTCCTTCGTGGTGAAGAACGGTTCCATGATCCTGGAGAGGTTCTCGGGCGGGATGCCCGTCCCGGTGTCGGCGAACTCTAGCGCGACCGCCGGTACGTCAGCATTTGCAACACTAGCACACGATCGAAGGGTCAGCGTGCCGCCACCGGGCATCGCGTCGCTCGCGTTGACGATGAGGTTGAGGAACACCTGCCGGAGCTTCTGCCGGTCCCCCTGGATCAGCGGCAGGTCGGGGGCGAACTCCCGTGTCACCGCCACCGTCCGCTTGCGCAGGAAGAAGAAACTCAGTTCCAGCGTCTTCTCGACCTCCTCACACACGTCGAAGGTGGAAACCTGTTGGTACCCGGGGCGGCTGAACTGAAGGAGGTTGGCCACGAGGCGGGCCATCCGCTCCGTCTCCTGCTCGATGATCTTGAGTTCGCGGCGGGCGGGCGAATCCGGCGGGGCCGTGGAGAGTAGGTCCTCGACGCCCAGGCTGATCGTGCCGAGTGGGTTGTTCAGCTCGTGGGCAATGCTGGCGGCCAGTTCCCCCATCGTCGCGAGCTTGGCCGACTGCCAGAGCTGCTGGGAAATCTCGCGGACCTCCTCGCTCTTGGCCCGCAGGGCGAGCTCCATCTCCCGGCGCCGGGTGATGTCCCGCACGGTGGCCAGGACCAGGAGCCCCTCCTCGGTCTGCACCGGGCCGAGCGCGATCTCGACCGGAACCTCGGTCCCGTCCTTCCGGAGCGCCCACAGCTCCCGCTCCGGGGTCAGGGGGCGGCGCCCCGCGTCGGCCACGAAGGCCCCCCGGAGGACCTCGTGGCGGGCGCGGAAGTGGGCGGGCATCAGCGCCTCGACGGGGCGGCCGAGCACCTCCACCCGCGCGTACCCGAACAGCGCCTCGGCCCGCGCGTTGAGCCGGACGATCCGGCCGTCGCGGTCGGTGACGACGATCGCGTCCGGGGCGGACTCGAACAGCCCGCCCAGGAGCGCCTCGCTCTTGCGGAGGGTGGACACCACCTCCTGGATCAGCCGGTTCTCGCCCTCGTACTGCTTGCGGCGCAGCTGGGCCCGGATGCGCCCCTTGAGTACGTCGAACTCGACGGCCTTGGGGATGTAGTCGTCCGCGCCGGCCTTCAGGCAGCTGAGCAGCGCCTCCGCACGCAGTCCACCGGCCGGCTCCCGACCACCCGCAGGGCCTCCTCCCCGGACTGCGCCTGCAGGACCTCGTACCCCTCGCCCTCCAACTCCTGGGCGACCGCGCCCAGGAACGTCGCGCTGTCGTCCACCGTCAGGACGCATTTCGGCCCCGCGGCCGAGATCTGCCGGTCGAGGGCCGTCGGCGCCACGGCCGAGCGCAGCAGGCTCGTGAGGCGCTCGATGACGACCGCGGTGCCGTGCTCCTTCCGGACGTACCCGTCCGCACCGGCGTCCAGCGCGCGGAGCTCGTCGGCCTTGTCCAGCGACGCGGTCAGGAGCAGGCAGGGGACGTGGCGGTGGGCGCCGGTGCGGAGCCGCTGGATGACCGTGACCCCGTCGATCCCGGGCAGCTGGCCGTCCACCACGACCCCGTCGGGCTGGACCTCGGCGGTCAGCCGCAGCCCCTCCTCGCCGGTCCCGGCGGCGCGCACCGCGTACCCACTCTCCTCCAGGGCGGCGCGCAACTCTTCCCGGAACGTCGTGCTGTCCTCGATGACCAGGATGAGGGGCACGGGCCGCGGGGCCGCCGGGGCGGCTCGCCGGCGCACGAGGTCCCGTGCCCGGTCGATGACGTGGCGCCGGTCGTAGGGCTTGCCGAGGTACCCGTCGGCGCCGCCGACCAGCCCCCGGACCCGGTCGCGGACGTCGGCCTCCGTGGAGAGCAGGAGCACCGGGAGGGGGGCGGTCGCGGGGTGCGCGCGGATCTCGCCCAGGAGGTCGATCCCGTCGCCGTCCGGCAGCAGCACGTCGAGGACGGCCAGGTCGACCGGCCCCGCCGCGAGTGCGCGGCGGGCGGCGGCCAGGTCGGGGCAGAGGACCGACGCGAACCCGGCCTCGGCGAACGCCTCCTCCAGGTCCATCCGGACCGTGAGGCTGTCGTCGACGATGAGGACACTCGGGCTCACGGCTTCCTCCCGGGCGCTGGGCCCGCGAGCGCGACGAGCGCGGGCGCGACCTCGTCCAGCGGGAGGACGCGCTCGGCCGCTCCCAGGGCGATCGCCTCGCGCGGCATTCCGAATACGACCGACGTCGCCTCGTCCTGCGCGAGGGTCGCCCCGCCGGCGGCGCGGACCGCGAGGAGCCCGCGGGCGCCGTCGCGGCCCATCCCGGTCAGGAGCAAGCCCGCGGCCCGTGGCCCGAGTTCGTCGGCGACGGACCGGAACAGCACGTCCACCGACGGGCGGCACGAGTGGACCTCCGGGTCGCGCGTCAGCGCGAGTCGCCGGTTCCTCACCACGAGGTGTTGGTCGGGCGGGGCCAGGAGGATCCGCGGGGAGCCGAACGGGGGGAGCGGCTGGTCGTGGGCCGCGGTGGCTACGGGGATGGCGGTCTGGTCGGCGAGCCAGTCGGCGAACGCCTGGCCGAACGCGGGGCTGATGTGGACCACGAGCAGGATCGGCAGTGGGTAGGTGGCGGGGAGGCCGCGCAGGATCGCCGCTAGCGCCTGCGGGCCGCCCGTCGAGGCGCCGACCGCGAGGTACTGTCGCTGCAGCCCGGCCGGGGCGGGCGGCCCGGCGGGGCGGGCGGGGCGGGCCAGGCGTGCCCGTACGTGGGTGATGACCTTCACCCGGGCCAGTAGCTTGACGGTCGCCAGGAGGTGGCGCTCCCACGCCGGGTCGCCCGCGCCGTCGAGCGGCTTCTCGATCACGTCGAGCGCCCCCGCGGCGAGCGCGTCGTATGTGCGGAACAGCTCGCCGCGGTTGGTCGAGGCCGACACGATGAGGATCGGCGTGGGGCAGTACGCCATGACGTACTCGGTCACCGTCAGCCCGGTCATGACCGGGAGCATCATGTCCAGCGTGATCACGTCGGGCCGGAGCTGGTCGCACAGCTCGATGGCCTCTCGGCCGTCCGCCGCCTCCCCGACCACCTCAATGCCGGGGTCCGCCCGGAGGCACGCCACCAGGTACTTGCGGACCGTCAGCGAGTCTTCGACGACCAACACGCGCGTCGGTCTCACGGCGCGGCCCCCCGGGTGAGTTGGCGGATCGTGCGGAGCAGGTGCCCGCCGTCGAAGTCGCCCTTGGCGATGTGGGCCCGGGCGCCGACCAACTCCCCGCGGCGCCGGTCGTCGGGCGAGACGCGCGAGGTGACGAGGATCGCGGGGGTGCCCCGCAACTCGGGGTCGGCCCGGAACTGTTCGAGCAGCTCGAACCCGGTCATCCCCGGCATTTCGACGTCCACGACGAACGCCGCGTACCGGTTCCGGCGGGCCTTCTCCAGCCCCTCCTCCCCGGAACTCGCCAGGTCGACCTCGTACCCCGCCGTCTCCAGGATACTTTGTTCCAGCATCCGCGTGGTGAGGGAGTCGTCGACGACGAGGACCGGCAGCGGGCGCAGGGGGGCCGGTGCGGTCGCGCGGCCCGCCCCCGTCCGGACCGCGGCGGCCAGCGCGGCCGGGTCGAGTACCAGCTGCGGATCGCCGGCCGGGTCGAGCGCCGTACCACCGACCAGCGGGACCGAGCCGCACAGCGCCGGCAGCGGGCGCACGACCACGGTGCGGACCCCGTCGAGCCGGTCGACGCCGACGGCCACTACCCCGCCCCGGGCGCGGAAGACGATTGCGGTCCACGCGCCGGCCCCGGCGATCGGCCGGGCGCCGCCGACGACCTCGGCGAGCGTGCGGAACGGGACCGCCTCGCCCCCGAAGTACAGCGTGGTGCCGGTCGCCGAGTGGACCAGGTCGGCCTCCTTCACCCGGACGGTCCGGTGGACCGCGTCGAACGGCACCAGGCCGGCCCACTCGTCGGCGGCCACCGCCAGGACGTCGACAGACTCTAGCGAGACGGGCACCGCGATCTCGACGGTCGTGCCGCGCCCCGGCTCGCTCCGCAGGTCGACATCGCCCTTCAGCCGGGTCACGGTGGCGCGCACCACGTCGAGCCCGACGCCGCGCCCCATCACCTCGGACACGGCCGGCGCGGTGCTGAAGCCGCCCTCGAACAGGAGCTGGACCGCCGCGGCCATCCCGAGGGTCTCGGCCTCGGCCGGGGCCGCGAGCCGGCGGTCGGTCACGACCCGCCGGATGGCCGCGAGGTCGATGCCGCGCCCGTCGTCCTCCACGGCGAAGTGGACACGCCCGCCCCGCTTGAACACCCGCAGCCGGACGCGGCCCTCCGGCGGCTTCCCGGCGGCCGTGCGGGTCGGCCCGGCCTCGATGCCGTGGGCGACGCCGTTGCGGGCGACTTGGAGCAGTGCGTCCCGGAGGGCCAGGAGGACGTGCGCGTCGAGGCGGTACTCGCCCCCGGTCGCCTCGAACGCGACCCGCTTGTTCAGCGCCTCGGCCGTGTCCCGGACGATGCGCCCGAGCGGGGCGAACAGTTCCGACGCGGGCAGGAGCCGGAGCCCCCCGACCCGGTCGCGCGCCCGGTCGAGGTCGTGGCGCGCGCGGTCGAGGCCGGCGCGCAGGGACCGGCCGTGCTCCCGCAGCGCCGCCCGCGCCTCGGCCGCCCCTGAAAGGGCGTCGAGGGCGGCCTCGGCCCGGGCCAGTCCCGCGACGTCCTGCTCCAACCGGTCGAGGCGGGATGCGGCGTCGGCGAGTTCGTAGAGGATCGCGTCGACCTCGGCGACCTCGACCCGGAGGTTGGTGATCGATTCCACCGGGCCAGCCGGAGGGATGGCCGGCCCCGTCGGCGGGGCGGTTGGTCCCACGGGGGGAGAGGTTTGTTCCGGTGGGGTCAGGACGGGCTTGAGGCGCTCGCCGCAGGCGTCGACGAGTCCCAGGAGCCGGGTCACCTCGTCGGCCGGCACCGGGCCCGCCGCGCCGCGCCGCGGAGCCAGGATCTCCTCCATCGCGTGTGCCAGTTCGGCCACCTCCCCCTGCTTCACGACGCGGGCCGCGCCCTTGAGGGTGTGCGCGAAGCGAAGGAGCCGGGCGATCAGCTCCCGGCCGGCGTCGCCCTTTTCGAGCGCGAGGATGCCCTGGGTCAGCCCGTCGAGGAGCTCCCGGGCTTCGACGCGGAAGTACTGATACGGGTCTTTGGCCATGCCTACGCACCCGCCCCCGGTTGGACGAGTCTCGCCAGGTCGCGGGCGAGGCCGTTCAGCTCGGTGACTGTCTGGAGGGTCTGCGCCGAACTCACCTCCGACTCCCGGGACGCCTGGGCGACGCTGGCGATGGCCTCGTTGACCTGCTCGACGGCCGTCGTCTGCTGCTTGGTGCTCAGCTCGATCTCGCGGGCCGCCTCGGTCGTGGTTTCGACCAGGCGGGCGATCTCCCGGAACGCGGCCGAGACGTCGCCGAACTGGCGCGTCCCGGCGTCGACCGCCTTCGACCCGGCCTCCGTGGCCATGACCGTCGTGTGGATCGACGAGCGGATGTCGTCGATGATGCTCCGGATGTCCTTCGTGGACCCGCCGACCCGGTCGGCGAGCTTGCGGACCTCGTCGGCCACGACCCCGAATCGGCGCCCGGCCTCGCCCGCGCCCGCGGCCTCGATCGAGGCGTTGATCGCGAGGATGTTGGTCTGCTCCGACAGCTCGTTGATGACGTCCAGGATGCCCCCCACCTGCTGCGACTTGCGGCCCAGGTCGAGCATGTGGGTGACGATGACGTCGACCTGCCCGCGGATGCCCGTCACGGCCTCGTGCGTCCGCTGCACCGTCTGGTCGCCGGCGCGGGCCCCGGCGGCGGTCTCGTCCGCGATCCCGGAGACGCGCCGGGCGCTCTCCGCGATCTGGCGGGCAGTCACGACGAGCTCCTTGATCGTCGTGGCGATCTCGCTCATCGCGGTGGCCTGCTCGCGCGTGGTGGTGGTCTGCTGACTGGTCGCGGCCTGGAGTTCGCTCGACGAGCTCTGGAGCCGGTGGAGCGCGGAGCCGATCTGCCGGCCGAGGAGCCGGGCGAGGACGACCGCCAGGACGACGGCCCCGACCACGCCGGCCCCGGCCGTCCCGATCATGAGGTTGGTCACGAACGCGGCGACCTCCGCCGCCTGTCGGTCGGCCCGCTCCATCTGCCGCTCTTCGAGCTGGGTGAAGTCTTCCAGGGCCTTCCGCAGGTCGGTGTTCCGGGGCACGACCTCGGCCTGGAACTGCGTCGCGATCTTACCCAGGTCTTCGTCGACCTTGCGCGCGGCAATGACGCGCTCGGTGGCGACGGACTGGGCCCGGGCGCTCTGATCGACCTTCGCCAACAACTGCTCCTCTTCCGGACTCAGAGACCGTTTACGCAGCTCCGCGAGGATCCGGTCGAACTCCCCGCGGGACTCGGCCAGTTGATCGAGGAACTGGCCGTCCTTGGCCAGGAAGTAGCCCCGCGCGAACGACACCCGCTGCTCGGCCTCGATCTGGAGGTCGCCGGCGGTGATGACGTTGCGCCCGTACGCGCTGAGCACGCGGTCCTTCTCGGCGACGGCCGCGCGCAGGGAGTAGACCGCCAGGCCCGCCACCAGCAGCGCGACGAGGGCGACGACCGTGAAACCGAGACCGATCTTCTGGCCGAAGCTGAACGAACGCCCCATGCCTCACGACCCTCCAGACGGCTTCCGGCCCGAGACCACACTGCGAACGGCGGCCGCGACGGCCGACAAGGATACGACGGGGCGGAGCCCCCCGGCCGCGTGTACGGCCCGGGGGGCGTCCGGCTCGGCCGCGCCGAGGACGGCCGCGCGCGGGACCCGGGTGTAGCCCTCCAGGGCCTCGAACGCTAACCCGAACGGCTCGTCCCGACCGCAAACGACCAGCCACGGCTTCGCGACCGGGGTTGCGGGCAGGCCGAGCACGAGCTCCAGGCTGAAGACGGGGACCACGTGTCCTTGCGTGCTTGCAAGCCCCAACAGCCACGGGTGCGATCCGGGCAGCGCGACTACCTTTCGCCGGCTCTCGACCCGAGCGAGGTCGAGGACCGGCACCGCGAACGGGCGCCCGCCGACGCGGACGGCCAAGAAGTCGTCGCTCTCCCCGGCGGGCGGCGGCTCGGGGGCCGCGAACGTCTGGTCGAAGGCCCGGCGCATCCCCGCGGCGGCGGCCCCGAGTTGGGCGGGTGTCATTGAGGGGTCCCCGTCGCGCGGAGTTCGGCCTCACACAGCCGGAGGAGCGTTTCGCGGGTGAACCCGCCGCCGAACAGTAGGACGCGGGGCGCGTCCTCGCGCGGCATGAGGGCGAGCGCCCGCTCGAACGCCCGGCGGGCCCCGGCCCGGTCCCCCTCGCGCTTCCTGAGCAGCCCGAGGTGCAAGTGCGGCATTGCGAACTGCGGGTCCAGGTACACGGCCGCTTGGTCCTGCTCCATCGCCCCGCCGAGGTTCCCGGCGTGCTCCAGACAGAGTGCGAGGAGGTACCGGGCTTCGGGGTTGAGTTCGTCCCCCGCCAGGACCTCGTGGCACAGGCGCTCCGCCGCGCCCACCTGTCCGCAGTTGGTGAGGCTCACCGCACGGAGCAGCTTGGCGTCGGGGTCGTCGCGCTCGGCGTCGGCCAGCGAGCCGAGCACCGCGAGCGCGTCGGCGTACCGCTCTTGCCGGACCATCTCGCGCGCGGCCGGGAGGCCCGGCGGGGCCGGGTCGCGCGGCGCGGTGCCCCCCCCGGGGCGGGGTGGGGCCACCGGCCCGGGCGCGTCGGCGGCCCGCGCACCCCGGCTGAGCCGGGCGATGCGGTCCGATGCCCGGCCGATCGCGCTCACCCAGGACTCGTCCGCAACGGCCGTGACGGGAGCGGCCGAAACGGCCGCGGTCTCCCCGGCGGGGCGGAGCTGGTAGTAGAAGGTGTCGCCGGCGTGGCACAGGTGGAAATCGTTCGAGACCCCCCGTAGCGTCTCGGCGGGGCCGAGGAACAGGAGTCCGCCCGGCGCGAGAGCGCGCGCGAACCGGTCGACAACCGCGCGGGTCGCTTCGGGCGTGAAGTACATGAGGACGTTGCGGCAGAAGATCGCGTCGAAGGCGCCCGGGTACCAGAAGTCGGGCGCGTCGTCGAGCAGGTTCCGCTCCTCGAACGAGACCAGCGCGCGGACCGACGCGTCAATCTGGTGCTCCTTCCCGGATACGCGAAAGACCCGCTGCCGCAGGTCGTCGGGCACGCCGCGGAGCGACCAGGGCGTGTACCGACCCAGCGCCGCCTTCGCCAGCGCGTCGGGGTTCAGGTCGATCCCCACCACCCGCGCGTCGCCGTTCGACCCGTCGGAAACGTGCTCGCGCACGAGTACGGCGAGCGAGTAGGCCTCCTCGCCCGAGGCACAGCCGGCGGACAGGATCCGCAGGCGGGGGCGCTCGCGGCCGACCAGGACGGCGTCCGCGAGCGCTCGGTACTGGTCCGGGTGGCGGAAGAAGTAAGTCTCCCCGACGGTGCACTCTCGCACCAGTTCCGCCGCTTCCTCGCCGCGGATCCGCCCGGCCGACAACCGCTCGACGTACGCCCGGGCGGCCGGTTCTCCCCCGCGCCCGACCCGCCGTGTCAACACGTCGGCGAGAAACGTCCGCTTGCCGTCGTCGAACGCGAGCCCGAACCGCCGGGCGAGGGCGTCTCGAAAGTGGTCGATGATGTCACGGTCGTGCGCCGGCATCACGCCTGCCCTCGACCCGGCGCCAGGGTTCGCCACAGGTCGTCGGGCACCACGCGGGCCGGCCGAAGCAGGAACAACAACTGGTCGTCGCGGACGCCAACAGCGGTCACTGCTTCGGCGTCCGCGGACCGGAGAAGCGGCGGGAGGTCACGAAGCACGTCCGCGTCCAACTTACACACACCGACGACCTCCTCCACGGCGAGGGCAACGCGCCGCTCCCCGAGGCGCGCCAACACGTACCGACCGGGCGGAACACCGCCGTTGCCCATGAGTACCGCCAGATCCACGACCGGTACGGGCTCCCCACGAACAACGGAGAGGCCGAGGAGAAACGGCGGGGCGCCGGCAACGGCTTCAACGGAAAGTGGGCGGAAGCACTCGACCACCCCCGCCAACGGGAGCGCGTACGACCGCGAACCTACACGGGTGAGTAGTACCGACTCACGCTCGACGCGTTCAATCACATTCGCTGGCTCAGTCATCAGACTCCCAGGGGAGTGGGGGCCGGGGCATCTGCGGCTTTGTCGGCTTTGTCGCACCCCGATTCAGTCGTGCGCACCGCGGCCAGTCTCAGCTCCCACCGCGCTAGCCCGAGGTGGGAAGTCAGATGTTGGACCATTTCCCCGTGAATCCTACCGACTAATTCGGCGGGCGGAGCCTTTATTACGTTGAACGTCCGCGCGACCTCAGCCGCACCGAGTCGGACTGCGCCAAGCTCTGCGGTTGGGCTACCAGTCACGGGGAATCCGACTGCGGCTGTACTGACCGGACGAGTGATGGTGCGCGGGCGGGCGGGCGGCCACTCCGAGCCAGTGTACCATCCGCCACCCCAGCGCGTCACGCGGCCCTGTGCGGATCTGGTACCGCGTTCGATCTCCCCCCGGTCTGATCAGGTTCCGTCTACCGTGTCCCCCGGTGAGAACATTTGCGCCGACTGATACGATTCCCGAGCTGGTCCTGGTCTTGGGCATCGGGTGCCTCGACGCCCGGCTCATCCCCGCCACGACAATCACGACCGCCCGGCAGGCCGGATGGCGGCGCTGCAGGGAACGCTCGGGGCGGGAAGTCCAGTTGTGGTAAGAGGATGAGACGCGGCGCGGGCTCAAGCCGGGCGACCGGCGGGTGTAGGCGCGGAAGGCACCCGATCGACGAACAACGGACCGCAAACGTTCGGGTCCCTGTTCGTGTACGGGTTTGCCCACCCGGGCGGGGGCGGAGCCGGTTCCTGGTCCTTCCGAATGCGACCGCGGCGTGCGTGGAGGATAGGAAACGCTGGCGGGCTTCGCCGGGTGGGTGGAAGGTGCTGGTCGTGATCGTCGATGGGCCGGGTGGGCACACGGCGCAAGATGCTGGTGGCCCTGCCAAACGTGGTGCTGCACCGACTGCCGAGTTGCGGCCGTCGGAATTCCTGGGGCACTTGTTAGTATGTGAGTAGTATTGAACGTAAATGTATAAGAATTTATATTTAACAGAATATACTTGTTAAGTATTCTAAATAATTATTTATTGGAAATTGTGAATATTTATTGCATTCGCTCGCGCGAGCAGATACTAAATGGTTGCCCATCTGGCGTCACGTTGCATCAGGATTCTCTTCTAGGAGGGTAACCATGCAAGGGCAGAGGCTCTGGGCGGTCGCACTGATCGTACTCGGGGTCGGGCTGGGGCTTTCCGCGTTCGGGCCGAACGCGACCCTGGCCCAACCCGGCGGGACGGCGACCGGCGGCCCGAAGTACACCGTGATCGAGACCGAGGGGACGAACCTCCTGGTCACCGACAACTCGACCAACACGCTGTACTACTACACGGTGGACCCGGACAAGACGGTCGGAGACGAACTGAAACTCCGCGGGTCGCTCGACCTCAGCCAAGTGGGCAAGCCGGGCATCAGGCCGACGAAGGCCGGCCCCCCGGCGCCCCCCAAGCCGTGAGGGAGGCACCCATGCGGACCACATTCCTCCTGATCGCGGTGGCCGCCGCCGGGGCATTCGGAGCCGGGCCGGCGTCCGCCCAGGTGGCCCGGTTCGGCGGGTTCAACCCGTGGACCGGGCGGGCACACCAGACGACCATCGGTCGCAATCCGTGGACGGGGACGGTCGGCGCCCGGACGACGACGGTGAACCCCTGGACCGGGCGGGCCGTAACACACACACGGGCGTTCAACCCGTGGACCGGGGGCGGGTGGAGCGGCACGACGGTGAATCCGTGGGTCGGACGGCCCCCGGGCTTCGGCCCTGGTTTTCGCCGGTGGTAAATCCACCCCCTGCATCCGCAGATGCCTATGGGCCGCCGGGAAACCGGCGGCCCGTTGCGTTGTCCGGCGCGTCGTTCACAATGCGGCCCGGGGCCGCACCAAATTGACGAAAGACCACAAGACCCCGGCATGAGGTTCGTACCACGGCCCCGGCGTTTTCGGCGGAAGATTTTACCGCGTCACATGCCTCTTGCCGGGATTTGTTAGTGCCACTTGGATTCTCGCAACAGCCATAAAGTACCTAGTCAACGTTCCCGATAACAGAGAGCAGAATCTCCACCTCCGCGCGGCAACGGTTTCACCTTTCACCGGGGTCTCGCGCCCACCCTGGTATTCACATACGTTTCGGAGGTCGGCCGACATGACAAGGATGTCAGTCGTCGCAGGCGGTCTTGCGGCACTGCTCGGGGGGGCGATGGTCGCCCGCGCCCAGCAGGCGCTGCCCCCCCCCGGTACCCCCGCGCCCCCACCCGGCGCCGCCGTCGTCGGCGAGCCGCCCGTGCCGGCGGCCGGCCCCGTCGTGCCCGCCCCCGCCCCCCCGCGGCCGGGGCCTACCACCGGCCTGGAGGCCGAGTCGCTGCCGCGCGAGATCGCCGAGGACATCCGGCGGCCGGCGCCCACAGAGCCGGCGCCACCACGCCGGTTCGGGCCCACGCCGGTCGACGAGGTCGGGTTCCTGATGGAGGACCTCGGCCTGAAGCAGTTGTTCGGCGACAGCGGGATCCGGACGTTCGGGTGGGTCGAGGGCGGGTACACCGGCGCGTCCGGCAGCCCCGGCCTGCGGTCCGTCCAGCCCCGGCAGAACCGGTTCGGAGACGAGTTCTTGCTCAACCAGATCGGCGTGGTACTCCAGAAGCCGCTGCTGCAGGACCAGTGGGACTGGGGCTTCAACGTCCGGTACTTCGCCGGCGCCGACGCCGCGCTCGGCACGCCGAAGGGCGGCATCGGCGACCCGGTGACCAACCCGCGGTTCGGTCACGACTTCCGCGACCTGTACCTGTCGGCCCACCTCCCGATCCTCACCGAGGGGGGGGTGAACGTGAAGGTCGGCCGGATGAACACGATCATCGGGTACAACGGGTTCCTGGCCCCGTACCGGCCGCTCTACTCCAGCGACTACCAGTTCTTCTAC
>JAFKFQ010000239.1 GCA_017308215.1 bacterium | reverse complement strand
CCCCGGCATCACGGCCGCGCTGGAGGGGATGCTCAGCAACGAGGCGGCCGGCGACCCGATGGGCAAGCAGGTGTGGGTGCGGAGCAGCGCCAGGAAGCTGGGCCAGCGGCTGCGGGAGAAGGGCTACCCCGTGAGTAACACCACGGTGTGGCGGCTGCTCACCCGCATGGGCTACTCGATGAGGACCAGCGTCCGGAGGCGGCGGGGTGCCACCCGGGACCCCGCCGCCAGAGACGAGCAGTTCCGCTACATCGCCGCCCGGCGGGCGGCGTTCGCCGCAGAGCGGCTGCCGGTCATCAGCGTGGACACGAAGAAGAAGGAGCTGATCGGCAACTTCCGGAGCGGCGGCCGGGTGTGGTGCAAGGAGGCGCCGGAGGTGAGCGAGCACGGGTTCGCGAGCGAGGCGGAAGGCGTGGCCACCCCCTACGGGGTCTACGACGTGGCCAGGAACACCGGGTTCGTCACCGTGGGCCTGTCGCACAACACGCCCGAGTTCGCCGTCACCGCCATCGCCGCGTGGTGGGAGGGGGAGGGGCGAGTGGCCTACCCGAACGCGGATACGATCCTCATCCTGGCGGACGGGGGCGGTGGCAACGGGAGCCGCTGCCGGGCCTGGAAGTGGAGGCTGCAAGAATTCTTCTGCGATCGGTTCGGGCTGGCCGCGACGGTGTGCCATTACCCGGCCGGGTGCTCGAAGTGGAACCCCGTCGAGCGCATGCTGTTCAGCCAGATCAGCAAGAACTGGGAGGGACAGCCCCTGAAGACCCTCGGGCTCATGCTGGGGTACATCCGGGGAACGACGACGACGACCGGCCTGACGGTGACAGCGCACCTGGACGAGGGGGTGTACCGGAAGGGGCTCAAGGTCTCCCGGGCCGACATGGCGTCGCTGAGCGTGAAGGAGCACGAGGTCTGCCCCCAATGGAACTACACTATCAGTCCACGGAAGTAGCGGGCGAACCGCGCGGAGACATGCGGCCGGCGAACCTCACCCAAGCGACGGATCAGGTGGCGAGGGTACCGACCACGTCGGCGACGCACTCGGCGCCGAGCGCCGCCAGCGCCCCGGGGAGCGCGTCGGCGATGCGGACCGACGCCGTCGGGTCGTAGAAGTTCGCCGTGCCGACCTGCACCGCGCTCGCGCCGACGACCAGGAACTCCATCACGTCGTCGGGCGTGGCGATGCCGCCGACGGCGATCACGGGCACCGCCTTCAGCTGGGCGATGCGCCACACCGCCCGCAGCGCCAGCGGCTTAATCGCCGGGCCGCTCAGCCCGCCGGTCACGTTCCCGAGGACGGGCTTGCGCCGCCGCCAGTCTACCGCCATGCCGACGAACGTGTTCACGGCCGAAACCGCGTCCGCGCCGCCGTCCGCGGCGGCCCTGGCGATCACGGTGATGTCGGTGACGTTGGGCGTGAGCTTGGCGACGAGCGGCAGGTTCGGGCAGGCGTCGCGGCAGCGGCGGACGATGCGGCGCGTCAGGGCGGGGTCGACGGCGAAGTCGGTGCCGCCGGACACGTTCGGGCACGACAGGTTGAGCTCCAGCCCGGCCAGCCCCGCCCCGCGGGCGCCGACCGCCGCCGCCATCTCGACGAACTCGTCCTCGGTCTTCCCGGCGATATTTCCGATCACGGCCGTCGGTAGCGTGCGGAGGTACGGTAGGTGGTGGTCGAGGAAGTGGTCGAGCCCGTCGTTGTCGAGGCCGATGGCGTTGAGCATGCCGCTCGCGGTTTCGACCGTGCGCGGCGGCTTGTTCCCGGCCCGCGGCGCCGCCGTGACCGTCTTCGGGACGACGCCGCCGAGCTTCGTAAAGTCCACGTAGGGCGCCATCTCGCGGGCGTACCCGAACGTCCCCGACGCGACGAGGACCGGATTGCGGAGATGGAGGCGGCCGAGCGTCGTCGTCAGGTCAGGCATGGTGATTCAGTGTAGGCAGTGGGCGGCGGGCGGTGGGCGGTGAAGGCCGGGGCCGGGCGCGGCAGCCTTCTCGACCCACTGCCCACTGCCCGCTCGAGACAATATCCTCGCAGGGACCGCGAATCCCTCTGCGAACCGTTCCCCTTCCCGACCCCCGGAGGCCGCCGTGGCGGTGATCGAGACGCGGGAGCTGCGCAAATCTTACGGCAGGATCGAGGCGCTCAAGGGCGTGTCGATCCGCGTCGAGCCGGGGCAGATCTACGGGCTGCTCGGGCAGAACGGCGCCGGGAAGACGACGCTCATCAAGATCCTCCTCGGGATCGTCCGCAAGACCGAGGGCGACGCCAGCCTGCTCGGCCACGCCGCCGGCGACCCGTACGCCCGCAAGCGCGTCGGCTACCTGCCCGAGGACCACGCCTTCCCGGTCTACCACACCGGCTACTCGCTCATGGACTTCTACGGCCAGCTGTACGGCATGGCCCGCGACGACCGCCGGCGGATGATCCCGGAGATGCTGGAACTGGTCGGCATCGCCGGCCGGATGCACTCGAAGATCCGCACCTACTCGAAGGGGATGAAGCAGCGCCTCGGCATCGCGCAGAGCCTGCTCCACGCCCCGGACCTCATCATCCTCGACGAGCCGACCGACGGGGTGGACCCGCTCGGCCGCCGCGAGATCCGCGAGCTCATGGGCCGGCTGAAGGAGAAGGGGCACACGCTGTTCCTGAACTCCCACCTGCTCGGCGAGGTCGAGCTCGTCTGCGACCGGGTGGCGATCCTCCAGCAGGGCACGCTCGTCCGCGAGGGGACCATCGCCGACCTGACGCGGCAGGCCGGGCGGTACGACGTCGGCCTCGCCGACGGGCAGGCGTTCCCGGCCGACGCGGCGGTCAAGCTCGGGTTCGCGGTCGCCCCGCTGCCGGACCGGCCGGGGCGGTTCGAGGTGACGCTCCCGGCGGGCCAGACGATCGACCCGGTGCTCCGGCTGGTCGCCGAGCAGGGGCTGAGCCTGCGGCACCTGGTCGAGAAGAAGCAGTCGCTGGAAGACGCCTTCCTGGCGACCGTCGAGGGCGCCGAGCCCGGCGTGGACCGCCGCCCGAAGGGCCGCCGCGGGGCACGCCCGGTCGGCGGCGACGACTAGCCGTTCATTGTAGTCGGTCTGGTGGGGCCGGCGTCTCGCCGGCCCCACCAGACCGACCGCTTCGATTGACCTGCAACGGACCACCAGGACCGGGGGACCGCGGGACACGGCGCCCCTTCGTCCAACCGATCGGCGCCCGGCTGTACTGTCCCCCGGTCCCACAGTCCCACAGTCCCGAGGGTGCCCGATGGGCCAGTTCGTCGCCATCCTGAAGGACTCGTTCCGCGAGGCCGTGGACGGGTTCGTCATCTACCTGATGCTCGGGCTGTCGGCGCTGCTCGTCGTGCTCGTCGCCAGCATCTCGTACAAGCCGGCGCCGGCCGCCGACGCGCTGCCGAAGCTGCTCGGGGGGCAGCCCTGGGAGCCGCCGAGCCGGTTCACCGTCATCTTCCCGGACCGCGGCAAGAGCACCGCCCCCACCGGCGTCCCCGCGCGGGTCGACTACCGGCCGGCGGCGGTCGAGGACACGCCGGGCGGGGGGGCGAAGTTCGTCCTCCGCGTCCGCCCGCACCGCGACACGCCCCGCATGAAGTTCGACGCCCCCGGCGAGAAGGCGGAGAAGGGCGACAAGGCAGACACGAAGGAGCCGAACGACGACGACCCGGCCGACGACCCGAAGGGGCCGGACGGGTTCCGGTGGGCGGTGTACGCCTGGGCGCAGCCGGCGGGGGAGAAGGTGAACAATCCGTTCGCCGACAAGGCCCGGAGGGCCAACCCGGACAAGCGGCTGCTCGAGCTGGTGACCCCGCCGGCGGCGACCGAGGCCGACCTGAAGGCGGTCACCGACGAGGACATGGCGGCGTTCGTCAGGTACCAGTTCGCCACCTTCGCCGGCACCGACAACGTCACCGTGACCCGCCGGCCCGGGGCCGCCGAACCGCGGTACGAGTTCGACGTGACGGTCCCCACCGTGTCCGGCGCCCGCGGGTGGCCGCACGAGATCTCGGTCCTGTTCGGCGTGTTCCCGCCGATGAAGGGGTTCAGCCTCGGCCAGGGGCTGTCGTTCATCCAGGACCAGCTGGTGAACGGGATCGGGTCGGCGGTGGCGCTGATGATCAGCGTCGTCATCACCGCCTTCTTCATCCCCAACCTGCTCCGCAAGGGGAGCGTGGACCTGCTGATCGCGAAGCCGATCGGGCGCGTGCAACTGCTCGTCTACAAGTACGTCGGCGGGCTGACGTTCATCTTCCTGATCGCCTGCGTGGCGGTCGGCGGGGTGTGGCTGGCGACCGGCGTCCGGTCCGGGAGTTGGGACCCGAGTTTCCTGATGGTCATCCCGGTGCTGACGTTCACGTTCGCCATCCTGTACGCGGTGTCGGTGGTGGTGGCGGTGTTCACGCGCAGCGCCATCGCGGCCATCCTGGTGACGCTCGGGTTCATGCTGTTCCTGTACGTGTTCGGGAAGGTGAAGACGTTCTTCGACGTGAACAAGGTGGTCGGCATTACCGAACTGCCGGAGTGGTCCTACACGCTGGTGGACACGCTGAACAACGTCCTCCCGCGGTACAAGGATCTGGACCGCCTCATCTCCCGGCTGGTGGCCGAGAGCACCCAGACGGTCGGCGACGCCCGCCTCCAGGGGTTGCTCATCGACTACCCGTCGTGGACCGGCACGATCGGCGTGTCGCTCGGGTTCATCGCCGTGATGCTGGCGCTGGCGAGCTGGCGGTTCGTGAAGCGCGACTACTGACCAGTGGGGAGTGGGGAGTGGGGAGTGGGGAGAGAAGACAACACCGGCTTTCTCTCCCCACTCCCCACTCCCCACTCCCCAGTGGACAACCGCTCCCCCTCCAGCTCCCGGTACCGCTTCTCGTCGATCCGCTCGAACCGCACCGCGTCGCCGACGCGGAGCGGGAAGAACCCGTCGGCCACGTCCACGACGGCGAGCGGCGTCCGCCCGATCAGGTTCCACCCGCCCGGCCGCGCGAGCGGGTAGAGGCCCGTTTGCCGCCCCGTCAGCCCGACGCTCCCGGCTTCGACGCGCAGCCGCGGCGTCGGCAGCCGCCCGACCCCGCACAACTCCGACGGCAGGTAACCGAGGTACGGGAACCCGGGCACGAACCCGACGGCGTACACCGTGTACGCGGCGCCGGTGTGCAGCCGAATCACGTCGTCGGCCGTGAGGCGGGTGTGCTCGCACACCCGCGGCAGGTCCGGCGCCATCTCGTAGCACACCGGAATCGTGTGTCGCTTCGCGGCAGTGGGCAGACTCGGCTGCTGATCTGCCCGCTGCCCGCTGCCCGCTGCCCGCTGCGACAGCCATGCCGTCACCTCGCCCGTCCCCACCCGGTCGGCGTCGAAGAACACGCCGACGCTCGCGTACGCCGGCACCACGTCCTGGAGCCAGTCCGGCGGCGCGGCGCGGACGGCCGCAGCGAGGCGGACGGCGGCAGCCTCGTCGGGCAGGTAGGCGAGGACGGCCTGGTCGCCGAGCGGGACGAGTTTCATAAGGATGAAGGATGAGGGACGAGGGATGAATTGCAACCCCTGGCTCGCAACCGGCTACCGGTCGTTCTGATTCAACCCCCTTCCTTCATCCGTCATCCTTGAAACGGCGCGGCCGTTCGGGCGTCATCTTGGCGATGGGACCGGACGAACTGGCCGAACTGGTCGACCGGCACTCCGCCGCCCTGGTGCTGTACGCCCGGCAGTGGTGCGGGTGCCCCGAGGACGTGGTCCAGACCGCGTTCCTCAAGCTCGTCCGGCTTCGCGCCCGTCCGGACAACCTGGTACCCTGGCTGTACCGGGTGGTCAGGAACGGCGCGATCGACGCCAGCCGGGCCGCACGGCGGCGGCAGAAGTACGAGGCCGCCGCCGCGGACCGCGCGGACCCGTGGTTTTCGCCCTCCGACGACCCGACCGGCCTGGACGCCCGCACGGCGACCGCCGCCCTCGCCGACCTCCCCGCCGAGACGCGGGAGATCGTCGTCGCCCACCTGTGGGGCGGGCTGACCTTCGAGCAGATCGCCCAGACGGTCGGCTCGTCGGCCGCGACCTGCTACCGCCGGTATGCGGCCGGACTCGCCACCCTCCGCCAGAAACTCGGTGCCGAATGCCCCGCGACCCCGACGAGATGAACACGCCCCCGCCACTGCCGCCCGCCGACGCCGCCGTCGCCGCCGCCCTGGCCCGGCTCGCCCCGGCCCCCGCGCGGCTCGACCGCGATCGGCTCATGTTCGCGGCCGGCGCCGAGAGCCGGCGGAACGTCATTCGCCTGTGGCAGTTCGCGGCCGGCATCCTGACCGCAGTCGGCCTCGCCGCCGGCCTCTTGTACGCGCAGTCGCTCGCCCGCGACGTGCCCGCCGCCACCGCCCCGCGGTGACGCTACGCCCGCCCCACCCACGTCCGCCCGCCGGACGAGTTCGACGGCCAGGAACGATCGGTATTCCTCGCCGACGTGCCGCTGACGCTCCTGAACCCGCGCCGCAGACGCCGCAGGCCGCCCGTGGTGGCAACCCGGGCGGCCTACTGTGTCACGTCGTTCACCCCTCCCGCGCGGCGCTCGCCCCGCGTATCATCGCCCCCATGCGCACCCTACTCGTCCTCGCCGCCCTGCTCGTCCCCACCGCCGCCCGCGCCGCGGAGTCGTTCACCGCGGTCGACACGGCCGTCGACGCCGCCATCAAGCGCAACGACTGCCCCGGCGCCGTCGTGCTCGTCGTCCACAAGGACAAGGTCGTCTTCCGCAAGGCGTACGGGCAGCGAGCCCTCCGCCCCGCCGCCGAGCCGATGACCCTCGACACCGTGTTCGACATGGCCTCGCTCACCAAGCCCGTCGCCACCGGCACGTCGATCATGCTGCTGATGGAGAAGGGGAAGCTCCGGCCCGAAGACCCGGTGGCGAAGCACTGGCCCGCGTTCGGCGCCAACGGCAAGCCGGACGTGACCGTCGCGCACCTGCTCCTCCACACCAGCGGGCTCACCGCCGACAACTCGATCGCCGACTACGCCGACGGCCGCGACAAGGCGCTCGACCGGGTCGCCGCGCTCAAGCTCGAGACCCCGCTCGGGGCGCAGTTCAGGTACAGCGACGTGGGGTTTATCGTCCTCGGCGAGCTGGTCGAGAAGCTCGGCGGGGTGCCGGTCGAGCGCTTCGCCAAACAGCACGTCTTCGACCCGCTCAAGATGGCCGACACCGGCTTCCGCCCCGCCGGCGACCTGCTCAGGCGCGTCGCGCCGACCGGGCTGCGGAACACGCAGGTGATCCGCGGCGAGGTCCACGACCCGCGCTCGTTCAAGATGGGCGGCGTCGCCGGGCACGCGGGGCTGTTCGGCACCGCCGACGACCTCGGCCGCTACGCGCGGATGCTGCTCCGCGGCGGCGAGCTCGACGGCGTGCGCGTGCTGCGGCCGGAGACGGTGAAGCTGTTCACCGAGCCCCGCGAGGTGCCGGCGCGCCCCGCCAAGGGCAAGGAAGACCCGCCGCGCCAGCTGCGCTCCTACGGGTGGGACGTGGACACGTCGTACAGCGGCCCGCGCGGCGACGGGTTCCGCCGCGGCGAGGGGTTCGGGCACACCGGGTTCACCGGTACGAGCCTGTGGGTCGACCCGCGGTCGCAGACGGCCGTCGTGATCCTGACGAACCGCGTCCACCCCGACGACAAGGGGAACACCGCCCGCCTCCGCCGCGAGGTGGCGAACGCCGTCGCCGCGGCGGTGGGGGTGAAGTAGCCTGCCGGTCAGATCGCACTCATACCCAGTCGGTCCGGTTGATGCGCACCCGTGGGGCCGGTTTCCAACCGGCCAGACACCAGCCGGTTGGAAACCGGCCCCACGGATACCGATGGATCCGCGACGGTGCCGGCCCCACCCGACACGGCGCTACTCCTTCCTCCAGGGGCCGAACACGGTACACCGCGGGCCGAGCCGTTGGCGCAGGTCGATGACCCCGTCGGGCGTCAGCCCCGACCGGTCCAGGCTCACCCACTCGGCCTTGCGGAGCGTGGCCAGCGGGCCGACGCTCCGGTCGGTTACCCCCGGGCAGGCGATCAGGTGAAGTGTTCGGAGTTCCGGCGCGGTGGTCGTGAGGAACGCCACGAAGTCGTCGCCGACCGTCCCGCCTACGAGGGAGAACCGCTGGAGGCGGGGGCCGCGGTCGGCCACGAACCGCCGCAGCGCGGCCTCCGACACCCCGACCTTGTCGGCCACGTCCAGCCCGGTCAAGGAGCGGGAGGTCTTGAGCGCATTGAGTCCGGCGTCGGTCACCTTCGGGAGCCGGTCCAGCCGAACGCCTTCCAGCCGCGGGACGGCCGCCAGGCGGCGGAGTCCGGCGTCGGTCACCCGCTCGCTCATCCCGACCCCCGCCCGTCGCAGGTTCGGCATTCGGGCTAGGTGGTCGAGTCCGGCGTCGGTCACCGCCGGGCCGTTCGCCGTGACCTCCTACAGTCGTGGGGCGCGGGCCAGTGCCTCCAGCCCGGCGTCGGTCATCAAGGTCCGGTAGCCCACGGTGCGGAGCCGCGGCAGGCGGGCCAGCGCGGCGAGTTGCTCGGGCGAGAACCCGGTCACCTCCCACGGCCCCCGGAGCGAGAACAGGTTCAGCTCCTCCAGCGTGCCGATCCGGCCGATGTCGAGCAACACGTCGGCCCCCACACCCGGCCCGCCCACAGCGAGTTCGCGGAGCCGCGGCGGTGTGGCGAACGGCCGGACGCCGACCGTGGTGATCCGGTCGCAGTACCGGACGTCGAGCGCGCGGAGCCGGGGAAGGCGGGCCAGGTGGGCGAGCCCGGCGTCGGTGATGTTCGGGGAGCCGGACAGTGTGACCCGTTCCAGGCTGGGCTGCCGGGCGAGCCCTTCGAGGGCCGCGTCCGTGAACGGGCCGTCGACGGTGAGATCCCGGAGCGAGCGGAGCCCGCGCAGTGCGGCGACGGCCGCGTCGGTGCCGCGGCTGAGCCGAAGGACTTCGAGATTCGAGACGCCCGCCAGTTCGGTCACCGGCCCGGCCAGATCGACGCGCGGAACCCGTCCGTCCGGCCCGGGCTCCCACGGCACCTCCAGGACGAGTCGGCGGAGGTTCTGGAGCCGGGCCAGTGGGGCGAGCGCCCCCGGGGCGGTGTCGGGCTGGACGCGCAGGACGAGGAGGTACTCGAACGGCGGGTCCGGCAGTTTGACGCAGCGGTCGGCCGTCGGGGTGAGCCAGAAGGTGTGCCACGCCCGCCCGTCGACCCGCAACAGGGTCTCCCGATTCCCGTTGCCGCCGACGGCCCGGTACGCCGCGGCGACGGCCTCGAACTCGGCCGCGGTCGCCTCCGGGGGTCGGGGCGGTAACTTCTCCGCCGGCCCCGGGTCGGGGAGCGGCCCGACGGGTTCGCGGGGCGGATCAGCCGACAGATGAACCAGCCCGCCGCAGGCGGCGACCAGGACGACGAGTGCGACGCGGGCCGAGGTCATCAAGCCGCCTCCCTTCAACAGGTCACCGCGGGCCGGGCGGCGGGTCGGGCCACTCGAAGCGGATCCAGTCGTTCGCGTCCAGGAGCGCCTCGAACCGGGCGAGCAGCTCCGGGTTGCATGGGTCGAGCGTCAGCGACTGGGCGTACTTCTGTAGTGCCCGCGGGATGTCGTCCTCGTACTCCGCCTGCCAGCCCTCCACCTCCAGGTCGTGCGCCGTCGCCCGCAGCCACCCCGTCGTGTACAGCACCGGCCGGAGGAGGAAGTTCCAGACGAGCGAAACGACGGTGGCGACCACGACGAAGACGCAGAAGAGCAGTACGAAGTGGACCAACGCGCCCTCCCCGTCGTCGGCGCCGCCGAACCCTGGCCGGTCGAGTTTACTCCTTCGGCGCGGCCGGGGGAACGGAGCGCGGCGGTTCCCGCAGCCCGATCCGGGCGTGCGGGAACCGCGCCTCCAGCACCGGCTTGGACTCGCGGGGGACCGAGGTTCTGTAAAGCTCCACTGACCGGAGCCGGGTCAGCGTCATCAGCGCCGGTACGCTGCGGTCGGTGACGCCCGGGTTCCGGCCCAGGCGGAGCCGCGTGAGGTTCGGGACGTGGGCGGTCAGGAACGCCACGAACTCGTCCCCGACCGCCACCCCGGGGGTGCTCAACTCCTCCAGCATTGGCCCGCGCGCCGCCACGAACCGCCGCAGCCCGGTCTCGGTGACCCGCGGTCCACCCGGATGACCTTCCAGTCCTACGTGCAGGGTGACGAGGCTCGGGGCGGCGACGAGCGCGTCGAGCCCGGCGTCCGTGACGCCCGGCCCGGTCCCGAGTACGAGCCGTTCCAACCGCGGGAGCGTGGCGAGCTCGACGAGCCCGGCGTCGGTCACCGCTGGGACCGTCATCAGCGTCAGACGCCGGAGCGTGCGGAGCCGGGCGAGGTGGCGCACCCCGGCGTCGGTCCCGCCGTGCAACCCGGCGGACTCCAGCGCCGGGAAGCGCGACAGCGCCTCCGCCTCCTCGTCTGAGTGGATGTTTCCCGCCCCCGTCAGCACGCGGAGCCGCGGCAGGCGGGCGAAGCAAGCCAGCCGGCGGCAGGATGCTTCGGCCTCGGACGGCAGGCCGACGCCGAGGTATTCGAGCGTGCGGATGCGGCCGATCTCCTCCGCCGTGTCATCCCCGGCGAGCGCGGTGTTGATGAGAAGCATGGTCAGCCGCGGGTGGTCGGCGAACGGGCGGAGCGCGGCTGCCGACACGGGCGGCCGCTCGGTCACGACCAGCTCGCGGAGGCGGGGGAGCGCGGCGAGCCGGGCCACCCCGGCGTCGATGAGCCCGGGACCGCCGACGACCGACCGCAGCGCGGGGAATGTCGGGAGGACGGCGGCCACGTCGTCGCCGAACCCCTCTTCCGGTCGGGCCGAGGATCCGCGGTAGAGGTTAAGAGCCTATCCGGTTAACCCGGCCGCTCGGTATGTGATCAGGGCGAGTGCGAAGTGCAAGTTGGCCAGGAAGTTCGCCGGCTTCTTGCAC
>JAFKFQ010000238.1 GCA_017308215.1 bacterium | reverse complement strand
CCGGACGAGTCGCGGCGGACGCGGTAGGTGTCGTCGCCGTCCGTGCCGTCGAGGGTCACGTCGAAGTGGCTGCCGACCGAGAGCACCGCCGGCAGCGCCTGGATCAGCCCGGCGCCGGTATCGACGTCGACCCCGGCCGGGCCGATGTCGAGGGCAGTGCCGGCGAGGACGTCGGCGACCTGCGCCGGGGTGAGGCCGCGGTTGGCGTGGAGCATCAGCGCGGCGACCGCGGCGGCGTGCGGCGCGGACGCGGACGTGCCGACGAAGTTCGGGAATCCGTCCGGCTCGTCGTCGGAGCCGAAGAAGGTGGTGTTCACCCCGTCCGGGGCGACGACGAGCGGGCTCGGGCGGGTCGAGGAGGGCAGCGGGTTGCCGGCGGTGTCGAACAGGATCGGCGTGCCGCCGCGGCCGGTGAAGGCGCGGGCCGCGGGCGGGGCGGCGCCGAACCGCGGCGTGTCCGAGTAGCGCGCGGCGCCGACGGCGATCGCCCCCGCCGCGTTCGCGTGCCCGAACACCGTCGAGCTCTGCGTGTCGTACTCGTCGATCTTGAACCCGTCGGCGAACGCGACGTACTTGACCAGCGCCGGGTCCGGGCCGGACACCTTCCCGAGCGCGATCTGGTAGGTGCCGCCGGCACCGGCGTCGACCTCGAACACCTCGACCGGATCGCCACCGACGTTCGTGCTGAACCCGCCGATCATCGACAGGAACACCCCGTTCTCGTCGAACAGCGCGAGGTCCATGTCAGTCTCGGCGCCGGGACCGCCGGCCGAGGCGTAGCGGTCGGCCCACTGGAACGAGAACGTCGTGCGCCCGGCGGGGAGCGTCACCGTCTGGTACAGGTCTTCGCCCGGGCCGCCGTCGAAGTCGTGGGCGAAGAAGTCGGCGACGGTCGTGACGGCGCCGCCGGCACTCGTGCCGAGGTTCACCCCGCTGTTGACGAACGCGGACTGGTACGACTGCCGGCCGAGGTTCCCGGCCGCCGAGAAGTACACGATCCCTGCCGCCGCACACTGGTCGACCGCCTGCGCGACGACCCCGTCCTGGAACATCGGCTCGGCGGGAAACGTCACGTCGTCGACGATGATGTCGGCGCCGGCGTTGGCGAGCGCCCGGATGCTGGCGGCGAGTTGCACCTGCGAGACGCCGGCACTGGCGAAGAGGAGCGTGGCCCCCGGGGCGATGTCGTGGATGATCTGGAGCATCGCCCGGCCTTCGTCGCGCCCGCCGGGACCGCCCTCGCTGAGGACGCCGACCCCGGGCAGGTCGCCCGACGCCACATCGGCGGCCGCGCCGCCGAGCAGGTTGAAGCTGTCCGAGATGACGCCGATGGTGACGCCACTGCCGTCGAGCCCGAGGAGCTGCCGGACCTGGTCGGCGAGGATCGCCGCGTCGCCCTGCGTCGTGACCGCACCGGCGGGGACGAGGCGGTCTTCCAGGAATTCGGCGCGGAACCGCGGGCGCGGCGCGGTGCGGGTCGGCTTGGGCGACCGCAGCAGCCATTGGGATAGACGGACCATCGACCACACGGCGAAGGCACCTCGGGGCGGTCGAGAGCCAAAAGGCGGGAACAGTACTCGGAAGCCGGTCGTCTCTTTCTACCGCGGGCGGGACGCCTTACCAAGTGACGAGCGTTACTGTTACCGCACGTTACAAAGGAAAACGCGGGGAGCGCAGCGGCGGGGACGCGGGGCTTTAGAAGAATAGACGGGCCGGGTGTCCGGTGAGTTTCCTAAGACCGGAATTTTCCTGTCAACCGGCACGGGTCGCGGATTCCGGTATACTGCCCGCGATCGTCCGGGCCGTTACACGAGGGGCACATGGCCGAGAAGCGTCTGGCGGGGAAGGCGGCGATCGTGACCGGGGCGAGCCGCGGCATCGGGGCGGCGATTGCGAAGAAGCTGGCCGCCGAGGGCGCCCGCGTCGTGGTGAACTACGCCAGCAGCCGCGGCGCCGCCGACACGGTCGTGAAGGAGATCGAGGCCGCCGGCGGGCGGGCGATCACGTTCCAGGCCGACATGGGAAACCCCGCCGACATCCCCCCGCTGTTCGACGCCGCCATGAAGGAGTTCGGCCGGCTCGACGTGCTGGTCAACAACGCCGCCGTGATGAAGCGGACGTTCCTCGAAGACGTGACGGCCGAGAACTTCGCCCAGCACTTCGACGTGAACGTCCGCGGCTACCTGCTCGCGTGCAAGGAGGCGGCGGCGCGGATGACGTCGGGCGGGTGCATCATCAACGTCGCCAGCGCGATCAGCCGAATGGCCTACCCCGGGGCGGTCGTGTACACCGCGACGAAGGGTGCCGTGGACGTGATGACGCGCGTGCTGGCGATGGAGCTCGGGCCGAAGGGGATTCGCTGCAACGTCGTCGCCCCCGGCTCGACGGTCACCGACATGAACAGCGCCGCCAGCGGGAAGACGCAGGAGGAGGCCGACCAGGAAATCGCCGTGACGGCCCTCCGCCGCCAGGGGCTCCCCGACGACATCGCCGACGCCACCGTCTTCCTCGCCACAGACGACGCCCGCTGGGTGACCGGCGCCTGGCTCGATGTCTCCGGCGGGATTCGGCTATGACCCCAACCGGCGCGTTGGGCATTCTGCAAGTGATGTGTGGAGCGGCCGACCCCGCACCGCACCCGACGCCGGCCGGTAGGGGCTCGCCACGCCCGCGCCGGGTCGGTGGCCGGGAGTCAGTGGACGGGTTACGTAGAGGGGTGTATGCCTGAGGAGCCGCTCGACCCGGTCGAGGTGTACCGAGCCAGCGGGCTGGCCGACGCCCACGTCCTCCGCCTCCGGCTCGATGCCGAGGGGATTTCGGCCTGGGTGGACAACGAGCTCCTTCAGGGGGCGGCCGGGGACCTCCCCCTAGGGTGGGCCGCCGCTCCCCGGGTCATGGTCGCCCGGGCGGACGAGGCCGCCGCCCGGGCGGTCGCCGACCAGTTCACCCGCGACCGCCCGCAGGACCCGCCCGGGGGCTTGGCCTGCCTCGCCTGCCTTTCCCCGATGGGGGCGGCCGACACGTGCCCGGTGTGCGGGTGGTCCTACCGGGACAGTCCGGGCGTGGGGGCGGCCGAGCCCTCGCGCCCGGACCCCGTCGACCCCGTGGCCGACCCGCTCCACCCGGTGCCCGGTCCCACCGGCCGCGTGCGACCGGGTGACTGGGCGGAAGTGGCCGCCGTCCTCGCTGTCGGGGTCGTTCCGTATCAGGTTTCGACGGTGACGACCTTCTACGCTCCGTCCGCGCCCCTCCCGTTCTGGCTGGACGCTCTCCAGCTCGTCGTTCTCGGCGGGTGCACGATCTTCGTCACCCTGTACCTCGTCCGTCGGGGCGGGGACGGGTGGGCGGCGATCGGCGTCACCCGACCGGGCGTAGTGGACGTCGCGGGAGGGCTCGTCCTCCTGTTCGCGGCCTTCGTTGTGTGGCGCCTCACCGCCGGTCTGCCGGATGTGGGCCGGCCGAAGGCAACGCCGCTCCCGCGGCCGGACGGGGAGCTCGACTACGTGCTGCTGGTGGTCAAGTACGGGGTGTCGGCGTTCTCCGAGGAACTGGTGTGCCGGGCGTACCTGGTCACCCGACTGGCCGTGCTCCTCCGGTCGCGGGCGGCGGCGGTCGTGTACGCCGCGGCCGTATTCGCCTCGTACCACGCGTACCAGGGGGTCCAGGGGGTGGGGTCCGCGTTCGCCCTGGGGGTGGTGTACGGGGCAGCCTTCCTGCTCATCCACCGCGTGTGGCCGCTGGCGATCGGGCACGCCCTGTACAACCTCTTGGCGGACCTCGCGGGGTGACCGCCGCGACATAAGGCGGGTCGGCCGGCGTCGTGGTAGAGCGACGCTGGTAGAACGACGCCGGAGCCCGCCGCATGGCCGCCGACCGCGACCCGCCGACCGCCGCCGACTACGTCATCACCGCCGCCAGCCCGGCGCTGGTGATGCTCATGGTCGGCAGCCTCGTGTTCTTCCTCGTCGGGGTGCTGTACGCCGGGAACTACTCCGACCGGCTCCTGTACACGTTCTTCTTCTTCGTCTTCGGCGCGGTCCTCACCGCCCGCATCGCCATCCAGTACGACGCCACCCGGGCCACCGCCTACGGCATCGGCCTCGGCGTGGTCACGTTCCTGGCGCTGATGGCCTACGTCGAGTACCCGCCGGGAACGACGTTCCAGTCGGCCCGCTGGCTGGTCAACCTCGGGCTCATGCTGCTGATCTGGTGGAGCGCCCACAAGCTGACGTGGGACTGTACCCACATCGACGAGAACCGCGACAGCGCCGGCCGCGGCTTGCTCAGTGCCGCCGGGTTCGGCGACGAACCCGCCGAGGGCGACGACGCCCCACCGCCCGTCCCGCCCGAGCCCGGAAGGAAGAAGAAGAAAAAGAAGGGGCCGGGTGCGTTTTCGCTGTGGGTCGGGCGGTGGCGGGCGCACCGCGAGGCGCGGCGGAACCGGCCGCACACGCCGGGCGTGTGGGTCATCTACTTCGCGCTCGCCGCCCTGCCACTCTTCGCCATCGGTCAGTCGCTCGTCCCGCCGGACGACGCCGACCGCCGCCGCGCCACGTTCCTCCAGATGGCCGTGTACGTCGGCAGCGCGCTGGGCCTGCTCGTGACGACGAGCCTGCTCGGCCTGCGCCGCTACCTCCGGCAGAAGAAGGCGAAGCCGCCCGTGTCGCTGACCGCCGGCTGGCTCGGGCTCGGGGCGGGGCTGATCGTCGTGTTCCTCGCGCTCGGGGCGTTCCTGCCGCGGCCGCACGCCGAGGTGCCGTGGTTCGGCCTGCCGCGGGCCGGCACGAGCGAGCGCGACGCCAGCCGCTACGCCCAGCTCGGCGACTCGGCGGGCAAGGGCGAGGGGAACCCCGGGAAACAGTCCGAGAAGGGGGCCGGGAATGCCAGCGGCAAGGGCGGTGAAGCCGGCGGCGGCAAGGGCGAGAACGGGTCCGGCGGTAAGGGCGACGACGGCACGGGCGGCGGAGGGAAGGACGGGAAGAACGCCGGCGGGACGAAGAGCGGCAAGTCGAACGGCGAGGCGAAGGGTAAGAGCGACGGGTCGAAGGGGCGCGACAACCAGTCCGGCGCGGGCGGCGAAAGCGAGCGCGAGGGCGGGGAGTCGAAGAGCGACTCCCGGGGCGGCAGCCGCGGGTCGGGCGGCGCCCCGCCCCAGGTGAGCGAGTCGGTTCAGAAGGTGGCCGCGATCGCCAAGTGGATCGTGCTGGCGATCGTCGTCTTCCTCGCCCTCGCCGGCATTGTCCTGTTCGTGCTGAAGTCGCTCTCGCCATTCACCACCTGGGCGCAGCGTTGGCTTGACGCCATCCGTAACTGGTGGGAGAGCCTGTTCGGCGCGATGCCGAAGGCGGGCCGCGCCGCGGCGGTCGGGGAGCGGCCGACCGGTCCCGTCCGCCCGCCACCGTTCTCGTCGTTCACCGACCCGTTCGCCGCCGGCACCGCCGACGGCCGCGCCCCGGCGGAGCTCGTCGAGTACACGTTCGCCGCGCTCGACTCGTGGGCGTGGGACCGCGACGCCGGCCGCCGCGCCGACGAGACGCCGCTGGAGTTCGCGGGCCGGCTCGCGCAACTGCACGAGGACCACGGCGCCGACTTCCGGCGCCTTGCGGGGGCGTACGCGCGGGTGGCGTACAAGGACGGGACGGCGCCGGCGGGCACGCTGAAGTTGCTGGAGGCGGTGTGGGACCGGATGGTCCACGGCACGACCGCGGCGGCGGTCGCGGAGTGAGGTGTGCTGGTCCACAGCGGCGGGCAAGCCCGCCGCTGTGGACCCGTCAACGCGCGACTACTCGTTGCGGAAGTCGTTGTGGCAGTTGGAGCAGCTGGCGTCGAGCTTCTTCATCGCCGCCAGCACCGCCTTGGCGTCGTTCTTCGCGGCGGTATCGCACAGCTCCTTGCCGGCGGCGCCCATGTCCTTCGCCCACCGCTCCCACTTCGTCTTCATCCCCGCGTTGGTCATCGCCTTGTCGGTCGGGAGCTTGGCCGTGTAGTCGGCCAGCGCCGCCGTGCGAGCGCCCATCACGATCGCGTCCTTCGAGTCGATCTTCCCGGCCTTGATGGCGTCGCGGAGGTCCTTCTCGATGTTCAGCCCGCCCGACCGGGCCAGGGCGAACGGCTGCATGATCTCGTGGAGTTCGTAGGTGCCCTCGATCGCCTTCGGGTCGAACTTGCCGCCCTTCGGGCTGGTCAGCCCCTTGCCGGCCTCGATCCCGGCCTTGAAGTCCTTCTCCTTCATCTTGATCCCGGCGTACACCTTCGCCGCCTGCGCCTTCGTCGCGTCGTCGCCGTAGACGAGGAGGGTCAGCGACAGCGCCCGGGCGGTGCGGGCGATGCCCGGCTTCGGGGTGGCGCCGAGCTCCTCCAGCTTCTTCTGGAGGGCGGCCACGTCGGCGGCGGTCGCGGCCTTGGCGGCGTCCGGCGGCACGTCGGCCGAGGTGGCGACCGGGGCCGAGAGGAAGCCGAGGGCGGCGACCAGGGTGGCGCACGTGAACAGACGGAAGCGTAGGGTCACGAACAGTCCCTCCGGGGCATGGTGCGAGGCGGGTGGGTGCGGCGGCGTCGGTCCGCGGCCTCGCTGCCCATTATCGCACCCGACCCCGGCGGCGGCCAACGCCCCCCGGACGTTCTGGGGGTGCCGCACAAATCGAAAGGGACACCCGGACAGGTCACGCACCCGTGCCCGTCGCCCGCAGTGTGAACAGCGCCACCTCCGGCCGCACCCCGAAGCGGAAGCGCCAGCCGAAGCCGACCCCCTTGTTCACGTACACCTGCCCGCCCTCGTGCGGGTACATCCCCGCCGCCCAGCGCTTCGCCTTCTTGCTCAGCATCAGCCGGCCGAGGCCGGGCCAATCGATCTGCCCGCCGTGCGTGTGGCCGCTCAGCATCAGGTCGAACCGGTGGCCGGCGAAGTGCTCCGCCGAGCACGGGTTGTGCGCCAGCACCAGGCGCGGCGTATTCGGGCAACTCCCGGCCAGCGCTGCCACCGGGTTCGACTCCAGGCTCCACAGGTCGTCCACGCCGGCCACCACCAGTCCGCCGCCGGGGCGGTCGAACCGGACCGACTCGTTCCGCAGTACCCGCACCCCCTGCCCGCCGAGCGCGTCGGCGACGCGGCGGTGCAGTTCCGGGTGCCGGCGGACGCCGCGGGCCGTGTGGACCGAGAAGTCGTGGTTGCCGAGCACCGCGAACACGCCGAGCGGCGCCTTCAGGCGGCAGAACAGCTTCGCCGCGCCGGCGAGGTGCTTCGGGCCGCGGTCGATGAAGTCGCCGGTCAGCGCGACCACGTCCGGCTTCTCGGCCGCCGTGCGGTCGAGGGCGTCCTCGAGGTAGCCCTTCGGGATGTGCGCGCCGTAGTGGAAATCGGTCAGGTGTGCAATCTTAAGCCCCTCGAATCCCGCGGAGAGCCCGCGGACGGGGAGGCTGAAGCGGTTCACCTCCAGCCACGTCGGTTCGATCCGGCGGGCGTAGCCGACGCGCGCCCAGTTGCGACCGATCGCCTGGGCGAGGCGGCCCCCGACGGACGCCGCGCGGTGCGCCGGCGGGTGGTGGGGGCGGGGCAGGTGATTCATCGCAGGCCGTAACTCCCTGGGTACTGCCGCGGGTTGGACGGGACAGCAGTCCAGAGAGATTCTAGTTTCGTGCCGTCCGGTCGGTGGTGAGAAAGGAAGGGCCGGAAATGCCGCGGGGCGGGCCGAAGCCCGCCCCGCACACGGTCACTCGTCGTCCTCACCTTCGTCCTCATCGTCGTCGAGGTCGTCGTCGTCGTCCTCATCGTCGTCGAGGTCGTCGTCGTCGAACTCGTCGTCATCCAGGTCGTCGAGGTCGTCGTCGTCGAACTCGTCGTCATCCAGGTCGTCGTCGAGGTCATCGTCGTCGAGGTCGTCGTCGTCCTCGTCGTCGTCCTCATCGTCGTCCAGTTCTTCGTCCTCGTCGTCGTCCGCCGCGGCGAGCGGGGCGGGGACCAGCGACCACGGCCGGAGCTCGTCGTCGGCCGGGGCCAGTCCCGGAAGGGTGAGCAGGCGTCCGGGCATGCGGCATCCTCTGTGTACGGGGTGACCGGTGGGTCCGATGGCCCGAGTGCTATCGGCGCCCGCCGGGGGGAACTCCAGTCCGAAAGCCGTTGCCGGTGGGTGAAAGTATCCCGGTGGCGGCGTGGTTGTTGCGTCCGCGAGCCGGCTGTCGCGTCGGGTTTTTCCCATTTCTGGCCCCGACGGCCGGAGGGCGGTCTAAGGTAGATGCTTCTTATTTGTCAGTTGCGGCGCGGCAAGCGGAGGATTGCAGAATTCCGGCGTACCGCAAATCCTCACAGAATCAGTGCTTGTGCCGGACGCCGGCGGTTTTTCTAGAACAATCCGATCGACCCTTACGACCCGCGACAGGACGCACGATGCCCGCCGAGCACGAGGGGAAGGAACCTGCCGCCGGGCCGGACTACGGGCTCGTCACGCCCGGGCGGATGGCCGACGGCGGCCCGCGCTACACCGAAACCCCGCCCGACCCCACCGCGCCGGGCTCACCGGCAGTCGCCGAGCCGTGGAATGCGGTCACCGCGTCGTTCTTCATTTTCATCGTGCTCGCGTGGCTCTGGCGCCTCCGCGGTCGCTACCGCGACTACCCGTTCGTGACGCTGTGCATGCCGATCCTGCTCGCCGGTGGGATCGGCGGCACGCTGTACCACGCCCTGCGCACGTCGCGCGCCTACTTCCTGCTCGACGTGATCCCGATCTCGCTCCTCGGGTTAACCGGGGCGGTGTACCTGGCGTACCGGCTGACGCGCCGGTGGGCGTGGGCATACACGCTGGGCGGGGTGCTCGTCTACGTCGTCGTGAACCGGCTGTTGTTCGTCCTGCTGCCGGTGCCGAGCATCCAGTGGGCGGTGAACATCTCGTACGCCTCACTCGCCGCCGTGATCGTGACGCCGATGGTGCTCGTCCTGATTCGCACGAAATTCCGCCACGCCGGCTGGGTCGCCGCGGGGCTGGTGAGTTTCGGCATCGCGTGGTTCTGTCGCCTGCTCGACTGGAAGGCCGCCGCGTACCTGCCGATGGGCACGCACTGGCTCTGGCACACGTTCGGCGCCGCCTGCACGGCGTTCGTGATCGAGTTCTTCTACCGCGTCGAGGGGGAGAGAGTCTCCGATGACACGCCACGGGACGGCCGTCCCGTCGCTCCCGGACTAGAACAGCACCTCCACCCCGAGGCGCCCATGCTCTCCCTGGCGAAGTATTCGATCGGCGTCGGCGACCGGTTCGCGCACCAGGCGAAGGCGCAGCTGCGGGCGTGCCAGCTCGCCGGCGAGCGCGGCGTCGAGGTGATCCCGGTCTGGAACAAGTCGAACCGCGAGCACACGATCATCGGCAGCGAGCCCGCCACGGCCCGCGCCGCGGCCGACGCGGCGGTGCGCGAGCTGGGCTGGGCGAAGCCGTACCACGTCGACGCCGACCACATCCGCCTCGACACCGTCGATCGCTTCCTCCCGGCGTGCGACTTCTACACGATCGACGTGGCCGACTCGATCGGCCACGCGGCCGAGCCGGCGGCGGTCGAGGCGCTGGCGAACCGCCTCAGTGATCTCGCCGGGCGGCTCAGCATCCCGGGCATCGACGAGCCGTTCACGGTCACACGCGCTGACCTGGAGCGCGTCGCCACGAAATACCTGAAGGCGGTGCAGGACGCCGGCGCGATCTATCGCAAGATCGCCGCCGCGAAGGGTGCCGGCCACTTCATCACCGAAGTGTCGATGGACGAGACGGACGCGCCGCAGACGCCGCCGGAGTTGCTCGTCATCCTCGCCGCGCTCGCCGCCGAGGGCGTGCCGGTGCAGACGATCGCGCCGAAGTTCACCGGCCGGTTCAACAAGGGCGTCGATTACGTCGGCGACCTGGCCCAGTTCGAGAAGGAGTTCCGGCAAGACCTAGCCGTGATCGCGTTCGCGGTGCGGGCGTTCGGTCTGCCGAAGAACCTCAAGCTGAGCGTGCACTCCGGCAGCGACAAGTTCTCGCTCTACCCGATCATGCGGCGGGCCGTGCGCGACTTCGACGCCGGGCTTCACCTGAAGACGGCAGGGACGACGTGGCTCGAAGAGGTGATCGGCCTCGCCGAGGCCGGCGGGCCGGGGCTGTCGCTGGCGAAGGACATCTACGCGCAGGCGCTCGCCAAGAAGGACGAGCTGTGCGCCCCGTACGCGACCGTCATCGACATCGACGCCGCCAAGCTGCCGCCGGCCGACGGGGTGGCGGGGTGGAGCGCCGAGCAGTTCGTCGTCGCGCTGCGGCACGAGCCGGCGAACCCGGCGTTCAACCCGCACCTGCGGCAGCTCGTCCACGTCGGGTTCAAGGTCGCGGCGAAGATGGGGCCGAAGTACCTCGACCTGCTCGAAACCTGCGAGGCAAGCGTGTCGCGGAACGTGACCGGCAACCTGTACGACCGGCACCTGAAGCCGCTGTTCGTGTAGGCGAACGGCCGGCGTGAGCCGGCGGGTCGTCGTCCCAACCACCCGTACCAACCACCAGCCGGCTCACGCCGGCCGTTCGCCTGGAACCAACCATGAACCTGTTCGACCTCTCCGGTGAAGTCGCGGCCGTGTTCGGCGGCACCGGTGTACTCGGCGGCGCGATGGCCGACGCGCTCGCCGCCCACGGTGCGAAGGTGGCGATCATCGGCCGCAGCGAGGACCGCGGGCGGTACGCCGTCGAGCGGATCGAGGCCGCCGGCGGCACGGCGGTCTTCGTCCCCGCCGACGCCATGAGCAAGGACTCGATCCGCGCCGCCCGCGACGCCGTCCTCGACAAGTGGGGCGCCGTCACAGTGCTGGTGAACGGCGCCGGCGGGAACAAGCCCGAGGCGACGGTCATGCCCGGCGGCGACTTCACCAAGCTCCCGCTCGACGGCTGGGCCGCGGTGTTCGACCTGAACCTCGTCGGCGGCACGCTGCTGCCGTGTCAAGTATTCGGCGAGTCGATGCTCGCCGCCGGCCGCGGGAGCGTCATCAACATCGCGTCGATGTCGGCGATCCTGCCGCTGTCGCGGGTGGTGGCGTACTCGGCGTCGAAGGCGGCGGTGCTGAACCTGACGCAGTGGCTCGCCCGCGAGTGGGCGACGAAGGGCGTGCGGGTGAACGCCATCAGCCCCGGCTTCTTCCCCGCCGAGCAGAACCGCCGGATGCTCCTCCGCGACGACGGCACCTACACCGAGCGCGGCCAGGCGATCGTCGGCCACACGCCGATGAGCCGCTTCGGCGAGGCGCCGGAGCTCGGCGGCGCGATCGTGTGGCTGGCGTCGCCGAAGGCGTCCGGGTTCGTCACCGGCCAGAACATCGTCGTGGACGGTGGGTTCTCTTCTGTGACGATCTGATCACCCGGGGCCAGGTGCTCCGGGTCGGGCGAACGGCCGGCGTGAGCCGGCTGGTCGTTGGTATGGGTGCCCGAGCGGACACCGCGAGTGACCGGGCGCCGTCCCAGGCACCCGAGACAACGACCAGCCGGCTCACGCCGACCGTTCGCCCGGACATCCATCTTGATGGGGGCGAGAATGTCGCAGGGCTTCGACCCGTCGCTGCCGCTCGCCCGGGCGCGGACCATCCCGAACACGTGGTACACCGACTCCGCCGTCCTCGCCGCGGAGCGCGAGACGGTGTTCGCACGGACGTGGCAGGTCGTCGGGCGCAGCGAGCAGGTGAAGGACGCCGGCGCCTTCCTGACGGCCGACATCGCCGGCGAGCCGATCCTGGTCGTGCGCGGCGACGACGGCGTGCTGCGCGGGTTCTTTAACGTCTGCCGGCACCGGGCGGCGCCGATCAAGACGGAAGAGTGCGGCCACGCCACGAAGCTACGCTGCCGCTACCACGGCTGGACCTACGACCTCGCCGGGCGGCTCCGCGGCACGCCGGAGTTCGACGGCGTCGAGGAGTTCGCGAAGGACGCGAACGGGCTCGTCCCCGTCGCCGTCGGCGAGTGGGGCGGACTGGTCTGGGTTCACCTCACCGAGCCGGCGCAGCCGCTCGCCGCGTTCCTCGGCCCGCTGCCGGCTTGGGTCGAGGGGCGGAGCGCCTTCGCCGGGCTGGAGTGGAAGGCGCGACAGAGTTACGACCTGGCGTGCAACTGGAAGGTGTACGTCGACAACTACCTCGACGGCGGGTACCACGTGAACACCGTCCACCCCGCCCTCGCCGGCGTACTCGACTACCGCGAGTACCGCACGGTCTGCGACGGGAATACGGTGCTCCAGAGCAGCCCGATCACCCCCGGCGACGGCGAGGCGGGCCGCACCCGCACCGGCGACCTCGCCGCGTACTGGTGGGTGTACCCGAACTTCATGGTGAACGTGTACAGCGGGGTGATGGACACGAACCTCGTCCTCCCGCTTGGTCCGGACCGCTGCCGCGTCGTCTTCGACTTCTACTTCGCCGCTGGCGCGGCACCGGAATTCGTCGCCGAGAGCGTGCGCGTCGCCGACCAGGTGCAGGCGGAAGACATCGGCGTGTGCGAGGAGGTGCAGCGCGGGCTGAACAGCCGGAGTTACACGACGGGGCGGTTCAGCGTGAAGCGCGAGAACGGCGGGTATCACTTCCACCAGGTGCTCGGCCGCGCGCTCGCCGGGCGCGTCACGGCTTGAGGAACCACGGCCGCGCCGTCGGGTCGGTGCGGAAGAATCGGAGCATCTCCGCGGCGACCTTCTGCTGGCCCGGCGCCGCCGGGTGTGTGCCGTCCGGGCCGAAGTCGGCGCGCTCGTAGAACAGGCCGGCGGCGTTCTTGGTCGTGCCGTTCGCCCACAGGTACGGCCCCCACGACAGCCACGGCGCCCGCACCGACCCCTTCGCGGGGTCGTAGTTCAGCGCGGCCTTCCCGTCGAGCTGTCGCTGGATCAGCCAGCGCACCGCGAACGCCGATTCGAACGCGTACGGCTCCGGGTTCAGCAGCGTGGTCGCGTACCCGGCGTAAGTGCGGCTCGACAGGTACATCAGCCGCGCGTTCGGGAACCGCTCGGTCACGACGCGGGCGATGTCCTCCATCTCGTCGCCCAGCGTCTCGGCGTAGCGCGGGAATCCCTCGCGCGGGCCGGCGTCGGCCTGCTTCATCCACACGACTTGCACCTGGGCGTTCGTCACGCCGGTCGCCTTGAGCCGGTCATCGACGGTGCCCCAGAAGTGGGCACCGGTGCCGCCGTCCTTTGGGTTGCGGATCGCCCGCGCCGTCATCCCTCCCTGCGCACCGTTCACGAACACGAGCGCCGGGTGGCAGCCGTCGTCCTTTGCCAGTAGCCTGCCGAACGCCTCGGAGACCTGCGACGTGTTGCTCATCCCGACCGAGAGGAAGACAACCTTGCCGGCCGGGTCGGGCTGACCGGTGGCGTTCAGCGGGCGGACCTTACGGGCGAGGTCGAGCCCGGCCTTTTCATGCGCCATGGGGCGGTCGTTCGTGCCGCCGGGGTACAGCCCGCGATCGTGTCCCTGGTACTTTTCGGCGGCGAGGTCAGTGAGCGGCCGCAGCTTCGCCGCGTCGAACACCGGCCCTTCGGGCTTCGCACCCGGTCCGTCGGCCTTGAGGCCGACGAGCACGTCTTTGCCGTTCCGAGCCGAAGCCTTGAACATCACCTCGTCACCGGCCTTGAGCCGGCGGAGGCGGTCGGCGGCAGTCTTGCCGTCGAGGTTGAGGAGCTTGGTGTCGTCGGCGAGGAAGAACTCGCGGTCCCTGCCGTCCACCGAGAGGGTCAGCGACGGGCCGTCCGGGTTGGACCGGACGACCTTGCCGCGCTGGACGGTGCCGGGCTGGGCGAGGGCAACGGCGGCGGCCGCTAGCACGAACGCGAGGGCGGGGCGGAACACGGGGCGGCTCCGGCCGGGGAGAGGCTACACCAGCCCATGATGCCCCAGATACCGCTCCGCGTCCAGCGCCGCCATGCACCCCGTCCCCGCCGCGCTGATCGCCTGCTTGTAGTAGTCGTCGGCTACGTCGCCTGCCGCGAACACGCCGTCCACGCTCGTGTACGTCCGCCCCTGCGTCGTCCACCGCACGTACCCGCTCGCCGTCAGGTCGAGTTGCCCGCCGAGGAAGCCGATGTTCGGCGTGTGCCCGATCGCCAGGAACAGCCCGCTCGCCGGGAACTCGGTCGTCTCGCCGGTCTTCGTGCTCTTCGCCCGGATCGCGGTGACGCCGGCCTTGTCCTCGCCGATCACCTCGTCCACGGCGGTGTGCCAGCGGATGTCGATCTTCGGGTTCTTCAGCGCCCGCTCGGCCATGATCTTGCTCGCCCGCAGCACGTCGCGGCGGACGAACAGGTGGACGACGCTCCCGAACTTCGTCAGGTAGCCCGCCTCCTCGACCGCCGAGTCGCCGCCGCCGACCACCACGATCGGCTTGTTGCGGAACCGCGGCAGTGCCCCGTCGCACACCGCACAGGCGCTCACGCCGTTGTTCTTGAACTTGTCCTCGCTCGGCAGGCCGAGGTAATTCGCCCGCGCGCCCGTCGCCACGATGACGGTGTGTGCCTGCACCGTCTCGCCGTCGTGCGTGGTGATGGTGAACGGGCGGTTCTGGAAGTCCACCTCCACCACGTCCTTCGACTCGACGCGCGTGCCGAAGTTCACCGCCTGCTGGCGGCTCAGCGCGACGAGCTCGGGGCCGTTGATGCCGTGCGTCGGTTGCGGCTTGTTCGCCGTCACCCAGTACGGCTGATCTTCTTCCTTCAGCGCCGTCTTGAGGTACTGCCGCGTGTCGCCGGCGGGCCAACTCGGGAAGTTCTCGACCTCGGTGGTGAGGGCGAGCTGCCCGAGCGGCAGGGTGCCGTTCTCCTGATTCTTCCGGTCGAACGGGTTCCCCTGGAAGACGAGCGGGTTCAAATTCGCCCGGGCGGCGTAAATGGCGGCCGTCCAGGCGGCCGGCCCGGACCCGATGATGACGACGTTCTCGGGCATGGGAGAATGGCTCCGACGGTGGGCAGGTGCTTCTGGTGGTACTGTATCGGCGTTGGGAGGCGGTCCGGCACGGCCGAACGCTGGCGATCTAGTGGCCCGGCCTATCGCCGCGGCGCCGAACGGGTGTATTGTAGAAACCCATCACCCGCCGGGGCTTGGGTCCGAAGCTGATGCGCGCACGGCTGACGTACTTCCGCGAAATCCTCCGCTACGTGCCCCGGTTCCGCGACCGGGTGTTCGTCATCGCCGTGGACGGCGCGGTCGTGGAGGACGAGAACTTCCCGAACCTCCTCCTCGACATCGCCCTGCTCCGCAGCCTGAGCATCCGCGTCGTCCTCGTCCACGGCGCGGCGCACCAGATCAAGCGGTACGCCGAGAAGATGCAGGTGACCCCGTCCGACATCGACGGCACCGGCATCACCGACCGCGACACGCTCCAGGTGGCGATCACCGCCGCCAACCGCGTCACGCACGAGATCCTCGAAGGGTTGCTGGCGAACGACCTGCGGGCGACGTGCCCGAACGCCGTCGTCGCGCACCCGAAGGGGATCCTCGGCGGCGTCGATCACCTGCTCACCGGCCGCGTCGAGCGGATCGACGTGGCGTTCCTGCAAACGCTCCTCGAACACGACATCATCCCCGTCGTCCCGCCGCTCGGCTGCGACGGCGCCGGCAACTCGTACCGCCTCAACTCCGACTCGGTGGCGGTCGAGGTGGCGAAGGCACTGCGGGCGATCAAGCTCGTGTTCCTCACGACCGAGGGCGGGGTGCGCAGCGCCGCCGGCGCGGTCGTGCGGCAACTCACCGTCGAAGAGGCGGACGCTTATCTGAGACGCCACAAGGCCGACCTCGCCCCGAACGCGCTGACGAAGCTCGGCCACGCGGTCCGCGCCGGGAAGGAAGGCATCGAGCGCGTCCACATCATCGACGGCCGCGACCAGGAAGGGTTGCTCGGCGAGGTGTTCTCGAACGAGGGGATCGGCACCCTGGTCTACGCCAACGAGTACCAGTCGATCCGCCCGGCGCAGAAGAAGGACGTCCGGGCCGTCTTCAACCTGATCCAGCAGGGCGTGAGGTCGGAGGAGCTGGCGAAGCGCACGCGGGTGGACATCGAGCGGCAGATCGCCGACTTCTTCGTGTTCGAGGTGGACCGCAACCCGGTCGCGTGCGCGGCGCTGATCCGCTACCCCGAGCAGAACAAGACCGAGATCGCCAGCGTGTACGTGGACGACCGCTACGCCAACCAGGGGATCGGCCTGAAGCTGATCCACTACGCCGAGAACCTGTCGCGGGCGGAAGGGTTCGGCACGCTGTTCTGCCTGAGTACGCAGGCGATCAACTACTTCGTGCAGAAGGCCGGGTTCAAGCTCGGCACGCCCGACGACCTCCCGCCCGCCCGGCGCGAGCGGTACGAGCAGCAGGGGCGGAAGTCGCAGGTGCTCGTGAAGGCGCTGGCGTAAATTCACCTCACGCAGCGGCGCGAAGTCACAAAGAAGACCGGGAATACGGATTCTCGCTTTGCGGCTTCGCGCCGCCGCGTGAGGTTTCGTCTTTTCCGACGCCGCTCGCCCCCTGCCCCGCCCGATGTTGCCGGCATGGCGACCTTCTACCTGCTCCCGCCGCGGGCCTGTCTCGACGACGCGCTCGCCGCGTTCCTCGGCAAGCTCCTCCCCGGCCTCCCGGTCCCCGCCGACGCCTGGGACCGGCTCGCGGAACGGGTCGCCCCGCCCGGCGTCTATCTGGTATCCCGCGACGACCTCCCGGACACTACCTCTCTCCCGGCGGCCCTCGCGGACGGGTTCGGCGCCGAGCCCGGCGACCGGGTGGTCGAGGTGGCGCTCGGCGGCGCGAGTCGGGGGTGGGTGTTGACCGGCGTGTCCGGGGCGGCGGCGGCCTGATAAGATCAGGTTACCGTTGCTGTTTCGATTCCGCCCGGCTCCGCACCGAACCTTCTCATGACCGACCCCGACGACGACTGGGGCGACCTCGCCCGCGAACTCGGCGTTCAGAAGCCGAGCACCCCGCCCGACGAGCAACCGGAACCCGTCGCCGCCCACCACGCGGCCGACCCGGAAGCGGCGGAGGGCGACCAGGAGGAGTTCGCGGAAGGTCTGGTGGACGAGGCCGCGGCCGCCGAGGACGCCGACGCGGAAGGCGAGGGCGATGCCGGCGACGCGGAGGGCGGCGAGGACGCCCCCGGCGAGGGGCAGCCCGGGACCGGCCGCAAACGGCGGCGCCGCCGGCGTCGTCGGAAGAAGGGCGGGGCCGAGGGCGAGGCGGCCGACGCCACCGGGATTGCTGACGAACCGGCGCCGAGCTATCAGGCCGCCGCCCGTACCCCGGCCCCGGCGCGAGCCCCGGCGCCGGTCGCGGCCGCGGCGGACGAGGCGGACGTCGAACCCGGTGAGGACGACGACGAGGTCGGCGGCGCGGTCTCGCCCGCCGAAGAGGACACGGCCGGGGAAGTTCTCCGCGAACTCATCGCCACCTGGAACGTGCCGTCGTGGGACGAGATCATTACCGGCCTGCACCGCCCGTAGCGGCGGCGGGCCGGGCGGGGGCGTGCCGATGGCCGACGCGGTGATCGACGTGCTGGGGCGGGACGAACTCCCGCAACTTGTCGAGCTTTACAACCAGGTCTACCGGCCGGCCCGGACGGAAGAAACCTTCCGCCGCCGCTGCGCCGGGCGCTACAACGTCCTCACGCTCGTCGCCAGTGTGAAGGACCGCCCCGTCGGCTTCTTCCTCGGCTACGAGCAGGAACCGGAAGTGTTCCAGGCCTCGACGTGGGGCGTCCTCCCGGACGCCCGCCGCGCCGGGATCGGGTCACAGCTCCTCGAAGCCGCCCAGGAGTGGGCCGGCGAGCGCGGCTACGAGGCGTTCCGCCTAGAGTGCCCGAACCGCCAGCACCCGATGCTGCACATGGCCCTGGGACTCGGCTACGACATCGTCGGCACCCGCTCCGACGCCGACCGCGGCGTGACGATGGTGCTGTTCGAGAAGCACCTCGGCTGAGTCTGACGAGCGGCAGGCTCCCGCCCGCCGTTACCGATCCAAAGGTGGTCCGCGCTGTTGCGCTGTTAGGCCGGGGCGCAAGCCCCGGTGGGGTGTCAGACCCGAGCGGGTTGATCCGGCGGCTCGTCTCGGACGGGGCCGGACCGGGTGACGCGGGCTTCAGCCCGCGTCACCCGTCGGGGCAGCGAAACGAATCCACCCGATCCGGTATCAGTGACGTCCCGAGACCCACCGGGGCTTGGCGGCGGGCATGAGCCCGCCGCTCGCCGTTAACGGACCGGCGCCAGCGCCAGGAAGTTCCGCAGGATCGTCGGCCCCTCGACGGTCAGGAAGCTCTCGGGGTGGAACTGCACGCCGTGCAGCGGCCACGCCTTGTGCCGCACCCCCATGATCTCGCCTTCCTCGGTCCAGGCGGTCACCTCGAAGTCCGGGTTCGTCCACGTCTCGCGCTTGATGACCAGCGAGTGATACCGCGTCGCGTCGAACGGGTTCGACATCCCGGCGAACACGCCCTTCCCGTCGTGGTGGATCGGCGACACCTTGCCGTGCATGATGCGGGTGTTGCGAATCACCTCGCCGCCGAACGTGTGGCCGATGCACTGGTGCCCGAGGCACACGCCGAAGATCGGCCGCGTCGGCGCGAACCGCGCCAGCACGTCGTTGCAGATCCCCGCCTCCTTCGGCGTACACGGGCCGGGCGAGAGGATGATGTGCGTCGGGTCGAGTTTTTCGATCTCAGCGAGCGTGATCTGGTCGTTGCGGACCACCCGCATCGGCAGCGTCGGGTCGATCTCCCCGAACCGCTGGACGAGGTTGTAGGTGAACGAGTCGTAGTTGTCGATCAGGAGGATCATCGGCGTCAGGATTGGCGTGATGGGAGCTTCTGGGCGCTGTTCGCGGTCGCGTCGAACTTCGCGGCGGGGTCGGTGACCACTTCGAGGAACGCGTCACTCGCCGGGATGTCGTACCACGCACCGTCGGCGAAATCGACCAGCGCCCGGCCGCCGTAGTTCACCGTCACCACCCGGCCGGTCTTCCCGGCGAAGCGCGTGTACTCGGGCAGGCCGGCGCGGACGCGGACGAGCCTGTCCGTCCACGCCACCTTCAGCGCCTCGGCCTCGTCGTAGGTCGGGAACCGCACCGCTACCTCCTCACCGGCGCCGGCACGTCAATCGCCTTCACGAACCGGCAGGCGTCCGCCGCGCCGTACTCGCGGTCCATCCCGGGGTCGTGCCAGTCCACCGCGAGCGGGCCGTCGTAGCCGATCTCGTTCAGCACCCGCACCAGGCCCGGCCAGTCCACCCCGCCGTGGCCCGGCGAGCGGAACTGCCACCCCGCCCGCGGGTCGCCGCTCGGCCAGTACCCGGCCAGCACGCCGGCCCGGCCGTCGAGCGTCAGCTGCGCGTCCTTCACGTGGACGTGGTAGATTCTATCGCGGAAGCGGCGGAGGAACGCGGCCGGGTCCACGCCCTGCCAGTGGAGGTGGCTCGGGTCGAACAGGAACCCGAACTCCTCCCGCCCGCCGAGCGCGTCGAGCACCAGTTCCGCCGAGTACAGGTCGAACGCCAGTTGCCCGGGGTGAACCTCGCACGCGAACCGCACGCCGCAGTCGCGGGCGGCGTCGAGGACCGGGTGCCATTGCGCGGTGAAGTCCCTCAGTGCGTCGGCGATGACCTCCGACCGCAGCGCGGGATAGCCGGCGACGTAGCCCCAGATCGGCGAACCGGTGAACCCGCTGACGACGCCGGCGCCGAGCCGCTCGGCGAGGCGGAACGTCGCGACCAGTTCCTCGGCCGCCCGCTGCCGCACGCCCTCGGGCCGCCCGTCGCCCCAGACGTAATCCGGCAGCAACCCCTGGTGGCGGCGGTCGATCGTGTCGGAGATCGCCTGCCCGACCTTGTGGTTCGCCACAACCGGGACTTGCAGGTCGTGGCGGGCGAGCAGGTCGAGGCGGGCGGGGCCGTAGGCGTCGTCGGCGAGGCCGCGCTGCACCTCGAGGTGGTCGCCCCAGCAGCACAGCTCGAACCCGTCGTACCCCCACGCCGCCGCCTTCCCGGCGAGGGAGTCGAGCGGCAGGTCGGCCCACGGGCCGCTGAACAGCAACACCGGGCGGGGCATGGGATCGTCCGTGACTGGCGGCTGCCTTCAATATATAGCGACCGGCTCGCTGGCCGTGCCTTGTTGGTGAGT
>JAFKFQ010000237.1 GCA_017308215.1 bacterium | reverse complement strand
GTGACGGAGACCGAGACGCTGACGATCCCGGCGGGCGACGTCGAGCAGCGGACGCCGTCGGCGCTGTCGATGATGCCGGACGACATCCTGAAGGCCGCGACCGAGTTCGAGGTGCGGTCGCTGATGGCGTACCTGCAGGCCCCGAACCAGGTGCCGATGCTGGCCACCGCCGACAACGCCAAGGACGTCTTCAACGGCAAGGACCTGACCGGGTGGGACGGCGACGCGGCCGTGTGGAGCGTTCAGAACGGCGAGATCGTCGGGAAGACGGCGACGGGACTGAAGCGGAACACGTTCCTCAAATCGCCCCTGGCGGTGACCGACTTCAAGCTGAGCCTGAAGGTGAAGCTGACCCCGAACCGGGAGAACAGCGGCATCCAGTTCCGCAGCGAGCCGCTGCCGGACGGCGAGATGCGCGGCCCGCAGGCCGACATCGGGGCGGGCTGGTGGGGCAAGCTGTACGAGGAGAGCGGCCGCGGCCTGCTGGCGAAGGAGGGCGGCGAGCGGCACGTGCGGCCCGACGAGTGGAACGACTACGTGGTGGAGGCGCGGGGCGCCGCCGTGAAGATCTGGATCAACGGCGAGCTGGTGTGCGACTACACCGACCCGCAGCTGTCGCGCCGCGGGGTGATCGGGCTGCAAGTCCACAGCGGCGGGCCGATGGAGGTGCGCTTCAAGGATCTGAGGCTCGAGGTCCTTCGGTAAGGGGCCGCCGAGCCCGCCGCGTCCTGGCACGCCCGTTACTCCTCGGGCCACAGGCCGCCCTGCGCCGGTGGGGCATTCCGCGGAATGCCCCACCGGCCGTCGAGTTCCGTGCTACAGCCGTGGGGCAGACACCGGAGCGGTCCGGGCGCCAATCCACGCCCGCCAGGTCACCTGCGTCGGGCGTCACGGGGCACGCATACCCCGACGGGCGGCAGCGTCCGTTTCGTCCCGTCGGTCGAGTTCCTGATAGCGGGCTTCGTGCCGTCTGGCTTCGTCCGGACGGCCGGCGGCCAGGTATGCCTGAGCCAGGTTGAGGTGGGCCTGCTTGTTCTCGGGGTCCAGCCCCACCAACCGGACCAGCGCGGCGATGGCGGCGTCGATGCGCTGACTGCGGAGGTAAATGGCGGCCACCTCCTGGAGGACGAGCGGGTTGTCTGGCGCAAGAGCGGCCGCCTCGTCGAGGAGGCGAGCCGCCGCCGCCTCATCCCGCTCCAACTCGCACCGAGCCAGCCCGACCAGTGGCTCGACCCGGTCCGGCCGGAGCTTTCGACAGGTTTGGAGCTCCGCGCGGGCCTCGGCGATGCGGGCGTCCCCGAGCAGGCTGTTGGCCAGGTAGAGCCGGGCCTCGAAGTGACCCGGGTCGTGCTCGACCACCGGGCGGAGGTCGGTGACGGCGCCGGCGAAGTCGGCCAGGCGCATCCGGACCTCGCCGCGGCGGAACTGCAGGTCGCGGTTTCCCGGATCCCGGGCCAACAACCGGGTCAGCAGCGGCTCGGCCGCCGCCCACTTCCCCCGCGCCGCGAACGCCCGGGACACCGCCTCAAGGAGTTCCGGATCGTCCGGGTGGTCCTTGACGGCCTGCTGGAGAATCCCCTCGGCCCGCGGCGGCCAGTCCTGACCGGCCAGGAGGAGCGCAGCCTCCCGCCGCCCGTCCGGAGCCGGCAGTCCGAGTTCGCCGGCGCGGCGGAGGGCGAACCCGGCCTCCTCGAACCGGCCCCGCCGGCGCAATGCCCGGGCGAGTTGCAGGTACGCCTGGGGGTCGGACGGACGGGTATGGACCGCCTCACGGGCTTGCTGTTCGGCCGCCACAAGGTCTTCGCCGGCGGGTCCGTCTGGTTGGGGGGTGGGAGCCGGCCAGAATCGGTACGTGACCACCGCCCCCGCCGCGGCGAGCAGGAGAACCAAGACGAGCTTCCATTTCATGGCGCCCCCCCAGAAACGGGCGCGGCGGTCGGCTCGAGTGCACGATACCGGGCCTCGTGCGCCGTCGCGCGGTCGGCGTAGCCCAGGGCGTCCAGAAGCCGGGCGAGCGCCGAGTGCGTCTCGCGCCGCTCCGGGTCCGCCTGCTCGGCCCGTTCCAGGTGTTCCAGCGCCCGCGGGCGGTCGCCACGCTGTTCGGCCACGTGGGCGCGAGCCAGCAGCGTGTCCACGTGGGTCGGCCGGGCGGCGAGGACGGCCCCGAACGCCTCGTCCGCCTCCTCCAGCCGGCGGAGGTGGCCGGCCGCACGGCCGACGCCGAACGTCGCGACCAGGTCGCCCGGGTTCTCCGCCCGCGCCGCGCGGAACAGATCCAGCGCGGGGGCGAAGTCGCCGAGGTCGAGCAGGCAGGTGGCCAGCGCCAGCCGCGCCCGCGGGTACGCGAGGGCGTCCGGGCCGGCCGCCACCGCGGCCGTCAGGTCCGCCCGCGCCAGGTCCAGCCGCCGCGCCCGCATCCAGGCTTCTCCACGGACCGTGACCGCACGGACGTCGCCGGGGGCGCTTCGGACGGCCCGGTCGGCCAGCTCAGCGGCAACCCCGGCGCGCCCCTGGGCCAGCTCGCCGTCGGCCAGGGCCAGAAGCGCGTCCGCGTCGCCGGGGTCGGCCGCGAGGAGTCGGTCGAGCTCCGGGCGGACGCGCGGGAAGTCGACCGCGGGCCGGCCGAGCAGGCTCTCCCGTGTGACGGCTGCTGGGTCGGCTCCCAGGGCAGTAGCCCGCTCGAGGTGCCCCCACGCCTCGCCCGGCTGGCCGGCGAGGCGCGCCTGACGGGCGGACAGGAGGAAGACCTCGGGCCGGTCCGGGTGCCGGCGGCGGAGGTCCGCCAGGACGGCGTCCGCCCGCCGGTCGCCCACGAGCACCCGCGCCTCACCCAACCCCCGCTCGGCGGAGTGGGCGCGGTACCACCACCACCCCAGGCCGGTCAAGGCGAGTAGGATGAGTCCGGCGGCTGCTGATCTCCGCGTCACGTTGCCCCCGGTCACGGAGCCGGCTCGACGGCCGACGCCCCTTCTGTCAGGCGGTACCCGCGGTTCGCCTCCAGCGGGCCGAACCGCTCGACCCGGCCGGACGGCCAGCGGACTTCGACCTGGTCCACCCGCGCCGCACCGCCGAGCCCGACGAGCAGCCGCGGGTCGTGGGCCGACAGGTAACTCCCGCCGCCCTCGCAGTGGCGGACCGTCACCCGGCCGCCGGCCTTGATGGTCACCTTTGCCCCGACCGCGTCGCGGTTACTCACCGTCCCGCGCAGCCCGAGCCGCACCCAGTTGTGTGGCGTCTCCGACTCGTTGTGGAGGAGGGCGGCCGGGCCGCCGCTGTCGGCGAGGTAGAGATCGGTCCGGCCGTCGTTGTCGTAGTCGGCGGAAGCCAAGCCCCGCCCGACGTACCGCTTCTGGAACGCCGGCCCCGCGACCCGGCCGACCTCGGCGAACCGCCCCTTGCCGTCGTTGAGGTACAGGTGCGGGGGCTGGCGGAAGGTGTTGAGCGGGTCGCCGTCCGCGTCGATGTGCGCCATGACGTGCCCGTTCGCCACCACCAGGTCGAGCGAGCCGTCGCGGTCCGCGTCCAGGGCGAGGGTGCCGAACCCCAGCCACGGCCAGCTCGGCGGCCCGAGCCCGGACCCGGCGGTGGCGTCGATGAACCGGCACCCGCCGAGGTTACGGAACAGGCTGTTCGTCTCGCGGGCGAACGCGGTAGAGAACAGGTCCGGCCGGCCGTCCCCGTCGAAGTCGCCCACCGCCACCCCCATGTACGCCTGCGGGTTCCCGTGGGCGTTCACCGCGCACCCGCTCGACGGCCCCCGGCGCTCGAACCGCCCGCCGCCGAGGTTCCGGAACAGGAAGTTCGGGACGCCGTCGTTCGCCACGAAGAGGTCGACCAGCCCGTCGTCGTCGAGGTCCAGGGCGACCACCCCCAGCCCCTTGGCGTTCGGCTGGTCGACCCCGGCCTCCGGGGTCGTGACGGCGAACTTGAAGTCGCCGGCGTTCCGGTACAGAACGCACTTCGTCCCCTCGAACCGCTGGGGCGGGCACGCGGCCCGCCGGCGGGTCGAGGCCTGCACGCACTCGGGGTAGTGGGCCAGGTCCACCTTCACGTAGCTGCACACGAACAGGTCGAGCCGGCCGTCGTTGTCGTAGTCGAGGAAGGCGGCGCTGGTGCTCCAGTTCGGCCGGTCCTTCCAGTCCGGGTGGTCGGCCAGCCCGGCGGCCGCGGTCGCGTCGACGAACTTCCGCCCGCCGCCCCCGTCCGGGACGTTCCGGTAGAGGACGTTGGGTTTGCCGTAGCAGGTGACGAACAGGTCCGGGAACCCGTCGTTGTCCACGTCCCCCGCCGTCGCCCCCTGCCCGCAGCCGACGTGCCCGACCCCGGCCGCCGCGGTGACGTCGGCGAACCGCCCGCCACCGAGATTCCGGTACAGCAGCGACCCGGGGTGCTCGGCCGGGTACGGCGGCACGACCGGGTAGCCCTGGACGAGGAACAGGTCGAGGAGCCCGTCCTGGTCGTAGTCGAGCCACGCGGCGCCCGGGCCGGTGGAGTCCATCAGGTACTCCATCTCGGTCCGACCGTCGACGTGCCGGAAGCGGATGCCGGCGGTCTCGGTCGCGTCGGCGAAGTGGAGGCGCACGCCCGGCGGCAGGGTCGGGGGCGGGTCGTCCGCCGGGGCGGGCGAAGACGTCTCCGGGGGCGGGGCGGCGGGGACGCCCGGCGCGGGAGGGCGGAACGCCCAAATGGCGGCCACGCCGGCGGCGACGAGGACGGCGGCGGCGAGGAGGTAGCGCACGGGAGAGTGCCTCGGGCCGGTTATCGGGCGGGCTGGGGCGCGGCGACGCCTTCGAGCAGTCGGTAGCCGCGGTCGACGGCAAGCGGGCCGAACCGCTGAACCGTTCCGGCGGCGTTCGGCCAGCGGACTTCCACCTCGTCCACGGTCGCCGCGTCCCCCAGCCCGACCAGGAGCCGGAGGTCGTGGGCGGAGTAGTAGCTCCCACCGCCCTTCACGTGGCGGACCAGGGAACGGCCGCCGGCCCGGACGGTAACGACCGCGCCGACCGCGTCCCGGTTCGCCCCGACGGGGTCGCGGTTGCGGGCGCCTTCGAGCTGCAACCGGACCCAGTGGTGGGGCAGGCGGCGGGTCGTCCGCAGCAGTGCGGGTGGGCCGCCGACGTGGGTGACCGCCAGGTCGGGCTCGCCGTCGTTGTCCCAGTCGGCCAGGGCCGCGCCCCGGCCGACGTGCCGCCCCCGGAAGTATTCGCCGGCCCCGGCTGACACGTCGCGGAAGCCCCCCCGGCCGTCGCCGAGGAACAACTGCGGCGGCTGCGCGTACTCCTGCGGCCGGCCGTCCTCGGCCACCCGCATCTCGGCCGCGTTCCGGCGGGTGTGGCCGTTGGCCACGAACAGGTCGAGCCGGCCGTCCCCGTCCGCGTCGAGCAGCGCCGTCCCCCACCCGACCTTGCCCCAGCTCGCGGCGAACATCCCGGCCCCCCGGCTGACGTCCAGGAACGCTCCGCCGCCGCGGTTCTGGAACAAGACCGTCCCCTCGTGGACGTAGGTCGTCACGAACAAGTCCGGCCGGCCCTCCCCGAACAGATCGCCGGCCTCGATCCCCATGCTCCCCATCGACCGGCCGTTCTGGTTGAGGGCCGTGCCCGACCGGATCCCGACCGATTGAAACCGCCCCCCGCCGAGGTTCCGGTAGTGGTGATTCGGCACCTCGTCGTTCCCGACGAAGACGTCCGCGCGACCGTCGCCGTTCAGGTCCAGGATCACGACTCCGAGCCCCTTCCCGCCCGCCTCGACCCCGGCGGGCCCGGTGACGTCGGTGAACGTCCCGTCCCCGTTGTTGCGGAACAGGTAACTGCGGGTGCCGGGGAACTTCTCGGGTCCGCACGCCGTTCGGACCGGCCCCCCTGGCCCCTCCTCCGTGCAGACCGGGTAGTTGGCCAGGTCCAGGGGCAGGTAACGGCAGACGAACAGGTCGAGGTGGCCGTTGCCGTGCAGGTCGCCGAACGCGCAACTGGTACACCAGCCGTCGAGGGCGAGCCCGGCGGCCTCCGTCACGTCCCGGAACCGCCGGCCGGTCGGACCGGGCTCGTTGTGGTACAGCCGCCCCCCGTGGCAGTGGGTGACGAACAGGTCCGGGTAGCCGTCGTTGTCCACGTCCCCGACGGCCACGCCCTGTCCGTACCCGGGCGTTCGGATGCCGACGTCGGCGGTGACGTCGGTGAAGGTGCCGTCGCCGCGGTTGCGGTAGAGGCGGCTGGTCGGCCCGGCCGGGGCGGCCGGGTCGGGCGGGAACCGCCCGCCTTGCACGAGGAACAGATCCGGCCGGCCGTCGCGGTCGTAGTCGAGCCAGCCGACCCCGCTGCCCATGATCTCGGGGACGTAATAGTTCGGGGTGGCCCCGTCCTCGTGCCGGAAGTCGATCCGGGCCGCAGCGGCGACGTCTTCGAGTGTGAAGGGGACCGATTGCTCAGTGGCCGGCAGAGGAGCCGGTAGTGAGTTGTCAGAGGCCCCGGGCTGGCGCCAAAGAACCCAGAGCCCGGCAACCAGTCCGAGCCCCACGGAGGGAAGCAGGGCTCGGGTCAACCGTTGACGCATCGGGCAACTCCCCCGGACAACCCGCGCCGGGTCACTTCTTCGCGGGCGGGGCGCTGCTGGAATACGTCCGCAACTCGAGCTTCAATTCCGTGCCGGACTGGATGTCGTGGACCTGACTATTCCCCTCGTCATTCGCCTGCACGAGGCCGGTCGTCGCGACGGTGCTCGGCTTCTTCGTATCCCCCATCGAGTCGGGCGCGGCGCCCGACGGCTGCGAGGACACCACGACCTTGTTCTTGCCGGCCGTCACGTTCGAGACGGTGAACCGACCGCCCGACACCTCGCCGCCGGTGGCCGGGGACTTGCCGTCCTCGGGGAAGAGGTTGACGTACCCCTTCTCGACGGGCTGGCCGTTGTACGTCACCGTCCCGCTCACCGTAACGCCCTTGCCGCCACCGCACCCCGCGCCGAACGCGACCAGGACCAGCGCGAGAAGCCCGACCGAAGAGGAAAACGAGAAGCGCATTGCAACTCCCGGAAGAGGTGGGTACGATTTCCTAAACCACCTTAACAAATCCTTTCAGGGGGTATATCCGAAAAGTTGTGTCGGGGGCAAATACCGGCGGAGCGAGCCGACCGATCGGCTGGCGAATCTCCGGCCTGTAGGACCGCCCATGCCATCACGCGAGCGATTGTCATTACATTCTCAATTTCATGAGGACGATCCCGTGCCGAAAGTCTCCCCCAGACGGCATACCGGAAGACGTGTGCCGGCGTTCACACTGATCGAACTGCTGGTGGTGATCGCCATCATCGCCATCCTCATCGGCCTACTCCTCCCCGCCGTCCAGAAGGTCCGTGAGGCCGCCGCCCGCAGCAAGTGCACGAACAACCTCAAGCAGCTGGCGCTGGGTATCCACGGGTACCACGACGCCAACAATAAGCTCCCGCCGGCCCGCAAGTACGGCAACAACTACAACTCTTTCACCTGGTCACTCTACACACTCCCGTACATCGAGCAGACGGCCAAGTTCCAGGGCTACCCGGGACTCGCGGACAACACGGGTGCCAGCGATCAGACGAACGCGCCGGCCGCTACGCAAGCCGCGCTGGAGGCGGTGGTGTCCACCTGGATGTGCCCGAGCGACGCCTACGCCCCCGTCGGCGAGTCCGGGGGCGGGTGGGCCCGGGCGCGCGGGAACTACGCCGGGTGCGTCGGTGCGGGGAGTATGTACGGCACCCAACTCAACTCCGCCACGCCGTTCGGTCCCGGCGTCTTCACCGTCACCGCCGGCTCGACGCCAACGAACGCCGCGAAGTACACGCTGACCACCATCACCGACGGCACCAGCAACACCATGATGCTGAGCGAACGTCTGTCGACCACGGTGACCGGGTGGGGCGGCAACCCCGGCGACATCACCCTGGGGAATATGGGGGCGGCACTGTTCTGCTCACTCAACGCGCCGAACACGACGGTCGCGGATTCCCTCCGGGGCAATGCGGACAACGACGCGGCCGTGTGCCCACAAGCGCACGCCGACAACAACTACAAGGCGCCGTGCGTCGGCAACGCGACTCAAGCCACCGCGTTCGCGTCCGCGTTCAGCAAGCACACGGGTGGTGTGAACGTGGCCCTCGGAGACGGCTCCGTCCGTTTCGTCCGCAACAGTGTGGACATTACCACCTGGCGCGGACTCGGCACCTCCACGGGAGGAGAATCGCTCGGAGATTTCTAGGCCGTGCGGGCACGGGGTGGGCAACCTGGGTTGCCGGGGCTACTCCATCACCACGACGAGGGCGGCACGCCGGGCGAAGGCCCGGACGTTGGCCGCCCTCGCCTCGTACCGGGTGGCCCCCCGGCGGAACTGCTTGGCCTTCGCCCAGAACCGCTCGACCACGGTCCGCTCCCGTACACGTGCGGGTCGGCCGCCCGCGGCTCCTTTCGGCTCTTCCGGGCCAGGGTGCCAGCCTCCGCCCCGCGGGCCTCGATCACCTCGACCAGTTCCTTCTTGCCGTACCCCTTGTCCGCGACCATCGCCTCCGGCGGCGCGGCTGATGGGCGGCACCGGACATCTTCCTAGAGTCTCGCCGTAACAGCCATGTGGTGGGGGCGGTCATACGCCGCCATAGCTCCTCCCCCGGTGATCGCACGCCTCGACCGCCTCGGCCAGCACCCGGCCGTCTTCCGGTCCCTCACCGGGGACACCTCGGATGTGTTCGACGCCCTCCTCACCACCCTCGCCGCCGCCGACTACGCCTGAACCGCGCCGTCACGTCTTTCACGCGGGTGACCTCCCGCCCCGGCCCATCGTGCCCGGAACGACCGCAGTCGCCCGCCCACCCGTCCGGGGCACCGGAGTACAACAGCCGCATGTGGAACCCGAGGCTGTACGACGACCGGCACGCCTTCGTGTGGCGGCACGGGGCCGCCCTGATCGACCTGCTCGCCCCCCGGCCGGGTGAAGTCGTCCTCGACCTGGGATGCGGGACCGGCCACCTGGCGGCCCAGATCACCGAGGCCGGGGCGACCGTCCTCGGAGTCGACAGTTCGGCCGAGATGATCGCCGAAGCCCGGCGGGCGTACCCGGCCCTGGCGTTCGAGGTCGGGGACGCCCGACACCTGACGTTCGACGGCCGGTTCGACGCCGTGTTCTCGAACGCCGCCCTGCACTGGGTGACGGACGCCGGCCTCGCTGCCGCCGGGATCGCCCGGGCGCTCAAGCCGGGCGGGCGGCTCGTGGCCGAGTTCGGCGGACGGGGGAACGTCCGGGCGATCCTGACCGCGCTGCGCGCCGCCGCCGAGCAGGTCGGCGGCGGGGTCGTGGACCCACCGTGGTACTTCCCGAGCGTCGGCGAGTACGCCGCCCTGCTGGAGCGGTACGGGCTGGAGGTCACGTTCGCCGCCTTGTTCGACCGGCCGACCCCGCTGGACGGCCGGGACGGGCTGCGGCGGTGGGTGGAGATGTTCGGCGGCGCCGTCCTCGGCCGGGTGCCGGCGGACCGGCGGGACGAGTTCCTGGCACGGGTCGAGGACGGCGCCCGGCCGCACCTGGACCGGGACGGCGGGTGGGTGGCCGACTACCGCCGCCTCCGGGTGGTTGCCGTTCGGCCCGGCTGAGCCGACCATGATACCGCGGGCGGGGAAACGGTTTGCGGCCGGCGCGGAGCCGTGGCGGCCAGGCCGCAAACCGTTTCCCCCGCCCGCGGGATCGGGTACAGTCGGCGCCACCACCCCCGCCCGAGGAACCGAGCGTGGCCCGTGCGTTCCCGCTGCTGTGTCTCGCCGTCGCCCTCGGCGCCGCCGGCCCCGTCCGCGGGCAGGGCGGCGGGTGGAAGGCCGGCGTCGCCCGCGCCGTCGTCACCCCCGAGACGGACGTCTGGCTCGCCGGCTACGGGACCAAGCGCCCGCCGGACGGCAAGCTCCACGACCTGTGGATGAAGGCGCTCGCGCTCGAAGACCCGGCGGGCAACCGCGCGGTCCTCGTCACCAGCGACTTCCAGGGCGTGCCGAAGGAGATGACCGACCGCGTGTTCGCCCGGCTCCGGGAGACGTACCACCTCGACCGCCGGCAGGTGATGGTCACGTTCTCGCACAACCACTGCGGGCCGCGCCTCGGCAGCGACCTCGTCGACTACTACCCCGTCGAGGCGGGGCAGGAACGGCTCGTCGAGGAGTACACGGCGAAGACGGAGGCGCGGCTGGTGGGGATGGTCGGCGAGGCGCTGAAGAACCTCGCCCCGGCGGCGCTCGCGACCGGCCGCGGCACCGCCACGTTCGCCGTGAACCGCCGCAACAACCGCGAGGCCGACGTACCCGCGTTGCTGGCGCGGGGCGAGTCGCCGAAGGGGCCGGTCGACCACGCCGTCCCGGTGCTCGCCGTCACCGGCGCCGACGGCAAGCTCGCGGCGGTCGTGTTCGGTTACGCCTGCCACCCGACGACGCTCAACTTCACCAAGTGGTGCGGCGACTACCCCGGGTTCGCGCAGCTCGCGCTGGAAAAGGACCACCCCGGCGCCGCGGCGATGTTCGTCAACACCTGCGGGGGCGACCAGAACCCGCTCCCGAGGCGGTCGGTCGAGCTGTGCGAGAAGTACGGGCAGCAGCTCGCCGCCGCCGTCGAGGACGTGCTCAAGCGGCCGCTGCGCCCGGTCGCGCCGGGGCTGCGCACGGCGTTCGAGTACGCGGACCTGCCCTACGAGCGGGTCGTCACCCGCGACGACCTCCGGGCCGCGACCCGCGACCCGAACGCGATCAAGAAGCGGTGGGCGGAGCGGTTGTTGGGGCGGCTCGACGCCGGGGACCGGTTAGCCACCGTGTACCCGTACCCGGTCCACGCCTGGCGCCTCGGCCGCGACACCCTCGTGATCGGCACGGGCGCCGAGACGGTGGTGGACTACGCGCTCCACACCTGGGTGTGCGGGTATGCCGACGACATGGTCGCGTACATCCCGTCGCGCCGCGTCTGGGACGAGGGCGGGTACGAGGGCGGGCCGAACCTGTACGAATACGGCCGCCCGGCCCTCCGCTGGGCCGGTGACGTGGAGGCGCGCGTGACTGCCACGGTGGACAAGCTGGTCCGCGCCGTCGGGCCGGAGGCGCGGTGACCGCGTCCGCACTCGACCTGCTGGCCCTCACAGCGGGGGCGCCGCCGGCGTACCCCGACTACACCGACCTGACCCACTGCCTCGACCGCGCCGGGGCGTGCGCGCCCGTCCACACGCCGACCGATCCGACCCGGCCGCGCCCCGGCGTGTCTGTTCACCCCGAGCCGGGCGGACGGCGGGGCGGTCCGGGCCGGTTGCCGGCCCCGCCCCCCGGGGGTACGATTCCGCGATGCTCGACGCCCGCCGCCTCGTCGGCACCCACGACGTGCTGCTCGTCACCCTCGACACGCTCCGCTACGACGTGGCCGCGGAACTCTACGCGGCCGGGCGGACCCCGCACCTGGCGGCCGTGCTCCCGGCCGGCGGGTGGGAGCGGCGGCACAGCCCCGGCAGCTTCACCTACGCCGCCCACGCCGCGTTCTTCGCCGGCTTCCTCCCCACGCCCGCGGCGCCCGGCCCGCACCCGCGGCTGTTCGCCCTCCGCTTCCCCGGCAGCGAGACGACAACCGACCACACCGCCGTGTTCGACGCCCCCGACCTCGTGGCCGGGCTCCGCGGCGCGGGGTATCACACCATCTGCGTCGGCGGCGTGGGGTTTTTCAACAACCTCACGCCGCTCGGCCGGGCGTTCCCCGGCCTGTTCGACGAGAGCCACTGGGCGCCGGACCTCGGCGTGACCGACCCGCGCTCGACGGAGAACCAGGTGAACCTCGCGCTGGCGCGCGTCGCGGCGGTCGACACCGGGCGGCGGGTGTTCCTGTTCGTGAACGTGTCGGCGGTCCACCAGCCGAACCGCTTCTACCTCCCGGGCGCGGCGGCCGACTCGGTCGCGTCGCATGCCGCCGCGCTGGAGTACGCCGACCCCCACCTCGGCCGGCTGTTCGCCGGGCTCCGCCGCCGCGGGCCGTGGCTGGCGGTCGTGTGCTCGGACCACGGCACTGCCTACGGCGAGGACGGGTACGCCGGCCACCGCCTCGCGCACCCGACTGTATGGGACGTGCCTTATGCCGAATTCGTGCTGACGCCGGGGGCGGAATGACCGCGCCCGCCGCGCACCCGGTACTGACCGGCACGCCGTACCGCGGGTACGTGTACGCCTACCCGCACAAGACGGCGTACCGCCCGCTCGACCCGCCGCGCCCGCTGTCCGACGTGTGGGCGGCCGAGCCGCGCGGCGGGCTGTTCCTGTACGCCCACGTCCCGTTCTGCGGGATGCGCTGCGCGTTCTGCAACCTGTTCACCACGCCCGTCCCCGGCCGCTCGCTCGTCCGCCTCTACCTCGACGCGCTGCGCCGGCAGGCGGAGGTCGTGCGCGCGGCGATCCCGGACGCCGCGTTCGCCCGGTTCGCCGTCGGCGGCGGCACCCCGACGTACCTCGACGAGGGCGAACTGGCCGAGCTGTTCGACCTCGCCGAGACGGTGATGGGCGCCGGCCTCGCGGCGATCCCGGTCGGCGTCGAGGTCTCACCGGACACGCTGACGGCCGGGAAGGTGGCGCTTCTGAAGGCGCGCGGCGTGGGGCGCGTCAGCATGGGGGTACAGTCGTTCGTGGAGGCGGAGGCGGCGGCTGCCGGCCGCCCGCAGCCGCGCCGCCAGCTCGACGCGGCACTCGCGCTGCTGACCGACGCCGGCTTCCCGACGGTGAACATCGACCTCATCTACGGGCTCCCGGGGCAGACGCTCGACTCGTGGCGGTACTCGCTACGTCAGGCGCTCGCGGTCGCGCCGCGGGAGCTCTACCTGTACCCGCTCTACGTCCGCCCGCTCACCGGCCTCGGGCGCTCGGCCCGCGCGTGGGACGACGTGCGCCTCGCGTGCTACCGCGCGGGGCGCGACGTCCTCTCGGCGGCCGGGTACGAGCAGGTGTCGATGCGGCTATTTCGCCGGGCGGGCGAGCCGGCCGGCGGCCCGGCGTACTGCTGCCAGGAGGACGGCATGGTCGGCCTCGGGTGCGGGGCGCGGTCGTACACCCGGGCGCTGCACTACTCGCTCGACTACGCCGTGCGCCCGGCCGGCGTGAAGGCGATCCTCGCCGACTACCTCGCCCGCTCCCGCGACGAGCTGGCGGCCGCCGACCACGGGTTCGCGCTCGACGCCGGCGAGCAGCGGCGGCGGTATCTACTCCAGTCGATCCTGACGGCCGGCGGCCTCGACGCGGCCCGCTACGCGGCTCGCTTCGGCACCGACCCGGCCGCCGACTTCCCCGACCTGCCCGCGTTTGCGGACCTCGGTCTGCTGACGTTCGACGGCGCGCGCTGGGCGCCGACGGCGCTCGGGCTGGAGCGGTCGGACGCGCTCGGGCCGTGGTTCTTCTCGCCCCGCGTCACCGGGCTGTCGGCGGGGTACGAGCCGCGATGAACCTGTCGATCCTCTACCGCGGGCCGCTCGTCAGCTGCAACTACGCCTGCGGCTACTGCCCGTTCGCCAAGCGCGCCGAGTCGGCCGCCGAGCTCGCGCACGACCGGGCGTGCCTGGACCGCTTCGTCGGCTGGGTCGCGGAGCGACCGGCCGACCGCGTCGGCGTCCTGTTCACGCCGTGGGGCGAGGCGCTGGTGCGGCGCTGGTACCAGGGCGCGCTCGCCGCGCTCACGCACCTGCCGCACGTGACGAAGGCGGCGGCGCAGACGAACCTGTCGTGCCGGCTCGACTGGCTCGGCGCGTGCGACCCGGCGCGGCTCGCGCTGTGGTGTACGTTCCACCCCGGCGAGACGACGCGCGACCGGTTCCTGGCGAAGTGCCGCGAGCTCCTCGCCGCCGGCGTGCGGTTCAGCGTCGGCGTCGTCGGGCTGAAGGAGCACGTCGCCGAGATCGCGGCGCTGCGGGCCGAGCTGCCGCCGGACGTGTACCTGTGGGTGAACGCCTACAAGCGCGAGCCCGACTACTACCCGCCGGAAGTGGCGGCCGAGCTGACGCGCCTCGACCCGCTGTTCCCGCTGAACAACCGGCGTCACGCCAGCCGCGGCGGGGCGTGCCGGGCCGGCGCGAACGCGATCACCGTGGACGGCGACGGAACGGTCCGCCGCTGCCACTTCGTCCGCGAGCCGATCGGGAACCTGTACGCGCCCGACTTCGACTCGTGCCTCGCCGAGCGGCCGTGCCCGAACGACACGTGCGGCTGCCACATCGGCTACGTCCACCTCGACCGGCTGGAGCTGTACGCCACGTTCGCCGGCGGCGTGCTGGAGCGCGTCCCGCTCGGCTACCGCTGACCCGCCCGCTACCGACATCGCCCGCCGGGGCGGCGCACGGTACCCTTCCACCCACCCCCACGGAGAGCCGTCATGTGGCGCCAGGGCGACGCGTACATCGCGACCGCGGCCGAAGTTCCCGCCGGGGCGCGGCCGCTGCCCCACCGCACGCTCGCCGAGGGCGAGATGACGGGGCACAGCCACCGCGTCGCCGAGGCGGTCGGTTCGGCGCTGTACGCCCACGGCGCGTCGCTCTACCTCGTCGTGTCCGCCGAGCGGGTGACCGTCGTCCACGACGAGCACGGCCCGATCCCGCTCCCCCGCGGCACCTACCGCGTGTGGCAGCAGCGCGAGTACAGCCCCGAGGCGATCCGCACCGTGCGGGACTGACGCCCCACTCACCCCGACCGGGAGCCGCCCGTGGCCCGCGCCCTCGTCGCCGACGACACCGCCGACCTGATCCGCTCCGGCGACGCCCCGCCCGGCCTCGTCGCCGACCGCCCGCTCGTGATCGAGGACGCCCCCGGCCTGACGCGCCTGCCGGACGGGCTCACCGCCCGCCGGCTGACGCTGAAGAACTGCCCCGACCTCGCCGAACTCCCCGCCGACCTGCGCGTGCGGCACCTGGAGATTCTCGACTGCCCCGCGCTCGAGACGCTACCGGCCGGGCTGACGTGCTACGAGCTCCACGCCCCCGACTCGGCGCTCGTCGCGCTCCCCACCGGGCTGCGCGTCGAGTACCGCCTCGACCTGCGCGACTCGAAGCACCTGACCACGCTGTCGCGGGACCTGACGGTCGGGTCGCTCGTCCTGCGCGGCTGCACGGCGCTGGGGCGGCTCCCCGAAGGGCTCGACGTGACGTTCCTCGACCTGGAGGGCTGCACGAAGCTGACACGCTGGCCGCGCCGGCTCACACTCCGCTGCGGGCACCTGAACCTGGCCCGCTGCACCGGCCTGACGTCGCTCCCGACCGCGGCGACCGACCTGGCGCGACTCGACCTGCGCGACTGCGCCCGCCTCACCAAGCTGCCGCCCGGACTCACCGTGCGGTCGTGGGTCGACGTGGCCGGGTCGGGCCTCACGGCGCTGCCGCGGTCGCTCGCCGGCGCCCGGCTGCGGTGGCGCGGGGTCGCGGTGGCGGAGCGCGTCGCCTTCCGCCCCGAGACGATCACGGCCGACGAGATCCTCGCCGAGCCGAACGCCGAGGTGCGGCGGGTGATGCTGGAGCGGGTCGGGTTCGAGTGGTTCTTCGCCCAGGCCGACGCCGAGGTGCTAGACGCCGACCGCGACCCGGGCGGCGAGCGGAAGCTGCTCCGCCTCGCCCTGCCCGGCGACGAGCCGCTGGTGTGCGTGTCCCTGGCGTGCCCCTCGACCGGCCGGCGGTACGTGCTGCGCGTCCCGCCGGCGACTGCCACCTGCCGGGCTGCCGCGGCGTGGCTCGCCGGGTTCGACGACCCCGCCGACTACGCCCCGCTCATCGAGACGTGACGCCGGCCGGTACCGCGGCCCGACCTACGAAGCCGACCCCTCCGCCTCCAGTAGTGCCGCCTGCGCCTCGTAGGTGTCCAGGCCGTTCCAGTGGATGCCGGGGAGGAGGTCGCCGAAGGCGTTCGCCTCGAACACGGCGTGCCGGCGGAACCCGGGCGTAAACGCCAGGTCGATCCCGAGGTGCCAACACCCCGCGAACGCCGCCGCCGCCCGGCGGCAGTCCGCCAGCGCCGCGTCCCAGCGCTCCGGCGGCACGACGGCCCGCAACTCGTCCGCGTCGGCCCGGTCGTTCAACAGGTGGAGGTTCGTGATCGGTGTGCGGCTCAGGCGCGCGACCGCGTGCCGCGGCTCGCCGGCGATCGCCAGCACGCGCAGGTCGCACGTCTGGTCGCGCAGCCCGGCCTTCGGCACCCACTCCTCGACGACCACGCCCTCCGGGCAGAGCGTGTCGAACAGCGCCGCGACCTCGGCCGGCGTCTCGTACCGTCGCACCCGGCGCGAGTTGAACATCAGCCACCGGCCGGCGCGGCGGACGAGTTCGACCGTCGTCGTCGCCTGCACCCGGCCGCGGCCGACGGCGAACGCGACCACGCCCGAGCCCGACGACCCGCACGCCAGCTTCACGAACACCCGCATCCGGCCGGCGGCGTGCATCGCGGCGAGGAGCTCGTCGCACGACCGCGCCGGGCCGACCGCCGCCGGCACCGTCACGCCGGCCGCGGCGAGGCGCGCGCGGCAGCGACGCTTGTCGAACAAGTCGATCACATCGGCGGGCGGGGTCAGCCAGCGGGCGTCCGGGAAGCGACCGGCCAGTTCGCGGAGCACGACGCGGAAGCCGCGATACCACTGCCGCGGGGACAGGACGCGGCCCTTCTCGAACGGCAAGTCGCGCGCCGCGCCCGCGGGGAGGTGTGACGCCGCGGCGTCCTCGTCGTCTGGCTCGTCGGCGCCGCGCGCGAGGAGGTGCCGTTCGACCGCGAAGTCGCGGCCGGGGGAGTCGAGCCGCACGAGCGTGCCGGCCGCAACGAGTTCGGCGAGGCGGTCGTGCCCGGCGAGCACGTCGAGCCACGGCACCATCACCGGCGGCGGCCAGCCGCGGCGGGCGAGCGCGGCGGCGAACCCGGCGACGCGCGGGCCACCCGGGTTGCCGACCACCACGACCCGCACCATCACTCCCCCACGGTGATGTACCGGTCCATCTCGTCGCCGTAGGTGTACGGCTCCTTCTGGTCGCCCACGTCGGCCGGCACGCCGAGCGCGGCGAATTCCGCCGCGACCGAATCGGACATGAAGTGGTGGTGGAGGTCGAGCTTCTTGAGGGTTTTGATGCCGGGGCTGGCGAGCAGCGCTTTCGCGCCCTCGTCACCGAGGTTGCCGAGCGACAGGTCGAGCACGTCGAGCCGGGCCAGCAGCGGCGACGCGGCGACCGCCTTCGCCACGTCGTCGGCGATGGCGCAGTTCCGCAGGCCGAGGTGCCGCAGCCGCGGGAACAGGTCGCCGGAGAGGAGTGGGTCGAGCGTGAGGGTGGCGTCGATGCCGCCGTAGTTCGACTCGCCGAGCCACAGCTCCAGGTGTTCGAGCTGGGGCAGGTCGGCCGCCCACACCTCGTTCAGTACCGCCTCCGCGAGGCCGCCGCTCTCCAGCGCGAACGACTTCAGGTTGGGGTGGCGGATCGAGCCGAACGTGAGCCCCGTCGTGCCGCGGAGGCGGAACACCTCCAGTTTGGGGAACGCCGGCAGCAGCGGGGAGACGTCGCCGTGCTGGATCCACGACATCTCGCATTGGTCGTAGGTGATGTCGCCGAAGAACAAGGCGGCGAGGTTCGGCATCCGGTCGCGGGCGGCGACCAGCGCCTCGACCGGCTGGGCGGCGGAGTTCAACATCTCGTTGTAGGTCCACGCGCCGACGACCAGCAGGCCGAGGCCCGGCCCGCCGTGCTCGGTCAGGAACAGGTCGAGCAGTTCGGGGAACGCCCGCTCGTCGTCGTAGTCCAGGGCGAGGCGATACGCGCAACCGGCCGGGCCGGGCTTCCCCGGTTCGTAGTCGCGGACCGGGCGGCCGGCGAACGTGTCGACGTGCTTCGAGATCGTCATCAAGCACCGGGGTTGGCGTGGCGGCACGGGTCGCGTGTAGCGCGGGCCGCTGCCACGCTAAGGACACGGACCCGGTTTACCTACAATTCGGCAGGATTCGTGTCACCCTCACCAAGACGCCGCGGGGGGAGCATCATGCCCCGCGGCGGACTGCCCCCCGGCTGCGGCCCACAGCCGGGGGAGATGGTCCTGCCCTCCGGTGCCGGCTGACCCGCCCCCGGGTCGCCACCCACCTGGGGTACTGCGGACATACCGCTCGCGGGGTTCTGGGACGTCCACGCCCGCGGGAGAACGGCCCTGGCACCAAGACGACCGGGCCAGTCCCGGATGCCGCCGCGCGGGAGTCGGTCGCCGGCCACCCCCGCCGGTTGCCCGGCGAGAACCGGCCCCGGACGGCCGGGCAACTCGCCGACGCCCCCGCCCGCACGGCGTTCGGCTCGGCCCCCGGCGGGGCCGCCGGCACCTCCGGCGGAACGGCAAACGCCGACATGTCCGCGCGGTTCGGCCGGCGGGGCCGACAGCCCCACAAGGCGAAGGGGGCGCAGGAGGCGTTCGCCCACGAGGTCCAGACCGATCTGGGTCTGAACGCGACTGGTGGGTGCGGCGGCCACCCAGGTTGACTCTCGGGGCACGGCCGGCGGGAGTTGCTGGTAGCCGACAAGGTCCGTGGCGAGGACGTAGAAGGCGTACATCCGGCCGTCCGTCCCGGCGTATGCGGTAGAAGTCAGGGGTGTGTCGTCGGGCCAGCGGCGAACGGGCCGCCGTCGGTCGGAACGTACACGTCGGAGGTCGCGATCCCAGACCCGTCGGCCCCGTCGCACCCGAAGGTACCGCGGTTGCTGTTGGCGTCCTCCGCGGGGTCGACCCGGCCTGTGCTCGACTCCGCGCCGGCGCATTCCCACCGGGTGGTGCGCCGATGTGCCGGCCCCACCGCCGGGACCGGCCTCAGCCGGGGGCGCCGTCGGGGTGGACCATCGGGGCGTTGCAGTACGTCGCCCGCTCGAAGTCCGCCACGTTTACCGCGATGATCTCGACCCCCGGGAGGAGTGCCCGGATCGCGCGGACCACCCGCTCCGAGAGGTCCTTCTTCTGCTCGCGGGTGCGGCCCTCCATGACGTGCGCGAAGACGTGGACGAAGTGCTCGTGGGCGTCCACGTTGAGGGCGTACCGGTACGGGTTGATGCGGACCTTGATCCCGCCGACGCCGCCCCGCGCGAACAGGCCGGTCGACTCCGCCGCCGCGTAGACCGCCCGCATCAGCCCGCCGGGGTCCGTCAGGCCGAGGACCGACTCCGAGCACTCCAGCACGAAATGGGGCACCGGCGCACCTCCGTCACGAGTTGCGGGCGGCCGAGCAGACCGCCCAGTTGCCGCGGCCCGCGTCAGGCGCGCGACTCGGATTTGTCGTCGAGGCCGCGGCCGGGTGCGGCAGCGGGTTCGGCGCCCGGCGGGGGCACGAGTCCCCGCACCATGACCCGATCGGTCTGCACGTCGGCCCCGAGGCGAAACTCCTGCGCGCCGACGTCCACGAAGCCGTACTTGCGGTAGAACGCAGAGGCCCGCGGGTTGCGCTCCCACACGCCCAGCCAGACTGCCCCCGCCCCCTCCGCCGCGGCCTCGCCGAGGACCGCGTGCATCAGCCGGCCGGCGACCCCGCGGCCGTGCCAGGCCCGGTCCACGTAGAACCGCCAGAGTTCGATCGGCCGGGGCGAGGTCACGCACCCCGGTGCGTTCCCGTGCCGCAACTGGGCGAACGCAGCCGGTCCGCCGCAACGGGCCAGGAGCGTGACGACGTCGGCCGACGTGATCTCGGCGAGTTGCCGGGCCGGGCCGTACGACCGGGCCAGGTGTTCGGCCATGTCCTCCGGCCGGTTGTCCGCTTCAAACGTGTCGCGGAACGTGCGGGCCGCCAGCTCCGCGAGCGGTTCCGCGTCCGCCGGGACGGCTCGACGGATCGTACAAGCGACTTCGTTCACGTCTCGCCTCCCTCGCCGAAAGACCGGATGCCAGCCGCGGGCGGACCGTGGGAATAGCGCCCCCGCCCTACCGAGGAGCTTACCACGACCGGCCCCAGATTCGCCTCCTCGCCCCGGGACGTACACGTGCGCGGCGTGCCCCTACGACCAGGCGGCCGTCGGGTACCGCACCGGCACAACCGGCCACGCCGCCGGGGCGTGCGGGAGGAGCGGGCCGGTCAGCGCAGGAACAGGCGGTAGGCGGGGTTCTCCGTCTCGTCGGCCCACGGGTAGCCCAGGGTGTCGGCGAACGCCCGGAACGCGGCCGCGTCGGGCGCCTGCACGCCGACCAGGATGCGGCCGTGGTCCGCCCCCTGGTTGCGGTAGTGGAACAGGCTGATGTTCCAGCCCGGGTGCATGCTCGCCAGGAACTTGACGAGCGCCCCCGGCCGCTCCGGGAACTGGAACCGGTACGCCCGCTCGCCGCCGGCCAGTGGGCTCGGCCCGCCGACCATGTGCCGCACGTGGTCCTTCGCCAGGTCGTCGCCCGTCAGATCCAGTGCGTCGAACCCGGCGCCGGCGAACGCCCGGCCGATCGCGGCCGCCTCGCCCCGGTCGGCCACGGCCAGGCCGACGAACACGTGCGCCACCCGTGCGTCGGAGATGCGGTAGTTGAACTCGGTCACGCTCCGCCGGCCGACCACGTCGCACAGCCGGCGGAAGCTGCCCCGCTCCTCCGGGATGGTGACCGCGAACAGCGCCTCCCGGCCCTCGCCCGCCTCCGCCCGCTCGGCCACGAACCGCAGCCGGTCGAAGTTCATGTTCGCCCCGCACGCGACGGCGACGAGCGGCGCGTCCCGCAGCGAGTGCTCGGCGGCGTACTGCTTGGCCGCCGCGACCCCCATCGCCCCGGCCGGCTCCAGGATGCTGCGGGTGTCCTCGAACACGTCCTTGATGGCGGCGCACACCGCGTCGGTGTCGACCACGACGAACCCGTCGGCCAGATCCCGGACCAGGCGGAACGTCTCCTCCCCCACCTGCTTGACCGCCGTCCCGTCGGAGAACAGCCCCACGTCGTCCAGCCGCACCCGCTCCCCGGCGCGGACCGAGCGGAGCATCGCGTCGGAGTCGGCCATCTGCACCCCGATCACCTTCACCTCGGGGCGCACCGCCTTGACGTAGGCGGCCACCCCGGCGAGTAGCCCGCCGCCCCCGACCGCGACGAACACGGCGTGTAGCGGCCCCTGGTGCTGGCGGAGGATCTCCATCCCGACCGTGCCCTGGCCGGCGATCACGTCGGGGTCGTCGAAGGGGTGGACGAAGGTGAGGCCGCCGGCCGTGCCGAGTTCGGCCGCGTGGAGGTAGGCGTCGGAGTAGCTGTCGCCGTGGAGGACGACCTCGGCCCCGAGCCCGCGGACGGCGTCGGACTTGAGCCGGGGGGTGGTGACCGGCATGACGACGACGGCCCGGCACCCGAGCCGCCGGGCGCTCAGGGCGACGCCCTGGGCGTGGTTCCCGGCGGACGCGCAGATCACCCCGCGGGCCAGCCGGTCCGCGGGCAGGCGGGCCATCTTGTTGTACGCCCCGCGGAGCTTGAAGCTGAACACCGGCTGGGTGTCCTCCCGCTTCAGCCACACCGGGGTGCCGAGCCGGGCCGAGAGCTTCTCCGCGCGGTCGAGCGGCGTCTCAACCGCCACGTCGTACACCCGGGCGGTCAGGATGCGTTGCAGATAGGCCCACAGCCGCGCGTCCATCGACTTCTCCCGCGTCCCGCGAAGGCCGAATCCGGGATTGTACGGGTCGAGGCACCGGAGGCTTGCGACGTCCGACGCGATTCCCGCCCCGGACTTTGTCGGCCCAGGAGCACCGCCGGCACCGGCGACCGGCCCCCGCCCACCGGGATGTTCCGTCGCGCAGCGCGTCGAGCAGGGCCTGGATGCCGGCCTTCGCCACCTCGGCGTCCTGCTCGCCGGTCCCGCCGCCGACCCCGACCCCGCCCACCACCTGCCCGTCGATCACGACCGGCACCCCGCCCTTGAGCGTCGTCACCCGGCCGCCGCTCGCCGCCTGGAGGGACAGGCTCAGGTGCAGGTCGGGCTCGCCCTTGGCCGGGAGCGGGCCGGTCTCCTGGCGGAAGGTGGCGGCCGACACCGCCTTGATCAGGGCGGTGTTCACGCTCGCCGGCCGCGCCCCGTCCATCCGGGCGAACGCCAGCAGGTGCCCGCCGTCGTCGACCACCGCGACGTTGCACCGCAGCCCCAGCGCCGCCGCCTTCTTCTGGGCCGCGGCCAGCACGGCTTCGGCCCCCGCCAGGTTCAGCTGCACGCGGTTCCGGGTGACCAGCGGCGGCTCCTGGGCGAGCGGCGGCTCCTGGGCGGACGCGACCGGCGCCCCGGCGGCGAGGGCGACCGACACGAGCGCGATGCGGGAGAGCGGCATGACGACCTTTCGGTTGGGCCGGGTGCGGTGGGTGGGAATGGTCCCGGCGAAGGCAATACCCTATGGAACGCGGGGTGGGCGGCCGGGCTCCGACGTCCGGTGGTGACCCAGCCCTGCCCCGGCCGTCACCGGAAGGCAGCGGCCGCCGGCCGCCCCCGCTCGGTGTCGATGTCGGCCCCCTCGTCGAAGGACAACCCGCCGCGGACGGCCCGGGACTCGTCCGGTGGGCCGTCCGCGACCACCGGGTCGGCGTGCATGCACGGGCACGGCGGGTTCCCCCACGCCCGCCCCACCCGGTGACCACCCACCGCCGCCCGGCCGCGCCCCGGTGACGACACCGGGGCGCGGGGTTACACTGGTGCGGTGGGTGATTGGCCTGTCGCTACACGTCGACGGAAGGAGCCAATGATGTCCTGCTGCCGACGGGTCGTGTGGGTTCTGGTCGCCGTACTCCCGGTTGTCGCCGCGCTGGCGGCGCCGGGGCGGTGGGCAGCCAGGCTGTAGACCTAGCAGGGAGGTGGCATGCGAACCGCCTCGACGGCCCCGCGGTGGTGCCGCCTTGTCCGGCCCTCGAAGGGGCTCGACCTCCGTGGCGCTTTCAGGCCGCTTGCCTATCTGCGTGGATCAGCCACCGCCGCACCCGCTCCAACTCGCCCGCCCAGTCGGCCGACAGCCGCACCGCGAGGAATCGGCCGTACAGCAGGTCGAGCGTTTCCACCAGCTCGCGCACCTGGGATGCCCGCTCGTCCAGCTTAGCACGGGCGTCGGTCACGTCCTCCGGGAGGTCCGGCATCTTGCAGGAGCCAACGGCAAGGGTCTCGGCGTGTAGGGTCAACTCGTACTGCTGGTCGTGCCGGACGAGCGTCAGCCCCATCTTCCGGGGCAACTTCCCGGCCTGGGCCGCTCGTCGCGCTTCGGGGAGTCGCGTCGGCCCCTCACTGGCCAGTGTCCCGGTCCCGGTCACCCCGCGGGGGCAGGCCAGGGTCAGCGTCCGGGCCGGCATCAGCGTCACCTCGCTGTTGTCCGCGAGGTCCAACGTGTCGGCGTCCCGGTCGGTGAGGAACCACAGCCACAGGAGGAACTCGTTGCCGAGGAAGTCGGCCGGCCCGCCCCCGGGCACCCACGCCACCTCATCCCCGGCATCCGCCACGAACCGGGACGGGGCCTCGGCCGCCCCGGTCAGCCCGAACTGGGCGGCGAGCACCTCGGCCCGGCGGCCGGCGGTGACGAGTTCCAGCCCGCCCCCGAACGTCCGCCCGAACAGGTCCGAAAGGCGGTCCGCCTGGGACGACGAGGTCGCCCCGAACAGGACCTCGTTGCCGTGCCGGTCCCACAGCACCGGGGAGCACTTCCGCTTCTTGTACCGGCCGTCCCGGGCCTCGTGCTCCAGCCGCTCGCGCGAACTCTCCTTCGCCTCCTTCTTCTGCCGGGCCGAGGCGAACCCACTCGGGTTCTCGCGGGCGAGAGCAGCGAGGTCCGCCTCGTAGTACGCCTTGAGCAGGTCGCCGGGGAGCTTGTCGGTGTCGACCCGGAGGTCGAACGTCAGGCAGTCGTTGATGACGTTCTTGGCGAGGTCGAAACTCAGGTCGAGGACGGACTTCCCGGCAGCCCACCCGGCCTCGACGCCGTCGGCGGTGGCGGCGGCCTGCTTGCCGGCGGCGTGCTCGCGGAGCTGGTCGAGGTGTTCGTCCCCGAACGCCCGCGGGGCGTCGGCCTGGACGGCGAAGCGGAGGAAGGAGACCCGACCGGCGAAGAACCCCATGCCCGTAGCCCTCGTGGTGGAACGGTGCCGCCGTGCACCCGTCCTCCATCGGCCGGTGGTGGTGAACGACTGTCCCCTGGCGTGTCCCCTCGGGCGGAGTATCCGCCGCGTCGGCCGTTTCGAGCCGCACGACCCGTCGCTCCGCTGCCACCCGCACAGCACCACCTGGCGATACCGTGAACCCGCGAAGCGGTCGCGTAGTACGGTGAGATGCCGGCCGCGGAGGCCACGTCGTGACTCGGGGACCTTACGCCGGTCACGCCGTGACCCGCTTCGCCCGGCCCGTAGAAGTCTTGGTGCACCGGGGGTGGCGGTGGTCGCCTTCGTCTGCGGGACCCGCCGCCGAAAGGGGTCGTCAGTCATGTGGGCAATAGTGCTGATCTATCGCCGACCCTTGAGTGTGTTTTTTGTTCACGCGGTTTGCGCTCGGTCCGACGACGGTTAGACTCCACTGGAGACTCGCTGCGAGCCGGTGCGCGCGACCGCCCGCCCTTCTCCCGCCGGTAGTCAACGATGCCCCCGACTCCCGAGCCGGTCTCTGATCCGCCGACGAACCCGCAGTTCGCGTTCGCCGAACTCATCCCGCACATGGTCTGGGTCGCCCGCCCTGATGGCTCGGCCGAGTACGTCAACCGGCGGTGGCGTGAGTACACCGGAATGACGCTCGCCGAGGTCGCCGCCCGGGGGTGGGCCGAGACCACGCACCCGGATGACCTCGACGCCGCCCGGGTCGGGTGGTTCGCGGCCGTCCGGAGCGGCGAGCCCTACGAGGTCGTGTTCCGGTTCCGGCGGCACGACGGGGTGTACCGGTGGCACGTCAGCCGGGGCCAGCCCGAGCGGGGCGCGGCCGGCTCCGTCGTCCGGGTCGTCGGCACCTGCACTGACGTCGACGACCAGCGCCGGGCCGAGGGCGCGGTGCGGGCGAGCGAGGCCCAGTACCGCCTCCTGTTCGAGGCGAACCCGCACCCGATGTGGGTGCTCGACCCGGTCACCCTCCGGTTCCTGGCGGTCAACGACGCCGCCGTCGCCCGGTACGGGTATACCCGGGACGAGTTCCTCGGCATGACCATTGCCGACATCCGCCCGCCCGAGGACGTGGCGCCGGCCCGCGACGCCGCCCGGCGGGCGGCCGGGTGGAACTCCGGCCGCGTGTGGCGGCACGTGTGGCGGGACGGGACGGTCCGGCAGGTCGAGGTGTCCGCGCACGACATCGCGTACTCCGGCCGGCCCGCCCGGTTGGTGGTCGCCCTCGACATTACCGACCGGCGGCGGGCCGAGGACGCCCTCCGGGAGCGGGAGCAACTCCTCCGGGGCGTCATCGCCAACATCCCCGGAGGGGTCTTCTGGAAGGACCGGGACTCAGTCTACCTCGGGTGCAACGACCTGTTCGCCCGCAACCACGGACTTCCCGGGCCGGACGCGGTGGTCGGCAAAATCGACATCGAGTTGGGCACCACCCCGGCCGAGGCGGCGGCGTTCCGGGCGGCGGACCGGCGGGTGATGGAGACCGGGGAGCCGGCCCTGGACGTGGAGGAGTTGCTGACCCGGCCGGACGGGGCGCGGCTCACCCTGCTGACCAGCAAGGTGCCCCTGCGGGATGCGGCCGGCGGGGTGGTCGGGGTGCTCGGGGTGTATCAGGACGTGACCGAGCGCCGCCGACTCGAAGATCAACTCCGGCAGGCGGCCAAGATGGAAGCGGTCGGACGACTCGCGGGCGGGGTGGCCCACGATTTTAACAACCTCCTGACCGTCATCACCGGGTTCGGCCAACTCGCCCGGGACGGACTCCCGGCGGGCGACCCCGCCCGGCCGCTGCTCGACCACATCCTCAAGGCCGGCGCGCGGGCGGCCGACCTGACCCGTCAGCTCCTTGCTTACGGCCGAAAGCAGATGCTGCACCCCCAGGTGCTCGACCTCGGGGCGCTCGTGGCCGACCTGGGGGTCATGCTCAAGCGACTCATCGGCGAGGACCTCGAACTCGCCCTCGACCCGGCGCCGGCTCGGGTCGTGGCCGACCCCGGCCAGTTGTCGCAGGTGGTGATGAACCTGGCCGTCAACGCCCGGGACGCCATGCCGGCCGGGGGGCGTGTGGCCGTCCGGACTCGCGAGGTCCGTAGGGACGCGGGGCAGGCGTCGGACGGGGCGGAGGTGCGGGCCGGGCGGTACGCGCTGCTGGAAGTGGCGGACACCGGGTGCGGGATGTCCGACGAGGTGAAGGCCCGCATCTTCGAGCCGTTCTTCACCACCAAAGGGCTGGGCGAGGGGACCGGCCTCGGGCTGGCGACGGTGTACGGCATTGTCCGGCAGAGCGGCGGGCACACCGAGGTCGAAAGCGCGGAGGGCTCCGGAACGACGTTCCGGGTCTACATCCCGGTGGCCGACACAGCCGCGCCGCCCTCGGGCGAGCGGCCGCCCCACGCCGAGGCCCCGGCGCGGGGGACTGAGCGGGTGCTCTTGGTGGAGGACGACGACGAGGTGCGGGGGCTGACCGCCCGGGTTCTCCGGGCAGCAGGGTACGACGTGGTCGTGGGGGCGACCGGGGAGCAGGCGATGGCGGCCGTCGTGGGCGGGGCTGCAGTGGACCTCCTGGTGACGGACGTGGTGATGCCAGGGATGGGCGGCCGGGAACTGGTCGACCGGCTGCGTGCGGTCGCGCCGGGGCTACGGGTGCTTTACACGTCCGGATACACGGACGACGCCGTCGTCCGGAACGGGGTGGAGCAGGACACGGTCCACTTCTTGCAAAAGCCGTTCACCCCGGCCGCACTGGCCCGGAAGGTCCGCGAGGTACTCGACGCCGACCGGTGAAGCCCGAGCCGTCTCGCCCGCGCCGCCGTCGACTCGCGCGACGTGGCTGTCGGACCTTGCGCCGGTCACGCCCTGACCCGCCGGGCTGGGGGGTGTCGCCCAGCCCATCAGCATTGGGGCGGCCACCGCCAAGTCAGTTGCAGTATTTCGGCGATTCCTAGGACGCACTCCGGGTTGAAGAACGACCCCAGTACGCGCCGTCCGGCATCCCGCTCTCGCGGCTCTTCATCCTGTCTGCTCCGTGCCCGCGGCCGCCGTCATTTCTTGACGTTCCGCGGGTCGTCGGCGGGGTTCATGTACGCGATCATCCGAGGCCCGTCGCCGTGGAACTGTACCACCGTCTCGCCCTTGACCCAGACGTAGCGCTTCATCCTCGCCGGCCACGCCCCGTAGGTGCCGGCCGGCTGCGCCTCGCCCTTCGTCGGGTCGAACGTGTCGCCCACCCCGAGGTGGAATGTGCCCGAGACGACCGTCACCCGCTCGGTCTTCGAGTGGGTGTACGGCGGGATGCGGTAGCCGTCCGCTCCTTCACCCGGAACACGAACGGCCCGGCCTTGGCCGGGTCGCCCTCCAGGACAGCGATCTTGGCGCCCGGCGGCAGGGACGGCGGGCCGTCCTTCCACTTCAGCCCGTCCGGCCAGTGGGCCGCCTCGCCCGGCTTTCCGTCGTGGTCGGCCGGGGTGGCCGGGGCGAGACCGAGTACCAGCACGGCCGGCCGTCCGAGTTCGCACGCGCGCCGCATCACCGCCCTCCAGGAGCGTCGGCCGAGAGGTGGGCCGGCTCCGTGCCGACGTGCGCCAGGAACAACCGGGCTGGCGGCGGGAGCACCGCCCGGCGGACGCGGACGAGGTACAGGGTGAGGGGGAGCCACTCGGCGCGGAACGCCACGAGGTGTCCGGCCGCGACTGTCGCGAGGGCGGGAGGAGGAGATGCGGGCCGGGGACCGAGCCGGCGGCCGGTCTCGGTCAGGGTCACGCCCCCGGCCTCTCGGCTGAACAGAGGGATGTTCAGGCGGGCTTCCAGTTGCTGGACCCGCTGGCCGACGGTCGCCTGGGTGACGCTGAGTCGGCTGGCGGCGGTGAAGCTGTCCTGCTCCGCGGCCTCGGCGAACGTCTCCAGATGCGGGCGTCGCGGGTCCACTGAGATCGCCCTCGCCCAGCCATGATACGCCACCTACGGCAGTGCGCCCGACCGCCCGGTGAGGCCGAGCCGTTGCGCCTCTCGGCGGCGCGTCGGTTCGGCGAGCCCAGTAAGGTGCCCGCCGAACCGCACCCCTCCTCCGGGTAGCGACCCGAGTACGGCGCCGAAGTACGCCCGCAGCCGCGGACCGGTCAGCGTGCGGGCGGCGCGCTGGCTGAGCGGCGCGGTGAACTCCAACCACGGGTGCTCGTCGGTGTTCAGCCGGCTACCGAAGCGTGCGGGCCAGTCGCCGGCGTACAGGTCCGGGAGCGACGCCGGCGATACCAGGTCCGGGTCCGCGCCCCCCGGCGGGTCGCCGCCCGCGTCGAACCGCGCCGCCAGCCGGATTGGGTCGAGTTCGAGCGGCGCGTCGGAGCCGACGAGCGCCACCATGCCGAACCGGGCGTCGAACTGGCCCCACCAGACCGTGACCGTGGGGAACACCGCGGCGAGGCTGTCGGCGATCAGCTCGAACTCGGCCGGACCGACCTGGTACAGCGCCACCCACTGGCAGAACAGCCCGCCCGGTCGCAGGCAGCGCCGCACCGCCGCCGCGTGCTCGACCGTGTACAGGTAGCCCGCGCGGCTCTCCCACGGCACGAACAGGTCCGCCACCACCACGTCGAACCGCCGGCCGGTGCGGCGGAGGTAGTGCCGGGCGTCGTCCACGCGGACCTCGACCTTCGGGTGATCAACCACCCCGCGGTTGGCGTCGCCGAGCAGCCGGGCCGCCTCGACTACCGCCGGGATGAGTTCGACCACCACCGCCCGCTCCACGCCGCTGTCGGCAACGACGGGGGCGGCGGTCAGCCCGGTGCCGAGGCCGAGGAACGCGACCTCGCGCGGCGCCGGGTGGAGCAGCAGCGGGAGCCGCCCCTGGCGGTACTCGCGGGTCGCGTTCGCGCCGGTCGAGCCGTGCCGGTAGTGGAGGTTCTCCCTCACCCGGAACGACCCGTCGGCCCGAGAGCGCACCACGTCGATCCAGCCGTAGGACGTTTCCCAGCGGCGGGCGACCTCCTCGCCCCGGGCCGTCTCGCTTCCCACCGGTTGATGCGGGCTCGCGCCCGCCACCGCGACCGCGACCACCACCAGCACCCCGAGTACGCCGCCCGCTACGACCCGCCCCCGAACCGTCAGCACACTGATGGCGGGGAGCGCGAGCAGTGTCGCCGGTACGCCGAACGCCCACCACAGGCCGAGCGCCGGGAGCCACAGATACCCCGCGGCGACGGCGCCGACAGCCGCCGCGACCGTGTTCGCCGCTGCGAGCCGACCGACCACCCGGCCCGTGCCGGCCGTGGCGAACACGGCCGGCAGCACCATCCCGAGTAGCGCGACGGGTGGCAGTACGACCGCCGCTGCCAGCACGAGCACGCCGGCGAAGTAGCCGGCGGCGGTGTCGCCGGCCTCGAAGTAGTTGAGCCCGGTGAGCCGGACGAAGAGGACGACAGAGACGGGCACAGCGACAGCCCCCAGACCGGCGGCCGTGACTGCCAGCCTGCCAGGGCTGACGCGCCGGCCGAGCGCCGCCGCGCCTGCGGCGCCCAGTGCGAGGCCGGCGAGGAACATGGCGAGCACGACGCCGAAGCTCGTCGTGCTGTTGTGCAGAACCAGAGCGAACATTCGGGTGTAGAGCACTTCGAGCCCGAGTGTCGCCAATCCCGAGAGGGCCGCGAGCGCCACCCACCACCACGCCCCGGTCGCCGGCGGTACGACGGAACCGTACTCCTTCACCCCGTCACGCCGGGCGAGTGCCAGCGCCGCGGCGCCGCAGCCGGCGCACACCCCCGCGGCAACGTAGCTGGTCGCCGTCACCCCGACGACGACCAGCCCGCCGGTGCTGGCCGCCAGCACCCCGACCACCCCGCCGGCGGTGTTCGCGGCGTAGGCGAGGGCAACCCGGCGCCCGTTCGCGGGCGTGTGGCGCGTCAGGTGTTCGGCGAGGAGCGGGAACGTCGCCCCGAGCGGGGCCGTGGCAGGGAGGAGGACGGCGAAGCACCAGGCGGCCCGTGCCGCCGGCGGTGCGTCCCACACGGCGAGCACCACCGGGAGTGAAAATCCCCATGCTGCCGCCAGCAGTTCGCAGACACCGTACCCCACGAGCGGGCCGACCCGCGGCGCGAGCCGGGCGCCGAGCACCTGGCCGATGGCGAGACCTGCGAAGTACGCGGCGAGGACCACGGCCACCGAGTCGGCCGTGTTGCCGAGGACGAGGCCGACCTGCCGCGACCACGACAGCTCGAACACGAGCGCGGCCGCGCCGGAGCACGCGAAGACGGCGTAGATCAACCCGTCGGCCGGAGCCGCAAGCCTCGTCCCGGCGGTCACGGCCGTGGCGGGGCTGGTAGGGCGTTGGGGCGCGGGGCGTCCGGTTCGAGCCGCCAGCCGCGGGCGCCGACGACGAACCGGTACACGCCCTCGACGTACTCGGCGGAGAACGGCCCGAACGCCCCGCCCTGGTCGAACTCGACGAGGTAACTCGCCCGGTCACGCACCGTCACTTCGGTGCCCGGCCGCAGTTCGTAGTCACGCTTCTCGACCCGCACGTGGACCGGATTCGGATATTCGGCGGGAAGACGTAGCGTCAACCCGGGGCCGCCGCTCGCTGGAACCAGGGCCGGCGCCGGCAGCGGGTTCGCCCGCAGCGCGGGAGCCCCTACCGCCGGAGCGACGACGACCCCGGCCGGTGCGGGTGCGGAGGGCGGCAGCACGACCACCGCGGGCCGGACCACTGGGGCGTAGAGCCTCGGCCCGACGACTACCGGGGCGGCGGGGTAGGGGTAGTAGTTCGGGTAGTGCCAGTGGCCGTGCAGGTGGTAGTGGCCGTTGTGGTAGTGGAGGTGGCCGTGGAAGTACTGGGCTTGGGCCGTGGCCCCGCCGGCCAGCACGGCCAGGGCCGCCGCCGCGTAGCCCGAGAGGCGGTACATCGAATCGTCCTGTTGGTGAACCACGGCGCCCGGCGATCCGGTCCACGCCACGGGCGCGGCGCGCGGTCAGTGGAGGGAGAGTATAGCCGTCGCGCCGGATTTCCCGAGTCCGCGGGCTTTTCTTTCTGGAGCGGTCGCCCGGCTGCCGATTCTAGGTACGAGCCCTGACTGACGGATCTCGTTTCGGGTATCGGGCCATGCGGGCGCTTACGGTGATCGTCGCGGCGGTCCTGTCGGTCACGACCGGCGGCCCGCTGCGCTGCCCGTGCGGCCTCGCGGCGCTGGCCCGACCCGTGAGTATCTCCGCCACGGCCCCCCCACGGGTCGAGGCAGCGACGTACCGGACGTGTCCGTGTCACGCCCATGCGGAACCGGATGACCCCCGACTACCATACCCCGAGCGAGCCCCGGAGCGAGTGCCGTGCCAGCACGGCCCGGGCGTCAGCCTGGTTCCGCCCCCGATCGGCGCGGAGCGAGTCGGCTGCGACCATGCGGATAACGGGACGACCGGGTTCGGCAATCCGAGCCTCGTCCTCGACCTCCGGCCGGTAGTGAGCCCGCCGAGTGCCACGCCCGTACACTCCCCGCCCGTCGACCACCTTCGGTTCTCCCACGCCTTCCGCTGTTGATCCGCCGCGGCTGGACCCGGCTCCGGCGGATCAACCCAATCCTGGTGCGCCCGGAAGGGCGGCGGAGGACGACTATGAGCGCTCGCAACTCGGCGCGTCGCCTGCTCGGCCGGATGGCCGGCGGGTTGTTCCTGGCGGGGGCGATCGGCTGCGCCGCCGGGCCGCCGACGTTCGACCCGTCCGCCGTCCGGGCTTACGGGACATCCGCCCCCGGCTCCCGACCGGTCGGAAGTCCGGTCGTCCCGGTCGCGCATCAGGAGCCGGTGGCCGGTCCCGCGCCGGCGGCCGGCCCCGCACCGGCCCCCGTGCCACCCGCCGAGGTCGCGGTGCGGGTGGACGAGCTGGTGCAGCTGGCCGTCGGACGGAACCCGCGCTTGGCGAAAGCCACGTTCGCCATCGACGCGGCCCAGGGGCGGTACGTCCAGGCCGGGCTCTACCCGAACCCGACCCTCGGGGCCAACTGGGACGAGATCGGCGACCGCACCGGCCCCGGGGGCATCGTCAACGTCCCCCGGGTCACGCAGGAGATCGTCACCGGGCGGAAGCTGACCCTGTCGCAGGCGGTCGCGGCCCGCGAAGTGGACCAGGCCACCCTCGCCCTGATGCGCGAGCGCTACGCGGTCATCGGCGGGGTCCGCGGGGCGTTCTACGACCTGTACGCCCTGGAGAAGCGCATCGCCGCCCTCGACGAGATCGTCGGGCTCGCGGGGGAGGCGACGAAGACCGGGCAGACGCTCCTCGACAACAAGCAGATCGCCCGGCTCGACCAGGTCCAGCTCGAGGTCGAGCTCGCCCGGTTCCGGTCCCAGGCGGAGGCCGCGCGGCGCGAGATCCCGGGGGCGCGGCGGCGGCTGGCGGCCGTCGTCGGCGACCCGCGGCTGGCGGTCGGCCCCGCGGCCGGGCCGTTCGACGAACTCCCCGTGTACGACCTGGACCGGACCCGCGAGGCCGTGCTCGCCACCCACCCGGAGGCACGGGCGGCCCGGATCGGGGTCGATCGGGCGCAGGCGGCGATCCGCCGCGCCGAGGTCGAGCCGATCCCGAACGTCACGTTCACCACCGGGTACGTCAAGCAGTACGAGAACCGGTCGAACGACTTCTCGTTCGGGCTGTCGGCGCCGATCCCGACGTGGAACCGGAACCAGGGGAACATCCGCGCCGCAAAGGCGGAACTCGGGGAGGCGATCCAGGAGGTCGGGCGGGTCGAGAACGACCTGGCCGAGAAGGTCGCCGCCGCCCACCGGACCTACGCGGCGGCGGTCAAGCTCGCGGAGCTGTACCGCACCGACATCCTGCCGAAGGCGGAGGAGACGTTCCGGCTGTCGCGGGAGGCGTTCAAGGGCGGGCAGTTCGAGTACCTGCGGGTGATCCAGGCCCAGCGGGCGGTCGCCGAGGTCCGGCTGGAATCGGTGCGGGCACTCGGGGACGCCTGGCGCGCCGCGGCGGACCTGTCGGCGCTCCTGCTCGAAGAGTGGTGGCCCGGCCCGCCGCCGCCCGTCCCCGGTCCCGGCGCCGGCCCGGCCCGCCTGCCGTTGCCCCAGCCCGAGC
>JAFKFQ010000364.1 GCA_017308215.1 bacterium | reverse complement strand
CCTCGGTCCGGGAAAACTTGCCCGTCGCGTAGATCGCTGTCGATCCGCGCCCGGCCCGTTCGACCAGTGGTGTTTCGGTGGCGGTGCACGACCGGTAGCCGGTAGCCGCAGGCTTCAGCCTGCGTCACGCGGGCGCAGGCTGAAGCCTGCGGCTACCAAGCCGGGGACACACCGCCGAACCGACACGAGCCCGCGAGTCCCCCGAACCCCGACCCGGAGTGAGTCATGACCGGCACGGCGATCACGCCCTACCTGTTCTTCGGCGGCCGCTGCGAGGAGGCGCTGGCGTTCTACGGCCAGGCGCTCGGCGCCGAGGTCGAGATGCTGATGCGGTTCGACCAGAGCCCCGAGGCGCCCCCGCCCGGGATGCTGGCGCCGGGGTTCGAGAAGAAGGTGATGCACGCCTCGTTCACCGTCCGCGGCGTCCGGCTGATGGCGTCGGACGGGTGCGACGCCGCCGCGGTGCGGCACGACGGCTTCCGGCTGGCGCTGGCGGTGCCGACGGAGGAGGTCGCCCGCCGCGCGTTCGACGCGCTGGCCGACGGCGGGAGCGTGCAGATGCCGCTGAGCCAGACGTTCTGGTCGCCGTGCTACGGCATGGTCACCGACCGGTTCGGCATCGGCTGGATGGTCATGGTCCCCGGCCCGACGGGCTGACGGGTTCTGACGGTTCCCCCGCGCACCAGGTCGCGGCACACGAGTACACGGCCCCGCGCGGCGCGGGGTCGCGGTTCGCCCCTTGTCCCCAACGGGAGTACGAGATGATTCGGAAGCTGCTGGTTTGCGGCGTGGTGGTCGTGGCCCTCGGCGCGGGCGCCCGCTCCCAGGAGCCGGCGGCGAAGACGGCGGCCCCGGCCAACCCGACGTTCGAGAAGCTGAAGGGGATGGTCGGGACGTGGGTGGAGGCGGACAAGGACGGCAAGCCGACGGAGAAGGTGGTGTCGGTGGCGCGGCTGACCGCGGGCGGCAGCACCATCACCGAGACGCTGTTCCCGGGCACGCCGATGGAGATGATGTCGGTGTACCACCTGGACGGGGCGGACGTGGTGATGACGCACTACTGCATGCTCGGGAACCAGCCGCGGATGAAGGCGGCCCCCGGGTCGGCGCCGAACCAGATCCGCTGGGTCTTCACCGGCGGGTCGAACCTGGACGTGGCGAAGGACGCGCACATGCACGGGGCGGTCGTCACGTTCCTCAACTCCGACACGGTCGAGATCGCCGGCGAGGCGTGGGAGGGCGGCAAGCCGTCGCCGAACCACTGCGGCACGATGAAGCTGGTCCGCAAGAAGTAACCCCGCCGGCCCCCGCGCCCCCGGCGGAAGCGGTGCGGCGTCCCGGGCGAACGGCCGGCGTGACGGCCCGCCCGGCGGTACAATCCCCTCATGCACCCGATCCTCATCGCCGGGGTCGCCCTGGTCGGGCTCCCGGTCCTGCTCCACCTCATCATGAAGCAGGAGCCCAAGCGGCTCCCGTTCCCCGCGTTCCGGTTCCTCCAACAGAAGCTCAAGACCAACCAGCGCAAGCTCCGCCTCCGCCACTTCCTCCTGCTCGCGCTGCGCATGCTCCTCATCGCCCTGTTCGCGCTCGCAGCGTGCTGCATCGTCCCCATGCTGGCCATCCTCGGACTCACAACGGTCGTCGGGGTGTCGCTCGGTTGGAGCGCTGCGCTGGTCGTCGGTGTCGTCGCGGGTCTGGCTTGCGTCGTGATGATGGCGTCCCATCATCGACGTGGTGACCACCACCATGGTGAGGGACACCATGGCTGAGAGCGAAGCCAATGCTCTCGCGC
>JAFKFQ010000236.1 GCA_017308215.1 bacterium | reverse complement strand
CCGACCGGGGCGAGGCCGTCGAGCGGGCGGGCCGGGTCACCGACCCGGGCGAGCCACAGGCGGGTCTTCCCGGCGGGCCGGTCGTGGCGGGCCAGGAGCAGCGTGCGGCCGTCGGCCGAGACCGCCGGGCCGCCGAAGATCAGTCGGTCGCTCCCGAGCGGCCGCGCCGCGCCGAACGGGGCGTCGGCCGTCGGGCGGGGCGCGGCCCAGATGGTGTCGCCGCGGGCGAAGGTGAGCGTGAGGCCGTCGGCGGCGAGCCACGGCCGGAACTCGCCGGCGCGGGTGTTGACCTCCGGCCCGGCCGGCACCGGCTCGGCCCACGCGGCGTCCGGGGTCGGGCGGCGGGCGAGCCAGACATCGGTGTCCGTCCCGGCTCCGCGGACGGCGGTGAACGCGAGCGTCAACCCGTCGGCGGACAGGGACGGGGCGTCCTCGGTGCCGGCGGTGTTGACCCGCGGGCCGAGGTTGACGGCGCCGCCGAACGGCACGTCCGGGCTGCCGCGGCGGCACAGCCACAGGTCGAACCCGCCCCGCCCGCCGGGACGGTTCGAGGCGAAGACCAGGGTGAGCCCGTCGGCGGACAGACAGGGGGAACGTTCGGCGTGCGCGGTGTTGACACCGGGGCCGAGGTTCTCGGGGGCGGTCCACTCCCAATCGGGCGAGGTGAGGACGTCGGTCGGTGTGAGCGGCGCGGCGGGCGAGGGCGGCAACGGCGGGGGCGCGGGCGCCGGGTCGGGTGCGGCGGGTTCCGGCGCGCGGCCCGGGCGACCGACGGCGATCCCGACCGCGACCGCCGCGGCGACGACCACCACCGCGGCGGCGGGGCGGCGCCAGCGGTGCGGGGTGGGTTCGGGCGGGGGCATGCGTCAGTCCCGCCCGGTGGTGACGCGCGGCCGCGGGGGCGAGTCCATGCCGGCGCCGAGGAAGAAGCTCGGGTGCGGCGGCTGGTTGTACCCGACGTTCTGCCACGCCACGGCGGCGCGGTACTGCGGGTCGTGCATCAGCGTCGGCAGGCGGACGTCGGTCGGGATGGCCGTCGAGTAGAGGCGCAGTTCCGTGTTGTCGGTCGTGCGGAACAGCACCTCCTCGCGCCAGTCGCCGAGCACGTCGGCGCTCAGCGCCGGCGTCGCCTTCGAGCCGTTGTTCGACGCACAGCCGACGGCGACGAGCAGCACCGTTTCGCTCTCCGTCGTCCAGTTCCAGTGCGTGATCGTGGTGCGGTCGAGGAGTTCGCGCAGCAGGTCGCCGTCCCACCAGACGGCGAAGTTGCACGACCGCGGCTTCTTCGCCGAGACCGGTTCGCCGCGGACGTCCCACACGCCGGTCAGCCCGGGGCCGGACGCCCAGAACTCGGCGCCGCGGTGGCGCGGGTCGATGTCGGCGGCGAGGCCGCGGCCCACGTCGGCGGACGGCTTGCTCCAGATCACCCTGCCGGTCCGCGCGTCGCGGAACGACACCCCGCACGCCGGCTTCCGCTCGTGGATGTTGAACACTTCGAGCCCCGACCGCCCCGGGTCGAGGTCGGAGACGTGCAGGGCGTCGCCGTGGCCGAGGCCGGTGCTGTACAGGCCGCGGCCGTCGCTGCCGACGGTGCAGGCGCCGTACACGATGTCGTCCTTCCCGTCGCCGTCCACGTCGGCGACGCTCAGTGAGTGGTCGCCCTGCCCCGCGTACTCGCGGTTGCCGTCGCTGCTGTCGAACGTCCAGCGGCGGGTGAGGCGGCCGCCGCGCCAGTCCCAGGCGACGAGCACGGTGCGGGTGTAGTAGCCGCGGGCGAACACGACGCTCGGCCGCTCGCCGTCGAGGTACGCGACCCCGGCGAGGAAGCGGTCCACGCGGTTGCCGTAGGCGTCGCCCCAGTCGGCGACGCGGCCGCGCGGCGGGAGGTAGTCGGTGGTGGCGAGCGCCCGCCCGGTGAGCCCGTCGAAGACGGTCAGGAACTCCGGGCCGGTGAGGACGTAGCCGTCGGCGTTGCGGTGGTTCGCGTCGCGGTCACCGATGGCAACGCCCGCGCCGTCCACGGTACCGTCGGCGGTCCGGCACACGACCTCGGCCTTCCCATCGCCGTCGAGGTCGAAGACGAGGAACTGCGTGTAGTGGGCGCCCTCGCGGACGTTACGGCCGAGGTTGATCCGCCACAGGAACGTGCCGTCGAGCTTGTACGCCTCCAGCTTCGTCTCGCCGGTCTCGCCCTTCTGCGAGTTGTCGCGCGGGCGCTGCTCCTGCTTCACCACCACCTCGTACTCGCCGTCGCCGTCCAGGTCGCCGACGCTCGCGTCGCCCGGCGTGTGCCCGGGGGGCGTGCGCAGCGGGATGGCGATGTACGGCCGCGCCGGCGCGTCCACCGGGAGCGGGAGGGAAGCGGCCGGGTCGCCCTCCCGGCCGTCCGTCACGGCCCGGACGAGGTAGCGGACCGGCGCCGTGAACGCGACGCCGGTGTCGGTGACGTGCGTGACCTTCGTGAGCGGTTCTGGCGTCAGTGCGACCGGCGCCGCGTCACCGACCTGGCGGTAGACCTTGAACGCCACGCCGTCCGGGTCGGTGGCGAGGAGCCGCCACGAGACGAACACCCGGCCGCCGCCCTGGTGCAGTGCGATGACCCCGCGGCCGAGCTTCTCGACGCGCCGCGCCGGCCCCGGCGGGTCGGCGGCGCGGCCGGGGACGAGCACCAGGGCGCAAGCGACGGCGGCGACGAGCGCGGCGGCGGCGTGGGACACGGGCGCTCCCCGTGGGGTGGTGGGTTACTCCCCCTGGAACTCGTCGATCGCCCACCCGCCGGCGGGGGCGGGGACGAGCTTGACTGCAAACGTACGGGCGGCACCGCCCTTCGTGATCGTGGCGCGGAACGTGTCCGGCCCGGTGCGGGTGCGGGCGACCTCGGTCGCGCCCTGGCCGAGCCCGTCCATCACCACGCCGAGCTTGCCGCGGTTGTAGTCGTAGCCCTGCTCCTGGTCGGCCGGGAACGGCGTGCCCCACTTCTGCCGGGCCTTCTGCGACAGCACCGCGGCCGCCAGCGGCACCCGGTCGTCGAGCGGCTGGGCGGCGCCGGTCGTGGCGTCGAGGAAGGCGAGTACGGCGAAGTCCTGGAACGCCTCGTCGGACGTCTTCGGCTTCCCCATGTCGTTCGCCTTCGCGGTGCCGACCCCGAACCAGTCCACCTTCCACGCCCCGCCGTCCTGCACCAGGCGGAGGCTGTACCGCCCGGCGCCGACCGGGCTGACGAACACGGCGGTGGAGCCGGCGGTGGACCCGGTCGGCAGGCCGAGCGGCCCGAGCTTGCCGAGCTCCTCGCCGGCCCGGTTGAGCCACGCCTGCGCGGCGGTGGGACTGTACCCCTTCGCCTTGTCCTCGGGCGACAGCACCGGCAGCCCGACGGCCTTGAGGAACGGCGTGCTGAGCTTGTTCGGGTCGGCCTTCTTCTGGATCAGGTCGGCGACGAACTTCTCGGCGGCGACCGAGCTGGCGTCGGTCGGCGCGACCGGCCCGGCGGGGACGGACGCCGCCGGACCGGTGCCGTCCTTGGCGGGGTCGTCCTTGCCGCTCGGGGCGGGCGGCTTGCCGCACCCGGCGAGGGCCAACACGGCCGCGAGCAGGGCGGCCGGGCGGGTCGTCTTCATCGGCGTCGTCCTTGTCCGGGAGAGGGATCAGGGTGTCGGGGTCGGGGGGAACAGCACGCGGACCGGACACGCAAAGTCCGGGAGCACGTCGCTGCCGGTCAATTCCTCGGTCGCGTCGAGTGCCTTCGGGAACGCCCGCGGGCGGCAGACCGTGACGAGCCGATCGTCCGGGTCGATCAACCAAACCAGCGGGATACCCCGGTCGAGGTACTGGTTCACCCGCAGGTTGATGTCCTTCTTCCGGTCCGACGGGGAGACGATCTCGACCACCAGGTCCGGGACGTCGGTGACGTACTGCCCGGCGAAGTCCTGCGGGGCGGGGTTGCGGAGGAACAGAATCACGTCCGCCCCGCGGAGCGTGTCCGGGTTCTCCTCGACCAGGATGCCGGCGTCGTTGGTCAGCAGGTGGCCGGCGCCGCGGCGGCCGACGTACTCCGTCAGCACCTTGATGACCAGCCAGCAACAGAGCCCGTGGAGACGGGTCGGCGGCGGCACCTCGGATACCTCCCCGCGGACGAGTTCGTAGGCGCGGCCGTCGAGGTGTTCCCGAACGACCCAGTCGCAGAACTCGCCCGCGGTCATCGTGGCCGTGGACGCGGCGCCCATCCGTCGCCCTCCGGGTTACTTCGCCAGCTCGACCACCATCTTCGCGCCCTCGGTCAGCCCGGGGGCGACGCGGATCGCCGGGAGCTCGGCCTTCACGCCGTTGAGGATCTCGCGCGCCTTCTCGACCTCGTTCCCCTCGAGGCGCACCACCACCGGCACCTGGAACCCGACCTCGCGCCCGGCCTTCACCAGCGCGTCGGCGATGCGGGCGCAGCTCGCGATGCCGCCGAACACGTTCACGAAGATCGCCTTCACCTTCGGGTCGCTCAGGATGATGCGGAACGCCTCCACCGCGTTCTCCGCCGTCACCCCGCCGCCCACGTCCAGGAAGTTCGCCGGCCCCACCCCGTACTGCTTGCCGTGGTGGTTCACGATGTCCATCGTCGCCATCGCCAGCCCGGCGCCGTTCACCAGGCAGCCGACCGTGCCGTCGAGCTGGATGAAGTTCAGGCTCGCCTTCCCGGCCCGCACCTCGACCGGGTTCTCCTCGTCCAGGTCGCGCAGCGCCTCGACGTCCTTGTGGCGGAACAGCGCGTTGTCGTCGAAGTCGATCTTGGCGTCGAGCACCACCACGTCGCCCTTCTTGGTGACGGCGAGCGGGTTCACCTCGGCGAGCGTCGCGTCCTTCTCCAGGTACACCTTCGACAGCGCGAGCATGATCTTCTCGGCCTTCGCCGCCTGCTCGGGGGTGAACCCGAGCTCGTAGGCCATCCGCCGCGCCTGGAACGGCTGCAACCCGGTCTCCGGGCTGAACGGCACCTTCAGGATCTTCTCCGGGGTCTCGTGCGCGACCTTCTCGATGTCCATGCCGCCGGCCGCCGACGCCATCAGCACCGGCTGGCCGATGGCCCGGTCGAACACGACGGCGACGTAGTACTCCTTCTCCGGCTCGGCGTCGGCCTGGACGATCACCTTGCGGATCGGCTGCCCCTCGGGGCCGGTCTGGAGGGTGACGAGCGAGTGCTTGAGCATCGTCTCGGCGAGCGCCTTGGCCTTCTCGCGGGTCGGGGCGAACTTGACCCCGCCGAGCTTGTCGGCGTAGCCCTTGAGCTGCCCGGCGCCGCGGCCGCCGGCGTGGATCTGCGCCTTGACCATGACGCCGCCGCCGTTCGAGAGCTTGTCGAACGCCGCGGCCGCCTCGTCGGGCGTCTTGCAGAGGACGTGCGCGGGGACGTTGGCCCCGGCGGCGGCGAGGAGTTCCTTGGCCTGGTACTCGTGGACCTTCATCGGGCAGGGCTCCGGGGGGTGGTGCCGCTGTTATAGCAGCCCGCCCGCGGAAAAGCCGGGGGCGGCGGGCGCCCCGCCCGGTTGTGCCCGGCCGGCGGAGCCGCTACGCTGCCCGGTGTGGTGAAGACCGGCAAGAAGCACGCCCCCGCGCCCGCCGGCGACAAGCCGAAGGCGTGCTACGTCCCGTCGCTGAGCGTGGAGAACGTCCGCTGCTTCGGCCTGAAGCAGGCCCTCGACCTGTCCGACGGGCGGGGGCTGCCCCATTGTCCCAAACGACTCAACAACTGCCCTTGTGTCACTTCTGAGTTTTACCGCCGGGCCGACAACCCTTGCTCTCGCTGCGCTCGCCGCGCTTCTCGCCATTGGCGGGGTCGGCGACCGTCAGGAGACGGCTCCGACTCGTCACCGGCTCCCCGAGCCGACATCGTGGGGATAACGATACGTGCGACCCGGACGACGTTCAGATAGAGCAAATCGAACCCCGTTCGCCAGTCGTCGTCCGAAAGGTCGAGCAGTTCGCCCTTCGGGGCATGGCCGGTGTTGTTGACGACCGCGTCAATCCGGCTGAACCGTCCGAGCGCGGTATCGACCAGGGCGCGCAGGTCCGAATCGCTCGTGTCCCGTGCGCTCTCGTACATCCGGTTCACATCACCCGCGTGGCCCACTTGAGCCGCGTCGCCCAAGTTCAAATTTACCTGCGGAACGGGACGATCAAGAAGTTGGCGATTCAGCGCACTTCGAGCTTGCGGACCAAGCCCCGCGGGGCCGGCTGACAAAGATCCCGAAGAATCTTGTAATCACCCGAGTACATTGCCCGCATGAACCGCAACCCGGCGAAATCGGCTCTGCCGGCGTTGTTTGACCGGTCTTGTCGTGGTCAGAATCGATCCGCCTCGCCCGAAAGCGACCAGATCGGCCCTGTAAGATTGTGGCGGCCGAACATCTCCGCCGCCTCCTGCATCGACCACTTGGCCCAGTTCGCATCGGCGTGACGCCCGTACCACTCCGCCGCGAACGTCCAAACCTGCTCGATGGGCCTCACATCCCCTTTGGGAATTCCTCTCCTCGTGCACCAGTCGTCCACCTGGGCTTCGTCCCGGAACAGCAGCATGACCGAGCACGTGTAGATGACGTTATCCCACGCCTTCCGCATCGGGACCGGGAAGTGGACGACGTAATCCTTGTCGAGCAGCGTCCCGTTCTCGAACCTGACCACCGCGTGGTCGTCGAGCGCCCCAAGCCTTGTCTCGACGGTCGCCGTCCCTCCGGCGAGTTGTACCACGCCGAGCGAACACCAGGCGCAGTTCCCCCATCATTTGCGCGTGCCCGACGTCACCACGCAGGTGGTTGGCGCTGCGGAGAACGGGTGGGCAACCCAGACTTCGTCGGAGTTCGGGTGCAACACCACGCCGTGATAGTCCGCGAGGGCGCGTAGGCCGTGCCGCGCGTCGGCCTCGGTGCATCGGAATCGCGAGGCGATCTCTCGTATCGTCGGTGGCCGCTGGCGATCGAGAAAGGACGAGACGATGGCTTCGTGCAGGCTGGAATTGTTCACGGATAAACCCTTCTGATGATCGCGGCGTTCAGCTCGGATCATTCCGATGCCGGGTCTTCCGACAAATAGGCGGATGCCAGGAGCCTGATGGTCGCGTCGAGGATTTCGTCCGACCGCATCGGGGCATCGACCGTGCGAGCCGTGGCAGCTGCTCCGACCATCCCCGTCAGCACGCCGATGGCATTGACCCGCTTCGACTCCCTGTCCATGCCCCGGACGGTGGCTTCGAGCACCTTCGGGAGCGACTCGATCCCGTCGGAGATTATTCGACGCACCTCCGGGTTGGCCCGTGACGCCTACCACCGTAGCCAACCTGCGAACCAAAAGTCACTGGCCCTGCTTCGGCTTTCGTTTGTCGTAGCGCCTCTGTTGCGACTTCCGCCCCGGCCTGTAGCCGGTCGGCTTCGGCGGTCCAGCACCGCGTTCGCCGGGCTTCTCGCCCTTCGCGGGGTTGGCGACGGTGTGGTAGTGGTCGTCGGCACCATCGCCCTGAACGCTTCGATTCGCTTGGCGACGCCGCGCCTCGATGGCCTCCTTCGGCGGGTGGGCGGGGATGAGGCCGTCGCACCCGCCGATCAGGTCGGCCCGGCCCGCCTGGGCCAGCGCGTCGCGCACCAGGAAGTAGTTCTCCGGCTTGAAGAACTGCATCAGTGCCCGCTGCATCTTGCGGTCGCGGAGGTTGCGGGCGATCGTCACCGGCTGCTTCGTGAACGGGTCCAGGCCGGTGTGGTACATGCACGTGGCGATGTCGAACGGGGCCGGGATGAAGTCCTGCACCTGGTCCGGGCGGTAGCCGGTCTGCTTCAGGTACAGGGCCAGTTCGATCATCTCGGCGAGGTCGGAGCCGGGGTGGCCGGCGATGAAGTACGGTACGATCTGCTGCCGCGGCTTCCCCGCCGCCGCCGACGCCGCCAGGAACTGGTCCGCGAACACCCCGAAGTTGTCGATCGACGGCTTCTTCATCAGCTCCAGCACCGCCGGGCTGGCGTGCTCCGGGGCCACCTTCAGCCGCCCGCCGGTGTGGTGCGCCGCCAGCTCGCGGACGTACTCCGGCGACAGCTGCGCCAGGTCCATGCGGATGCCGCTCGACACCGCCACCGTCTTCACCCCCGGCGTCTCGCGCACCCGGCGGAGCAGCCGCACCGTCGGCGCGTGGTCGGTGCCGAGGAGCTTGCAGATGGTCGGGTGGACGCAGCTCAGCCGCTTGCACTTCGCCTCCACGTCCGGGCGGGTGCAGCGCATCCGGTACATGTTCGCCGTCGCCCCGCCCACGTCCGAGATGTGCCCCTTGAAGTCCGGGTCGGCGGCGACCTTCTCGACCTCCCTGAGGATGCTCGCCTCGGAGCGGCTCTGGATGATGCGGCCCTGGTGGGCGGTGATGGAGCAGAACGTGCAGCCGCCGAAACACCCGCGCATGATCGTGACCGAGTCCTTGATCATCTCGTGCGCGGGGACCGGCTCCGCGTAGCCGGGGTGCGGGCGGCGGGTGAACGGCAGGTCGTAGGCGGCGTCCATCTCGGCTTGCGAGAGCGGGAACGCCGGCGGCGTCTGTACCACCGCCTGCCGGTCGTGGAACTGCACCAACGTGACAGCGTTGAACGGGTTGGTGTTGCTGTGGATGACCCGCGTGGCTTCGGCGAACGCGAGTTTGTCGGCGCGGACCTGTTCGTAGGTGGGAAGTAACTCGACGGGGTCGCGGCGCGCGGCAGCTGACGGATCGGACCCGGGCAACTTGGACAGGATAACAGGATGAACAGGATCGAGACCCACCGCGGGTTCGGCCATCCTGTTCATCCTGTTATCCTGTCCAAACTCGGCTTCTCTCCGACCGAATCGCTCCTCGCTCTCCTTTGCCCCGAGCGCGTAGGCCACCCCGCGGAGGTCGCGCAGGTCCTTCACCGTGCCGCCGGCGGCGAGGCGGCGGGCGACCTCCACGATCGTCTTCTCGCCCATCCCGTAGCAGACGAGGTCCGCCTTGCTGTCGAGCACGATGGAGCGCTTCACCGTGTCGCTCCAGTAGTCGTAGTGGGCCAGCCGGCGCAGACTCGCCTCGACCCCGCCGGCGATCACCGGCACCCCGGGGAACGCCTCGCGCGCCCGCTGGCAGTACACCAGCGTCGCCCGGTCCGGGCGCAGGCCGATGCGGCCGCCGGGCGAGTAGGCGTCGTCGTTGCGGACCTTCTTGTTCGCCGTGTAGTGGTTGATGAGCGAGTCCATGTTCCCCGCGCTGACCGCGAAGAACAGCCGCGGCCGCCCGAACTCCCGCCACGGGTCGCAGTTCTGCCACGCCGGCTGACTCAGGACGGCCACTCGGAACCCCGCGGCCTCCAGCGAGCGGTGGAGGATGGCGGCGGCGAAGCTGGGGTGGTCCACGTACGCATCCCCCGACACGAACACGACATCCACCGCGTCCCACCCGCGCGCGGCCATCTCGGCGCGCGTGGTCGGCGCGAGCGGGGCGGCGTACCGCTCCGTCCACAGGGGGAGCGACAGCCGCCCGCCGGTCGGACGCGGGGACGACGGACTCGGCATCGGGGAGTGGCCTCGGGGAGTCGGGGGCGAACGGACAAAGCCTCATTGTAGCAGCGGTTCTTGTCACAGCAGGTTCGGCGCTGCGAGCCGGTCGGGCGACGGGGCGGCCGGCGGCTGGAGGTAGTCGTTGGAGTGAGCTCGCCGCCGGATTCGCCCGCAAAATTGAGAAAATCGTTAACGAGCGCGCACAGGTGTTCGCGTTTTCAGCGCCGGCAGGAAACCGCAGCCCTAAAACCCCTTGGGCCGCAGAATTCGGCCTTTCAAAGTGTCGATTTGCGAGCTAATCTCTACCCCTATGTCGTTCGGCCGGTCCCCTTACCGGTCGTCCGACCGTTCCAGGCTCCCGAACCCCATACGGGAGAGCGATCGCCATGACCCCGAAGAATTTGCTCCGTCGTTCCCGCGCCCGCCGGTTCGCCTCGGCGGCCGTCGTGGTGGCCGCGCTCGACGGTTCGCCGGTGATGGCCCAGCAGCCGCAGGTGCCGTCCGCGGACGTGTGGGCGCACTACCGCGGCCTGGTGGAGGCGAAGGGCACGTTCGCGTTCAAGATGGACGGCACGTCGTACACGAAGGCGGTCGGTGCCCTCCGCTGGGACGTGCCCGAAGACCGCCTCACCGGCGCCGGGTTCGACCGTACCTTCACCGCCTTCTGCGCCGAGCCGCTGGTCGGCGTCACGGCCGGGACGACCTACCGGTTCGACCTTCAGCGGCCGGAAGACCCCGCCGCCTATGGGCTTAAGGACGACGAGGCCGGGCACGCCGAGGCGGCACTGCGGGGCAAGTACATCCGCGAGCTGTTCGGCCGGCACTACCTGACCTCGCAGAACTTCCAGAGCCCGGACAACGCCCGCGCGTTCCAGGCGGCGTTGTGGGAACTGGCGTTCGAGAAGGATCTGCCGAAGGGCGAGGCGCCGGACGTCCAGAACCGGTTCAGTCTCGGCACCGGGACGTTCCAGTCCGACTACCCGCCGCCGGCGGAGGCGCCGACGTTCGTTGCCACGGCCGAGGACTACCTGCGGTCGCTCACCGGCGACGACGCGGTGTTCTACAGCAACCCGGCGCTGACGGGGCGCGAACTGGTGCGGATGAACGGGCTGCCGAACGCGGCCGGCGTGGTCGCCCAGGACCAGTACGCCCTGCGCACGGCCGCGGCGGGCGGCGGTGGCGGTGCGGTCGCCGGCGGAGTGAGCGGCGGCCTCGGCAGTGGTGGCGGTGGTGTCGGGGGCGGTGGTCCGGGCTTCGGTGCCCCGGTCGGGGGCGGCGGTGGATTCGGCGGGTTCGGTGGTGGCGGCACCGGCGGGTTCTTCTCGTCACCCCCGGGCAACACGACCAACTCGCCTCCGGTGAGCCCGCCGCAGAGCATGGTGCCGCCGCCGCCGTTCTCGCCGCCGCCGATCAACTCGCCGCCCCCGGGCTCGCCGCCGCAGTCGCCGCCGCCCCCGGGGCCGCCGGTGAGCCCGCCGCCGCCGCCGGACGTGCCCCCCGGTCCGCCGCCGACCCCGGTGCCGGCCCCGGCCGGCCTGCTACTCGGTGGGATCGCGG
>JAFKFQ010000235.1 GCA_017308215.1 bacterium | reverse complement strand
GGTCGTCCGGGCGACCGAGCAGGTAACCCCTGCGACCCCCGCGGCACGAGCGGCCGGCTGGGGCACCGCACCGGAACCCGACACCCGCCCACCGGCGACCGCCGGTCGCGCCTCACCGCGCGGCCGACGGCCGCCGCGTGGGCGTTTCCCGCACCCGTCGGGCGGCGCGTCAGGCGGACGACGGAGAACGGTAGCCCGAACCACCGTCGCTACAATCGCCCCGTCCGCCCGTCCCACCGGAGCCACCCATGCGCGCCCTCTCCTGCCTCGTCGTCGCCGCGGCCGCGGCGGCGGCCGTCGCCCAGCCTGCCGTCGACCCGTGGCGGCTCGACGACGGCAACTTCAAGGCCGCCAAGATCGACGACCTCGCCGACGTGGAATCCACGCCGCCCCCGGCGGGGGCCGTCGTGCTGTTCGACGGCAAGGATTTGTCGAAGTGGGTCAAGCGGAACGGCGGCGAGGTGAAGTGGGTGCTCCGCCGCGGTGGGGCGATGGAGGGCGTGAAGGGCCACGGCGACATCGTGACCAGGGACACGTTCGGCGGATCCTTCAAGCTGCACGTCGAGTTCCGCGTCCCGTACGAGCCAGGCGGCACCGGGCAGGGGCGCGGCAACAGCGGGGTGTACGTCCAGGGGCGGTACGAGGTGCAGGTGCTCGACAGCTACGGACTCAAGAGCAAGAACAACGACTGCGCCGCGATCTACGAGGTGGCGGCGCCGCTGGTCAACGCCTGCAAGGCGCCGACCGTGTGGCAGAGCTACGACATTCTCTTCACCGCCCCGCGGTTCGAGGGGAAGGAGAAGCGCGAACCTGCGAGGATGACGGTGTATCATAACGGGATCAAGGTCCACGACGACGTGCGCATCCCGGTGGACAACACCCGGGCCGGCGCCGGCGGTGACCCGGCCACCCCCGGCCCGATCCTGCTGCAGGACCACGGCCACCCGGTCCAGTACCGGAACATCTGGCTGCTCAAGCAGTAGTGGTCAGCGGGTGGTGGACGGTGGGCAGTTCAGAACACGACCGCGAGGGCGGAATGACGGAACCGACTGCGATCGCATCAGAGCCGGCTCCGCCCTCCGAACCAACCACCGACCAAAGTCCACCGCCCACTGCCCGCCCCGGCGGCAGCCGCGAGCTCATCACGCTCGCGCTGCCGCTCGTCATCAGTCAGAGCTTCATGACGGTGCAGGTGCTGCCCGACACGCTCCTGCTCGCCCGCCACAACACCGACGAGATGACCGCCTCGTTCCCGGCGGTCATGTGGTACTGGCTCGGGTTCGGGTTCCTCAGCGTCACCGCCGGGTACACGTCGACGTTTGTCGCGCAGTACACCGGCGCCGGTCGGCCGCACCGGGCCGGGCCGGCGGTGTGGCAGGGCGTGTACTTCGCCGTCGTCGCCGGGCTGGCGTTCCTCGCCGTCGTGCCGCTCGCCGGCTGGCTCACGTCGCTCGCCGGGCACCCGGAGCACATCCAGCAGCTCGAAGCGGTTTACCTCCGCTGCTTCGCCTTCGCCGCACTGCCGATGCTGGTGATGCAGGCGATCAACGGCTTCTTCTCGGGCCGCGGCGAGACGTGGACGGTGCTCGTCATCGAGGCGTTCGGCACCATCGTGAACGTCGCGCTCGCGCTGCTCCTCATCTTCGGCCGCTGGGGCTTCCCCGAGATGGGGATCGCCGGCGCCGGCATCGCCACGGTGGTCGGCAGCTGGGCGGCGGCGGGGCTCGCGCTCGTGTTGTTCCTGCGGCCGAAGTTCCGTGACGGGTTCGCCACGGCCTCGGGGTGGGTGTTCGACCGCGATCTGTTCGGGCGGCTGATGACGTACGGCGGGCCGGCGGGGTTGCAGGTGTTCCTCGACGTGCTGGTGTTCCACCTGTTCACGCAGTTCGTCGGGAAGCTCGGCGACGCGGCCCTCGGCGCGACGACGCTCACCATTCGCTTCAACATGGTGGCGTTCCTGCCGATGATGGGGCTCGGGCAGGCGGTGTGCATCCTGGTCGGCCAGCGGCTCGGCGGCGACCGCCCGGACCTGGCCGAGAAGTCGGTGCTGACCGGCGCGAAGTGGTCGTTCGGGTACATGTGCGTCGTCGCCGCGACGTACCTGCTCATCCCGGGCGTGCTGGTGTCCGGGTTCGAGCCGGAGGGCGACCCGGAGAAGTTCGCCGCCATCGCCGCGCTGGTGCCGGGGCTACTCGTGTGCGTGGCGGTGTACTCGCTGGCCGACGCCATTAACCTGACGTTCGCGTTCGCCCTCCGCGGCGCCGGCGACACCCGGTTCGTGACGTGGCTGACGTTCGCGCTGGCGTGGCCGGTGATGGTGATCCCGACGGCGGTGCTGGTGACGTGGCGCGCGGAGCTCGCCGAACTGTTCCCGTCGATGGGGAACCTGCTCTACTGGGCATGGGGCTTCGCCACCGCGTTCATCTGCAGCATGGCGCTGTGCTTCGTGTGGCGGTTTCGCACCGGGAAGTGGAAGACGATGCGCGTGATCGAGCCGGGCGTGGCGGAGGAGTGACGGCAGTTTTTGACGGGATGAACAGGACGAAACAGGAGTTTAAATCAGATTCTTGGTTTTATCCTGTTTCGTCCTGTTCATCCCGTCAAAAACTTGCTTGGTCAGCGGCGCCGGAACAGCCCGAGGCCGCCACCGTTGAACCCGCCGCCCGTGTACCCGCCGATGTAGACCCCGCCACCGACCGAGCCGTTGACGCGGCGGGCGGGGGCGTTGTCGTAGGGGCTCGGGCTGTACGGGGTGCCGTAGCGGCGGCCGTCGCGGCCGAAGCCGGGCGGGCGGTTGTACACCTCCGGCCCGATCCCCGTCCCGTAGGCCGCCTCGCGGCCGAACCCGTAGTAGCTCGTCGTCCCCGACCACGCCCCGCCACCGCCCGGGAAGAACCCGACGGGGACGACCTGCGCGTCCGGTTCCGGTCCCGCGGCCGCCGCCAGCGCGGCCGCCACCACGATGCTCGTCATCGCCGGTCCCTCCCTGGCGGGCCGGCGACTCCGGCCCACACGAAAGGCTACCCCGGCGCGGCGCCCGCCTTCGTCCGATCACGGCGAACCGGGCGGATTCGGCGGGTCGGCCGTGGCGCGGGCGACGATTGTGCCGGCGGCGCCGCGGACCCGCTCGCGCAGCTCCGCCGGCACCGGCCCCGCCGCCGCCAGCGCCGCCACCCCTTCGAGTAGCTGCACCGCCGCTTGCCAGAAGGGATCAGGGGGCAGTGGACAGAGGGCAGACGGCAGCGAGCCGGTAGGAACCGGCACCGCGGCCGGTGGCACCGCTTCGGTCTTCTGCGGCCTGTCCTCGGTCTTCTGTCCTCTGTCCTCGACCTCCCCAGTCAGCTTCCGCAAAGCGGTCAGGAAGCCCGGCCCACCCGTGAAGGCGAGCTCGTCCGCGTCGCCCTCGAAGAGCCCGTCGAACAGGTTCTGCTTTGCCTCTAAGGTGCGCAGGACGCGCTCCTCGATCGTCCCGCGGGTCACGAAGTTCACCACCCGCACCGGCCGCTTCTGACCCATGCGGTGAACGCGGGCGATGCGCTGCTCCAGCACCGCCGGGTTCCACGGGAGTTCCAGGTTCACCACCGTGTCGGCGGTCTGGAGGTTCAGCCCGGTGCCGCCGGCGTCGGTGCTGAGGAACACCGCACACGCCGGGTCGGTCTGGAACTTCTCTAGCGCCGCCTTGCGGTCCTTGCCCGAGAGGCCGCCGTGGAGGACGGCATAGCCGACGCCGAGGGTGTCGAGTACCTTCGCCGTCTCGAAGATCATCGTCTCCCACTGTGAGAAGACCACGACCTTGTGCTCGGGCGGCGTGCCGATGAGTTCGGGCAGCAGTTCGGCGAACTCGTCCAGCCTCGGGGAGACGTGCGTCGCGCGGTCGAGGAGGAACGTGCTGTCGCACACCGTCCGCAGGTTCACCACGCACGCCAGGATGCGCTTGCGGTCGAGGTCGGTCAGGTAGTTCTTTTGCAGCAGCCGGGCCAGCGCCGCGCGCTGCTCCTCGTACGGGCCGCGCTGCTCCGGCGCCAGTTCCACGAAGACGGTGTTGTCCGTCCGCTCGGGGAGCTGAGTCAGCACCTCGGCGCGGGTGCGGCGGAGGAAGATCGGCGCCAGCTTCTCGCGGATCGCCTCCAGGTTGCGGTAGCCGACGAGGTTCCCGCCCTCGTCCACGACGCGGTGCGCGTGTAAGAACTCGAACGCCGGGCCGAACCGGCGCTCGTCCACGAACTGCACGATGCTGTAGAGTTCTTCGAGCTTGTTTTCCAAGGGCGTGCCGGTGAGCACGATGGCATACCGGCTGACCAGCTTCTTCACCTCGCGCGTCGTCTTCGCCTCCCAGTTCTTGATCCGCTGCGCCTCGTCGAGCACCACCAGGTCGGGCTTCCAGTCGTTGAGCGCGTCGCGGTCGCGCACCACCTGCTCGTAGTTCACCAGCCGGTAGAACGTCGGCTGCGCGTAGAGTTCCTTGCGGGCGTCGGGCAGTCCTTCGATCACCTGTACGGGGCGCGACGTGAACCGCCGGATCTCCGTTTCCCACTGGTACTTCACCGACGCCGGCGCGACGACGAGCACGCGGCGGATGCCGCGCTCGCGGGCGAGGAGTTCGACGGCGGCGAGCGTCTGCACGGTCTTGCCGAGCCCCATGTCGTCGCCGAGGATGCTGCGCCCCCGGCACGCCAGGAACAGCGCCCCGCGCATCTGGTAGTCGTAGAGCGGCACCGGCAGCAGGTTCAGGTCGAGCGTGCCGGCGTCGAGCTGCTTCAGCCACTCCTGCTCGCGGGCGAGCATGTCGGCGCGCTCGATCTCGCGGTCCACGAAGTCGAGCGCGTCGGACAGGACCGTGACCTCTTCCGGCACCGCCTCCACGTCGCGGATCAGGTCCGGGTACTTTCCGCGGCCGGACCACAGGAACTTGTCGTCGAAGTACGCCTGCGCGAGCCGCGCGAGCTTGTCCGAGTGCCGCGGCGGGAGGTGGAGGCCGAGCCGCAGTTGCTCGCCGTAGTGGAGGTAGACCTCGGGCCGCTGCACCGCGGCCTTCTTCTTCTGGAGGTGCGGCGGCAGGTCGTCGCGGAGGTGTTCGAGCACCGCCTCGATGTGCTTGCAGGTGCCGAGGGTGTTAGCCTTGAAGTCCGGGCAGGTGCAGGTGTTGTCGCCGACCTCGAACCCGCGGACGCCGACCTCGTACCGCCCGCCGGACTCCGGGTTGGTGACGCGGAAGTCGGAGAAGACGCGGTTCTTGCCGAGGTTCTCGATGGTGAAGCGCGTGGACTTCGCCCGCTGCCGGCGCAGGTCGATCTGTTCCTCGCGGAGCATGTCCGGGTCTCGGAGACGGCGGCGGGCGTGCGCCCATGATACCGCCGCCGCGCCCGGCGCGGAGGTCAGCCGGGGGCCGTGTCAGGCACCCGCCGGGCCGCGGAAGCGGCGGTCGAGCTCGCGGCGCAGCGGCGGCGAGATGCCGATCGCCGGGAGCGTCAACTGCATCACCCGCGGGTGCGGGGTGTGCAGGAACGCCTCGAACCCGGCGTCGCCCGCCGGGTTGTTCCCGAGGTCGAACTCGGTCACCGCGGACAGGTGTGGCGACGACGCCAGTGCCCGGATGGCGTCGTCGTTCAGCCGGCAGTCGGACATCTTCAGCGTCCGCAGCCCGGTCAGTGCCGCCGCCCCGGCCACCGCCCTCGCCCCGGGCTCGCCCAGGTCGTTGCGGCTCAGGTCGAGCGACCGCAGCCGGACCGGTGCGTCCGCGGCCGGCGTCAGAATTGCCTTCAGCGCCGCCGCCCCGAGGCCGTTCGCCGACAGGTCAAGCGTCGTGACGCGGAGCAGTGCCGACGGCCGCGGCAGCGTCTGGAGACGCGGGCTGCCGACCCCGCACTCGGACAGGACGAGCCACTCCAGCGCCGCCAGCCGGTCCGACGCCGCCACCGCTTCCGCCCCCACCGGGCCGACCGGGTTCTGCCGCAGGTCGAGCCGGCGGAGCGAACCCAGGTGCGGCGACGCCGCTAGCGCCCGCGCCCCCGCCTCCGTCAGTTCGTTCTCCGACAGGTTGATCTCTTCTAGACTCGACAGAGCCTGCGCGCCGGCCAGCGCGTCCGCCCCGGCGTCGGTGATCCGGTTCTTCCGCAGGTTGAGCTGCCGGAGCCCGGTCAGGTACGGGCAGCGAGCGACGGCCAGCGCCAGCGGGTCGCGCAGGTGCTGGGCGTAGACCGTCAGCCCGGATAGTCGGCCGAGGTAGGTGGACTGCATCACCCGGCCGAGGTTGGCCCCCACGTCCATGAGCTGGAGTTGGCGGACCGGACCGGCGGCGAACAGGTCGTGGGCGTGGCGGAGGAACTGGCGCGCGTCGATGTTCACCTCGTCCACGAACCCGCGGCGGAACACCGGGGACGTGCAGAACGCCCGGAACGGGGCGACCCAGTCCTTCAGGTGGGCGTCGAACAGAATCCGCTCGGCATTGAGCAACTCCGACCGGGCCGGGTCGCCCTCGGACAACCCCTCCAGCGCGATCTGAATGCGGATGAGCGCGGCCCGCGCCAGCCCGGGGCCGCCCTGTTCCTCAAGCCAATCGGCGAAGACCAGGCGCGGGCCGTCGTCGTCCGGGAACGCCCGGACGCGCTGGAGGAACGGCTCGGCGTCGGTCTGCATGCGGCCCCCAGGCGCGGTCGCCAACAGGAACTCTAGAACGCGGGAAATCGCCTCTCGACTAAGAAGTTGACTTAGCCTAAGCTAACTAAGTTATTCGCCAAGACTTCAATATCCGATTCGCGGAGACTACTCATGAGACGCCAGCGCCCACGGTTCGCTTTCACGCTGATCGAGTTGTTGGTGGTCATTGCCATCATCGCCATTCTGATCGGCCTGCTACTGCCGGCCGTCCAGAAGGTGCGCGAGGCGGCGAGCCGGGCGAAGTGCGCGAACAATCTCAAGCAGATCGGTCTCGCCCTCCACCAGTACGAGAACGTCAACGGCCGCTACCCGCCGTCGTGCCAGATCGCCAACACCCGCGCCGACGGCACCGCCTACGGGATCGGTTACGGCGACGAGACCCGCACCGGTCCGCCGGGGTGGGGGTGGGGGATGCTCCTGCTGCCGTACCTGGAACAGGGGAATCTGCACGGCCGGTTCGCCCAGTCCGAGCCGTGCTGGGCGCCGGCAAACGCCGCGGCGGCCGGGGCGAAGGTGGCGGTGTTCCTGTGCCCCTCGGCGACCGGCGGGAGTGACGGGTTCGAGGTACTCGGGCCGGGCAGCGACCACCGCCACGGCTCACCGCTCGTCCGGTCCGACGGCACCCGGATCGTCTTCGGCCACAGCCACTACGTCACCAACGCCGGCATCCACCAGCCGTGGGGCCGCGACACGGCGTACTGCTACGACTTCGACGTACCCGAGCCGATCCCGGGGCTGACGCAACCGGCGCGGATCGACGGGCCGTTCTACCCGAACTCGCGCGTCACCGTGGCGATGGTACCGGACGGGCTGTCGAACACCGTCTTCGTCGGCGAGCACAGCTCGTACCTGAGCCACAAGACCTGGGTCGGGGTGGTCCCGGGGGCGGTCACCCCGCCGCGGCTCGACCTGCGGCCGTGGCCGTCGGAGAACAACGCCGCGACGTGCCTGGTCGGCGTCCACAGCGGGCCGGACACGCACGACCACCCGCAGGTCATCATCCACGCCCCGAACGACCCGTTCGGCCACACCGACGAGATGTGGGGCGAGCACGGGATCGGCTGCAACGTGCTGTTCGGCGACGGGTCGGTCCGGTTCGTCACCACGTTCGTCCGCCCGAACACCTGGGTCGCGCTGTCCACGCGGGACGGCGGGGAGGTGACCAATGGCGACTGACTCCCGGCGGCGTGAGCGGTTCGCGTGGGTCGTGCTGGCTGCGGTCGCGCTGGTGACGTGCGGCGCCGTCGCCTACTCGTACCTGTCGCGCCCGCCGCAGATGGGGCCGAGCGAGGCCGTGTTCGAAACCGTGGACGCGTTGTACACGGCCGTCCGCAACCGCGACGAGAAGCGCGTGACCGAGTGCGAAACGCGCTTCGCCGCCTACCGCGCGGGCGGCGAGTTGCCGGCCGCCGCCGCCGACACGCTGGCGGCGGTCGTCCGGCAGGCGCGCGGCGGGTCGTGGGACGCGGCGGCGGAGCGGCTGTACCGGTTCATGCTCGCCCAGCGCCGCGACGGGGCGACCGACTCGCACCCGCCCCGCCCGGCGGCGGGGAAGGCGAAGGTCGGGAAGACCCGACCGTAACCCGTCTTGCCCCGGTTCCCGGGGCGGGGTTATAACCGCCCGCCGCCGCCGACGCCCGGCGGCGCCCACGGGCGGGCCGATGCGGAACTTCCTGCGCACGTTGAAGTACGCCTGGCCGTACCGCGCCCGGCTGGTCGCCTCGTTCGTCTGCGCCCTCTTCGTCGCTGCCCTCTGGAGCCTCAACCTCTCCGCCATCTACCCGGTGCTGAAGATCCTCGGCACCGACAAGAACCTCCAGCAGTGGGTCGAGGAGGAGATCGAGGCCAACCAGCGGGAGCGGAACAAGAAGGAGCGGCTGGACGAACTGGCGCAGCTCCGCGCCACCCTCCGGAAGATCGAGCAGAGCGCGGACTACCCGGACCGCGAGACGCAGCTACGGAAGGTCGGGCACGAGATCACCAAGATCGACGCCGTACTCACCCACCCCGGCAACTGGGAGTACCGCTACCGGCTGCTCCGCGACCACGTCGTCCGCCACCTCCCCGACGACCGGTTCGCCACGTTCCTGTGGATCATGGGCGCGGTCGTGGTCTGCGTGGCGGTGAAGGGGGTGTTCGAGTTCGGCCACGAGTCGCTGGTCGGGGGCGTGACGAACCGGACGCTGTTCGACCTGCGCAACCGCTTCTTCCGCCGGATGATCCACCAGGACATCCGGCAGCTCACCGCCGCCGGCACCCCGGACCTGATGGCCCGGTTCACCAACGACATGGAGCAGCTCGGCCTCGGGGTGAAGATCCTGTTCGGGCGGATGGTCGCCGAGCCGCTCAAGGCGCTCGGGTGCCTGGCGGTGGCGTGCTACATCTCGTGGCAGCTCACCATCGTGTTCTGCGTGCTCATCCCGCTGGCGATGTACACCCTCCTGCGGGTGAGCAAGGCGATGCGGCGGGCCGCCCGCAAGGTGCTGGAGCGGATGAGCGCGATCTACAAGCTCCTCCGCGAGGCGCTCGACGGGGCGCGGGCGGTGAAGGCGTTCACCCGCGAGGCCCACGAGCGGCGGCGGTTCCGGGCGGTCACCGAGGAGTACTACCGGAAGGCGATGCGGGTGGTCCACATCGACGCCTTCGCCAACCCGCTGATCGAGCTCCTCGGGGTGCTCGCGGTCGGCCTGGCGCTGGCCGCCGGGACGTACCTGGTGGTGTCGAAGCGGACGGACATCCTCGGCGTGCCGATGACCGGCCACCCGCTCGACTTCGCCACCCTGCTCCAGCTCTACGCCTTCCTCGCGGCCATCGCCGACCCGGTGCGGAAGCTGTCGAGCGTGTACACCAAGCTCCAGGGCGGCGAGGCGGCGGCGAACCGGGTGTTCGAGGTGTTCGACCGCGCCCCGTCGGTGGGCGCCAACCCGGACGGCCCGCGCGTGCTCCGGGTGAAGAAGGCGGTCGAGTTCCGCCACGTCTGCTTCAGCTACCACCCCGGCGCCGAGACGCCGACCCTCGACCTGGTCGACCTGACGGTGAAGGCCGGCGAGACGGTCGCCGTCGTCGGCCCGAACGGGTGCGGGAAGACGACGCTGCTCGGCCTGCTGCCGCGGTTCTACGACCCGGACCACGGCGCGGTGTTCATCGACGGCGTGAACGTCCGCCAGGCGCACCTCCGCACGCTGCGCCGCCGCATCGGCCTGGTGACGCAGGACACGCAGCTGTTCGACGACACCGTGTTCGCCAACATCGCCTACGGCAAGAAGGGCGCGACCGAGGCGGAGGTGGTCGCCGCGGCGCGGCAGGCGCACGCCCACGACTTCATCGAGAAGGAACTGCCGGACGGGTACCAGACGCGGGTCGGCGAGCTGGCGGGGAAACTGAGCGGCGGGCAGCGGCAGCGGATCGCGCTGGCGCGGGCGGTGCTCCGCGATCCGGACATCCTGATCCTGGACGAGTTCACGAGCCAGATCGACCCGCACAGCGAGTCCGAGATCCACGCCGCGCTGAAGGACTTCGTGAAGGGCCGGACGGTGTTCATGATCACCCACCGCCTCCACGCCGCGGCGGAGCTGGCCGACCGCATCGTGGTGATGGACGCCGGCCGGGTCGTCGCCGTCGGCCCGCACGCGCACCTGCTGGCGACGTGCCCGCTGTACCGCCGCCTGTGCGACCCGGGTCAGCGCGACGGGGACGAGGCACCGGCCAAGCCGCCCGTGCCGAAGGCCGCGCCCGCGCTCGAGTCCGACACGCCCGCGGCGCCGAAGTCGGCCGACCCGGCGCCCGCCCCGCCCGACAAGCGGGAGGCGGCGTGACGCCCGCGACCGGCCCCGCGAGCCGCGACCGCGAGGGAGCGGCTTCGCCACCCCCCGTACTCCGCACGCAGCTCGTCGTTCACGACGGCCGCCGCCTCGCAGTCGCGGCTCGTTGGCGCCGTCTGCTACCCATCCTCGCCGTCACAGGCGTCATCGCCCTCTTCACCGTGCGCCTCGGGCACCGTGAGCTGTACAGCAGCCACGAGGCGCGGGCGGCGCAGAACGCCCAGCGCATGCTCGACACCGGCGAGTGGGGCCTACCCGTCCTGTTCGACGGCCGGGCCGACCTGCAAAAGCCGCCGGCGTACTACTGGCTCGTCGCGGCGGCGGGGTGGGTGACCGGCGGCGCGGTCGATGAACTCGCGGCACGGCTCCCGTCGGCGCTCGCGGGGCTGTTGACGGTCGCGCTCGTGTACTGGTTCTTGAAGCGCGAGGGCCGGCCGGTCGCGGCGGCGGTCGCGGCGCTGACGTTGGCGACGGCGGGGCACTTCACCGCGATCTCGCGGACGGCGCGGATCGACGTGCCGCTGACGTGCACGGTCGCGGCGGCGCTGCCCGGCTCGGGCGTCACCCGTTACCTCTGGTTCCTCCTGTCCGCCGCCGCCGCCGCGACCGGCGTGATGCTCAAAGGCCCGGTCGCGCTCGCACTCGTCGGCCCCGCCGCGGTCGCGTGGCTCGCCGTGAAGCCGCGCGGCGACCGGTGGGCGCTACCGCCGCTCGCCGCACTCCTCGGCGTCACCGTCGTGTCGGGCCTCGCGGCGCCGTGGTTCGCGTGGGCGAACCACGCCACCGGCGGCGAGTTCGGGCGCGTCTTCTTCTGGCACCACAACGTCGAGCGGTTCGCCGGCACGTCGCCGACGCTCGCGTCGCACCCGGTCTGGTACTACCTCCCGCGCTTCGCCGCCGACTTCCTCCCGTGGACGCCGGCGCTCGCACTGCTGGCGTGGTGGGCGGGCCGCGCCGGCGCCTGGCGCGCCGACCCGCTGGTCCGCTTCGGTGCGGTGTGGTTCGCTACCATGTTCGCAGTCCTGTCGGCCGCGCAGTTCAAGCGGGCCGACTACCTGCTCCCGCTCTACCCCGGCGCGGCCATCGTCCTCGGCTGCGCCGGCGAGCGCTGGCTCGCCACCCGCACCGACCCGCGCACGGTGCGGCGAGCCGGATTCGCCTTCGCGCTGACCCTCGCCGGCGTCGCGGTCGGGTGGGGCGTGATGACGGCCGTGGTCGAGCCGGCCGAACAGGCGCGGGAGGGGCGGCGGGCGTTCGCGGAGTTCATCCGCACGCACGCCCCGGCGCCCGAGCCGATCCTGGTCTTCCGCGCCGAGTCGCACCTGCTGTCGTTCCACCTCGGGATGCCGCAGGAGAACCGCGTCGAGTGGCACGACCTGGCGGCGTGGCTCGACGAACCCGGGCCGCGGTTCGTGGTGATGCCGCCCGAGTACGTCTACCCGGCGGGCGAGATCGTGAAGCGGCGGCGGCTCGTCGAGGTCGGCCGGTTGGAGCAGTTCACCGGGGCGAAACCGCCCAAGCCCCTCGTCTTCCTGCGGACCGCGGACTAACTCAACAGGAGTCCCCGTCTCCCGGACAGCCGCGACATGGCCCAGCCCACCCCGAGCCCGCGCCCCGGCGTCACCGTCGTCGTCCCCGCGTACGACGCCGCGGACCGACTGGAGAAGATGCTTCCCGCCTGGGGGGCCGTGCTCGCCAAGGGCAAGCGGCCGTACGAAATCCTGGTCGTGGACGACGGCAGCACCGACCGCACGCCGGCCGTGGTGGAGGCGATGGTCGGCGGCCGCGTGAGCCACGTCCGCGGCTTCCGGCACGACGCCCGCAAGGGGTTCGGTGCCTGCCTCCGTACCGCGCTCGCCGAGGCGAGCCAGCCGCTCCTCTGCTACGTCTCGCCCGACTACCCGTACAACCCGCACGACCTCTACGGGATGCTCGACCGCATCGAGCTCCGCGACGAGATCCTGCACAAGCAGGCGGACCTCATCAGCGGGTGCCGCCGCGACCGCCCGGCGCCGGTGCTGGCCGTCGCCGCGGGGTGGGCGTGGCGCGGGTTCTGGCGGCTGTTCGCCGGCATGAAGATGGAGCCGGCGGAGGCGTGGCCGGGGTTCCGCGGCAAGCTGTACGGCGTGTTCGTGGGCTGGGTGTTCGGCGTCCCGTTCGTGGACGTGCAGAGCGCGTTCAAGCTGTTCCGCACCGACTTCCTGAAGCGCTTCCCGATCCAGTCCGACGGCGACTTCGTCCACACGGAGTTGGTGGCGAAGGCGACGTTCCTGACGAGCATTATGGACGAGGTGCCGCTGACCCCGCCGACGGACGCGACCGCGCCGACCGGCGGCGTGTCATGGGGCGAGCTGATCGGCGTCCTCAACGACCCGCAGTTCACCTTCCCGCCCGCGCCGCCGGCCCCGCCCGCCCCGCCGCCGGCGGAGCCGGCCCCCGTCGTGCCGGGGCCGGCGTGAAGCGGAAGAAGAATGGACAGGATAACAGGATGAACAGGATGCCGAACCAAAGCAGACCGCACGGTTCGGCATCCTGTTCATCCTGTTATCCTGTCCATTGGTCTTCGTCGCCCGACGGAGCGAGCCTTCTGGAAACGGTATGACCGCCCGGCCGCGGCTCCTGTTCGTCACCGGAAAGCTGGCCGAGCCGGCGCTGCGGCGGGTGCTCGACGACCTGGCGCCGCGGGCCGGATTCGAGCCGCACGTCGCCGTCCTCAACATCACCGTCGCCGCGCTGATGACGACCGCGTGGGTCGCCCGCCGCCTCGCCGTCCCCGAAGGGACGGAGCGCGTGATCCTCCCCGGCTACTGCCGCGGCGAGCTGGAAGACGTTCGCGCGGCGGCCGGCGTGCCGGTCGAGCGCGGGCCGAAGGACCTGCGCGACCTGCCCGAGTACTTCGGCAAGGCGGGCGGCCCGCCGCCGGGGTACGGCGCGTTCGACATCGAAATCCTGGCGGAGATCAACCACGCGCCGCGCAAGGACCGCGCCGCGGTCCTCGCCGAGGCGCGCCGCTATCGAGACGGCGGTGCGGACGTGATCGACCTCGGCTGCGACCCGGGCGCGACGTGGGGCGGCGTCGGCGAATGCGTGTCGGCGCTGCGGGCGGAGGGCTTCCGCGTCTCGATCGACAGCTTCGACCCGCTCGAAGTCGAAGCCGCTCTCGCGGCCGGCGCCGAGCTCGTGCTGAGCGTCAACGGCACGAACCTGGAGCACGCGCGGGGGTGGAAGGATCGGTTCCCCCTCGTCGAGGTCGTGGCGACGCCGGACACGCCGGCCGACTTCGACAGCCTGGAACGAACGGCGGCGCAGTTGACCGACTGGGGCGTCAAGCACCGCCTCGACCCGATCCTCGAACCGATCGGCTTCGGCTTCGCCGCGTCGCTCGGCCGCTACCTGGAGGCGCGGAAGCGCTTCCCGGGCGCCGAGATCATGATGGGCGTCGGCAACCTCACCGAGCTCACGGACGTCGACACCGCCGGCGTGAACGTGCTCCTTGCCGGCTTCTGCCAGGAGCTCGGCATCCGCAGCGTGCTGACGACCGAGGTCATCAACTGGGCGCGCTCCGCGGTGAAGGAGTTCGACTTGGCGCGGCGGCTGGTGCGGCACGCGGTCGCCGAGAAGGTGCTGCCGAAGCGGCTCGAACCGAACCTGGTGATGCTGCGCGACCCGAAGGTGTACGAGCAGGGCGAGGCGGCGCTGGCGGAGCTCGCGGCGCGCGTCACCGACAAGAACTACCGCGTGTTCGCCGAGCGCGGCGAGATTCACGTGCTGAACGGCAGCGTGTACCTGCGCGGCGCCGACCCGTTCGAGGTGTTCGACCAACTCCTCGCCGCCGACCCGGCGCTCGACGCCTCGCACGCCTTCTACCTCGGCTACGAGTTCTCGAAGGCGGTGACGGCGCTGACGCTCGGCAAGAGCTACACCCAGGACCAGGCGCTGCGGTGGGGGTTCCTGACGGTGCCGGAGAAGTCCCACCGCGGCGGGACGACGTGAACGGGGGGCGTTTGGCCCGGATCTTCCGTAGGTCGGGGCGAGTCTTCGAGACCTGATACCGGGATGCAGACACCGATGCGGTGCCCAGGGAACCCAAACCCACGTAGGTTTTTCGTCCTTGGCCTGCCGGCGTTCGCCACTCGCGTCGCTCGCACCCGGCGTGGCGAACGGCCGGCGTGAGCTGGCTGGTCGTTGGTACCGGCACCTGGGACAACCACCACCCGGCTCACCCCGGCCGTTCGCACGGAGAAGCCCATGCAGATCGTTCGCACCGTCGCGGCGCGGAAGCGGGTGGCGCTGGTCGCCCACGACAACAAGAAGGCCGAACTCCTCGCGTGGGCGGCGGCGAACCGCGAGGCGCTCGCGCAGCACGAGCTCTGCGGCACCGGCACCACCGGGCGGCTACTCGCCGAGCAACTCGGGCTGCCGGTGACGCGGTTCCTGTCCGGCCCGCTCGGCGGCGACCAGCAGATCGGGGCGCTCATCGCCGAGGGGCTGATCGACGTGCTCGTCTTCTTCTGGGATCCGCTCGAAGCCCAGCCGCACGACCCGGACGTGAAGGCGCTCCTGCGCCTCGCCGTGTTATGGAATATCCCGTGTGCCTCGACCCCGACCGGCGCCGACCACCTGTTCACGTCGCCGCTGATGACGCAGAGCTTCCCGCGCACCGTCCCCGCCGCGGCGGAGGCGACGGAGTGGCCGCGGACGGCGCCGCCGGGGGCATGAGCGGCGGACCGAACCACCTCACGAGCCGCTCTCTGGCCAGTAGTTTTGCAGCATCCGACTCCGTCCTCAACTGGTTTTCGCCACGGGGATTTCGCGTACTTCGTCGGGCCCGCCGAGGCGGGTATCGTCACGCCCGCCGAGGAGGGCCACCCGCGGGAGCGGGGGGTCCCCATCGGCCCGGCGCGCCCCGCGATCGGCTCCGTCCGCCGCACCCGCACCGGACCGGGCGCGGCTCGTGGGCTTGACCGACCGGCTCTCCGTTCGACACCACGGCGGGGGTGTCCCTGTCGATTTTGGCGGAGCTCAAGCAGCGGTCCAGAAGTCGTGCCAGTCTGGGGTATCGATGACGGCCGCCAGTTCGACCAGCGGCCCGACGTGTTCCACCCGCCCCCGGGCACCGGTGAGCTTCATCCGGCGGTTCACCAACTGCTTCACCGAGCCCTCGATCAACCCGCTCCCGATGCTCCGCCCGCTCGCCAGCCTCGCCGCGTAGCCCAGGCGGGTCGGGTGGGAGCCGAGGTACGCGGCCAGCGACCGCGGTTCCTCACCGCCCGCCCCCGCGGGCAACGCGCCGAACGCCTCGGCGATCCACCGCTCGATCCCGGTCTTCCCGTCCGTCACCACGGCCAGCACCCCCGCCTGCCGATGAGCGGTCGCCTCGGCCGACTCACCCCAGGTGGCCTTCACCGCCGCCCCGACGTGTTCGACCGCGTGGTACACGTCCAACACCCCGGCGGCTGGCGGCAGTACCTCGGCCGCCGGGTTCCGGATCCACTCGGCACCATCCCCCAGGACCGTCACGTCGCTCGCGGTCGTCACCCCCGGCCGATCCGTCTCGGCCCGCACACGCGCCGCGAAGTCGCCCGCCTCCTCGACGTTCGCCACCACGGTGCGGGCCGTCGGGGCCGGCCGCACGCGGCCGCTCCACTCCTCGGGCGTCGCCGAGTCCCCCGGCTTCCGCTTACCGACCACGCACAACTTGACGTCCCGCCATCCGGTCGTGGTGTTCACCTTGCCGGCGTCGATCCGAACCTCGATGGCGCCCCGGGCCTCCGCGAACCGCCGGTCGTCGGTGCGGTCGGTACGAGACGCACTCAGGCGCGCCGCCGCCGCGTGGGTGAGTCGGCGGATGACCTCGTCGTCCAGTTCCCACCCGGCCAGCTCCCGCAGCAGCACCTCCGCCCGCGCGAAGGAGTCTCGCGCCCCGGCCCGCACCGCCATCCGCTGTGCGGCCGCCGTCACGTACCCGTCGGTGCCCAGGACGGCGTCCGCCGGGAAGAACCCACCCGAGTCGGTGGTGACGTACCGGCGTGTCAGCCGGACCCGCCCCAGGGCCGTCATCACCCAGCGAGGGTGTCGCCCCTTGGTCCGGACCCCCGGCACTTTTTGGGGGCGTCGGTGGCGTCGGCCCGGGCCTGGACCGCTTGCGCCAGGGTGTCGCGGACCAGTCGCCGCCCGGAGTCGAGTGCGACGCGCTCGCAGGCGGCCAGGACGGTGCCGTCGGGGGCGGTGTCGGCGACCTGCCGCACCTGGGTGAGGAACGCCACGGCCTGCTCCAGGACCAGCCGCTCGGCCTCGGTCCGGTACTCGATGGTCAACGTCGGCATCCCTGCCTCCGGGGTCCGAATCCCAAGGGGCCAGAGCGGAACCTCTACCGAATGCCAAAATCGACAGGGACACCCCCACGGCGGGTTCGTCTTGACCTGTGTCGGCGGCACCGACCATCTTCGGGCATGACCCGGCCGCCGTCGATCTCTGCCGACCTGTGGGCCATGTTCCCACCCGCCGCCCAAGCCGTGATCGCCGCCCAGTACGAGCGGATCGTGCACCTGGAAGCCCGGATCCCCGACCTCGAAGCCCGACTGAACCAGACCTCCTCGAACTCGTCCCGCCCGCCGTCGGCCGATCCGCCTCATGCCAGGCCGGCACCGCCCCGGACGCCGTCCGGCAAGCGGAAGGGCGGCCAGCTCGGGCACCCCAAGGCCGAACGCCCG
>JAFKFQ010000234.1:8035-36911 GCA_017308215.1 bacterium | reverse complement strand
CACGCCGCTGCTCATGTTCTGGGCACTGTACCTGCTCTGGCTGGTGAAAGTCCACGAAGCGCTGGACGGGGAAAGCGTACCGGTCTGGCTCTGGCTCGTCGGCGGGGTCGTGCTCGGCTGCGGCATCCTCGGGAAGTACACCACCGGCCTCGCCGTCATCGGCGGGTTCCTGACGTTCGTCGCGGCCGGCAACTGGCGGCGCTGGGTGGTCGGGTACGCCGGGCACCTCGCGGTCGCGTTCGTCGTCACGCTGCCGATCCTGCTCCACAACGTCCGCCACGACTTCCAGCCGCTCCTCTACCAGTGGAAGCACTCGATGAGCAGCCCGGAGCCGGGCGTCGTCCCGTTCCTCGGGTTCGTCGGCGTGCAAATCCTCTTGTTCGGGACGGTGCCGTTCGTGGTGTTCGTGTGGTCGCTGCGGAACCGCCGCGAGTTGCTTGCCCACCCGCGGCTGCGGGCGTGCGCGGGGCTGTTCGTGTTCCCGTTCGCGTTCTTCCTGTACAAGGCGACGCGCGGGCCGCTCGAAGGGAACTGGGCGCTCGCCTGCTACATCGCCGTCTGGCCGCTCGCCGCCGTGTGGTACGACCGGCTCCGCGCCGGCGGGTTCTGGCGGCGCGTCACGCCGCTGACGTTCGCGGTACCGGCCGCCGCCGTGCTGTTCCTCGCGGTGCACCTCGTCCGCCCGCTCCCGGTGTTGTCGCCGCAGGCCGACCGGGTGACGCGGCAAATCTCGAAGATGGCCGTCGCCCGCGAGCTGGCCGACACGCTGAAGGGGCGGGCCGAGCCGGTGTTCGTCGCCAGCTACCAGTGGGCGGCGCTCTTGCGGTTCCACGGGATCGACGCGCACCAGATCGACGGGGTGACGCGGCCGAGCCACTTCACGCAGACGCCGGAGACGCTGGCGGGTCGGGCGCGCGTGCTGGTGTTCGCCGACGAGCACATCCCCGACGAGCACGTGCGCGGGTTCGACCCGCCGCGGCAGGTGGCGATGTTCCCGCTCGTCGTCCGCGGTGAGCTCGTGGGCGGATACTGGCTGCTGGAGTACGCCCGGCCGCCGCACCCCGACGCAACGGCGAGCGCCCGCCTTGACCCTATGGGGGGGCAGTTCGCACGATAGCTCGGATACGGGCGGACTCGCGCCCGCCGCCCGCCCGAATCGGTCCCGATGCGCCGCCGACCCACCAAACTGCCGTCCCTCCCCGAACACGTGGTCGCCACCCCGGCGCGGCTCGCCGCCGCCGTCGCGCACCTCGCCGCGGCGCCGATCATCGGGTTCGACACCGAGTTCGTCGGCGAGGACTCGTACCGCCCCGAGCTCTGCCTCGTCCAGGTCGCGTCGTCGCAGGCGCTGTTCGTCATCGACCCGTTCGCGTGCGGCCCGCTCGACGCCTTCTGGGAGGTGATGACCGACCCGCAGAAGGTCGTCGTCGTCCACGCCGGGCGGGAAGACCTGCGCATCTGCAACTTCGCCGCGGCGAAGCCGCCGGGGCACGTCTACGACGTGCAGGTCGCCGCCGGGCTCGCCGGGCTGCCGTGGCCGATCGGCTACGCCGGGCTGGTGTCCGAACTGCTCGGCCACCGGATGAACAAGGGGGAGACGCTTACCGACTGGCGGCGCCGCCCGCTCGCGCCCGCGCAGCTCCGCTACGCCTTCGACGACGTGCGCTTCCTCCTGCCGGCCCACAAGAGGCTGACCGACAAGCTCACCCGCGGCGGTCGGCTCGACTGGGCCGAGGAGGAGTTCACCGCGTTCACGAACAAGGCCGTGGCCGACGACGTGACCGCCGAGCGGTGGCGGCGCGTGAAGGGGACCGGCGGGTTCGACCCGCGCGGGCTCGCCGCCGTCCGTGAGCTGCACGCCTGGCGCGACGGGTTCGCCCACCGCGTCAACCGCCCGGCGCGGATGCTCATGCGCGACGACGTGCTCGCCGAGATCGCCCGCCGCCTGCCGAAGTCGCTCGACGACCTGCAGAACCTCCGCGGCCTGCCGCGCGGCGAGCAGGACGCGATCCTCGCCGCCGTGTCGCGCGCCCGGGCGCTGGCGCCCGACGAACTCCCCGAGGTCGAGCCGCGCGAGAACGACTCGCCGCAAATCACGCTCATGGCGAACCTCCTCGGCGTCGTCCTGACGGACCTGTGTTCGCGGATGAAGCTGGCGTCGAACCTCGTCGCCACCACGTCCGACCTGAAGGCGGTCGCCCGCTCGCGGGCCGGCGGGGCGGGGCTCCCCGACGTGCAACTGACGCGCGGCTGGCGCGGCCGGCACATCCTGCCGGAACTCCTCGCCGTCCTCGACGGGCACCACGCCCTGCGCGTCGTGAAGCCGACCTCGCTCGCGCCGCTGGCGTACCTCCCGGTGGCCGAGCCGCCGCCGGCCGCTGCCGTCCCCGAGGGCGACGCCGACGAGCCGCACGAGGCCGAGGCGGCGCCCCCCACCGAGTCTTAACACACCGGCGCGACCCGTGTTCTAGGCTTCCCGGCCCGCCGCGCCGAGGACGCCAATGGCCCGCGTGACCGTCCGCCGCTCCGACGCCCGTGACCTGCCCCCCGTCTGTTGTGTGTGCGGCAAGGACGCAACGCAGTCCCGCTCGGAAACGTTCCACTGGGCTCCGCCGTGGGTTCTCGTGTTTCTGTTCTTCGGCGTCGTGACATGGGTATTCGCGGCGATGCTGCTGCGCCGCACGGTCAAGCTCGTGCTCCCCGTCTGCGACCGCCACGTCCGCCGCAGTAAGCTCGCGTGGTGGGTGTCCGGCGTCGGCCTACTCGTGGCCTTCGCGGTCGGGTTCGGATCGCACCTTGTTCCTGCCTTCCGTCAGACCGACGTCATCCTCGGCGCCATCCTGTTCGGGCTGTTCACGTTGGTGGTTGCGGTCGGCCTCGCCGACGACCGGGTGCGGCCGAAGCACATCGACGACCGCTCCGTCACCCTCGACCGGGTGAGTGACGCGTTCGCGGAAGCGGTCGGGCCGGGCGGCCGCGGGCCGGAGCGGCGCTCGCCGGTGCCGGCGGGCGGGATGGAACTGGTGACCGCCCGCTACTACCGCGGCTGACCGGGCCGGGGCGTATAACGGGAGAGACGACCCGGCGACGACCCGGCGGGGAAGGTGCATGTCGAACGCCCTGAAGTGCCCGAGCCCGAGCTGCCCGTACCTGTTCGACCCGTCGCAGGTGCCCGCCGGGGTGATCCTCACCTGCCCGCGCTGCGGGATGCGCTTCACCCTCGGCCCGCCGCCCCCGCCGCCCCAGACCGCTGCCCCGCCGGGCTACCCGCCGCAGCCGCCCGGCTTCGCCGCGACGCAGTTCAACCCGCCGGGCTACCCGCCACCACCCTACGCCCCGACCGCGCCCTACGCCCCGCCGGCCCCGACCGCCGCGGACCCGACGTTCGCCGAAACGGTGGCGACTGCGGGCCGCCCCGCGGCGACGACGGACCTGCCGCCGCGTCGGTCCGCGGGGCGCCCGACGCCTTCGACGGTGAGCGGCGGGAACACGCTGCTGCTCGTCGTGGTCGGCGTCGCGCTGATGGCCGGCGTCGGGCTGATGGTCTACTTCCGGCTCAACCCGCTCAAGCTCGGCGGGGGCGGTGGGGCGTCGCCGGGCGAGCTGCGCGAGCGGAACCTGTTCTTCGACCCGCCCGGCGCCCCGTGGGTCCAGGACGACGACACCCGCACCCGGCTCGGGTCGCCGTACTTCCTGGTTTTCAAGCGCGAGAACCCGGAGGCGTACATGGCCTTCGGCGCCCGCGACTACGACACCCGCAACCCGCGCCCGAGCGAACTCCGCGACGGGCTCGTGCGCCCGCTCAACGCCGTGTTCGACGACATCGAGATGCCGGCGATCGAGGGCGGGAAGTGGCTCGGCGAGCGGGCGCTCGCGTTCGAGCTGCGCGCCCGCGGGAAGAAGGGCGGGGCCACGTTCGTCGGCGAGTGCCACGCGGTCGGGGTGAAGGGGTTCGGGTACTGGTCGATCTGCTGGGCGGCCGAGGGCGATTCAGCGGCCGCGTTCCCCGAGTTCGACGCCACCCGCGGCAAATTCAAGCTGCTGAACCTCCGCGACAAGTGGGCGCCGCGCGAGGGTGCGACGAAGTCGTTCGGCGGGAACAAGGTCAACTACCAGATCCTCGACGGCGAGAGCATCTGGGCCGAGCCGCCCGAGCCGCAGGCAAAGGACTTCGACCCGGCGGGGAACATGTACCTACGGGCGAAGGAGAAGCGCAAGGGCCGCGACTTCCCGAGCGAGGCGGAACTCCTGACGCTGGTCCTCGACCCGGCTGGCGACGACCCACTGGCGCAGGGGGTGACGTACGTCAAGGACATGCGGGTGGCTGAGGTGGAGAAGACGCCGGGGGTGAAGCTGGTGTTCACCGAGCGGCCCGGCCCGCCGGAGGGCGACCCGGCGAACCCGATCGACCCGACGGCCCCGGTGGCGCGGTTCGAGGAGAAGGGGGCCGGCGCCCGCAACCTCAACCGCCTGCGGGTGGTGTCGGCGAAGCGGATCGAGAACAAGGTGGTGGTGGTGACCGCCTGGTGCCCGTGGGAGGACCGCATGGTTTTCGAGGACCGGCTGACGCAGATCGCCGGCTCGCTGCGCGAGGGGCCGTAGTGGTCGTCGACCGATCCATGTCAGTCCCGGCGCACGCACGGCCGGCGTGAGCCGGCTGGTGGTTGGTGCGGCACCTGACACAACGACCAGCCGGCTCACGCCGGCCGTGCGCCACGTCTCAATACTCCAGCTCGCGCAGGTCTGGCTCGACCCATCCGCCCTTCGCCGCGTCCGACGCGAGTGCGTCCGCCGAGTAGAACCGCTTCAGCCACGCCATGTCGTAGGTCGCCGCGAGGTCCGGCAGCGCCTCGGCGACGCCGCCGATCGGGTGCGTCTCCAGGTACGCCGCCACCGCCCGCATGAACACGGTGGTGATCGTCTCGTGATAGCCCTCGCGCGGGCCGCAGCGGTTGTTGAACAGCTGGATGCGCTCTCGAATCCGCGCGAGCGCGTCGGGGAAGGCGTACTCCCGGAGGTACGTCGCGGCGACGGCGAGGTGCGCCCGGTGCGTCCACTGGTTCTGCGGGAGCGTGCCGGCCTCGAACTTGGCGACGAGGTCGGCCACACCGGCATCGGTGGCGAGGAGGTCTTTGCGGGCCTTGCGGGTGGTGGTGGTGCTCATGCCGAAATGGAGGGGCGGCGAGCGGAACGGGTTCGCGTCGTGTGGTGCGGCACTCCGTGCCGCAAGGGGGCAAGAAGGCTTTCGGGATGACCCACCGGCCTACGCGCTGCGGCGGCACGGAGTGCCGTACCACACGACGCACCCGCTCAGTCTTTCTTCTCCGCGTCCGGCACGCGCAGAAAGTCCAGCTCCGGGTTCGGCTTGTAGGGCTCCTCGTCGCGGCGCCGCGGGGCCAGCGGGTTCGGCCGCGGGCGGCTCGCGGCGACCTTCCCCGCCGCCCACCAGCGGACGAGGTTGTACGCCGCGAACACCAGCGCCAGCGCCCCCGCCATCGACCCGCCTACCCCGCGAACCTGCCCGCGCAGCTTGTCCGGCAGCAGGTCCGGCGCGAGCAGCACCGCCGCCGCCGACAGCCACACCGCCATCAACACCAAGCTGTAGTGCCGCCGCATCGCCCACCCCCCGCGGGCATCTTACGCCGTCACCCGCGGACCAGCGCCACCGCCGTCACGATCAGCACGAACGCCGCCGCCGTCCGCACCGTTGGGACTTCGCCGAGGTAGAAGTACGCGAACACGACGAACACCATCACCGAGATTGCTTCTTGAAGGATTTTGAGCTGCGTGCCGGTGAGGTGCGAGTAGCCGAGGCGGTTGGCCGGTACCTGGAGGGCGTACTCGGGCAGGGCGATGAGCCAGCTGACGAGGATGACCGACCACCACGCCGCGTCACGGTGCTTGAGGTGCCCGTACCACGCCACCGTCATGAACGCGTTCGAACCGACGAGGAGCAGTGCGACGGCGACAATCGGGTTCATGTGGGGCGCTCGGCAGTGACGTGGGGTGATCGGGATTCGAGGTGGTCCGATCGGTTCCCACCCCCGGGCTCCGCGGCAGGCCGCGCTGACCACCTCCGGTTGCGGAAGCCCGTGAACGAACCGAGCCCGCGGAACGGATCCGCGAGCTCGCTCCGGCGGTGCGAACCGCGGGCCGTTACTGCTTCGGCGGCGCCGGCAGTCCCGGCGCCGCACCCGGCGCCGGGCCGGGGGTCGGCACGGGCAGCGCGCCGGGCGTCGGGAGCGGGCCTGGGGCCGGAGCCCCGCCGGCCGGCGGGGTCGCCGGCGGCGCGGCGCCGGCGGGTTGACCCATCGGGGCCGGGGCCGGGTACGTCGGCGCCGGGTTAATCGTGATCTGCGCCTTCGGCTTCGCCTGCGCCAGCACCGCCTCCCGCAGCCGCATGGCGAACAGGAGCCGCACGTCCTCCTTCACCTCCTCGAACTGCCGCTTCTTCCCCTCCTTGCGGTCGGTCACCAGGATCAGGTGGTAGCCGAAGTCGGTCGCCACCACGTCCGTCAGCGCGCCCGGCCGGGTCTCGAACGCCGCCTTGGCGAACGGCTCGACCATCGCCCCGGCGCGCGGGAAGAAGTTCAGGTCGCCCCCGTCCCGCTTCGACGGGCAGGTGCTGTACTCCTTGGCGTAGGCGGAGAACAGTTCGTCTGCCTTCTTCGCCCCGGCCTGCACCTTCGCCAGCGGCTCGCCCATCGTCGCGTCGTGCGCCTTCTTCGCCTCGGCCTCGACCACCTGCTTGATCCCCCGCAGCTTCCCGGCCGTCTCCTGTTGCTTGGCCGGGTCGGCGCCTGGGGTCAGCAGGATGTGCCGGGCGCGGACGGTCGTGCCGTCGAACACGTCCGGGCTGGTGTCGAACAGGTTCTTGAGCGCCGCGTCGGTCGCCTGCTGCTTGACGAACGCCTCCCACTTGAGCTGCGCCAGCACCTCGGCCCGGAACTCCTGCTCGGTGAGGAGCATCACCTGCAATTCCTGGGCGTAGTCCTTCTTGGCGGCGACGAGTTCCTTCTTGAGCTCGTTGACGAGGTTCTCGACCTCCTGGTCGGTCACCTTCACCTGGATGGCGTTGAGGTACTGGTCGACGAGCGTGTTCTCGACCAGGTGGTTGACGATCTCCTTCCGGGCCAGTTCGTGGTGGGCCGGCGGGAACTGCCGCAGCGCCCGGTAGACGGCGACCTCGGGGATCGCCTGGCCGTTGACCTTGGCGGCGTCGCCGGCCGGCCGCGCCTCGATCTTCGGTGCGGGGGCCGGCGGCACGACGCCGGTCGGTGTCGGGAGCGGCCCCGGTTGCGGGGCGGGTTGGGGTGCCGGCGGCGCCGGGGGCTGGGCCGACGCCGTGACGGCGGTCCCGATGAGCAGGGCCGCGACCCCGCGGGTGAACAGTCGCATCGCGTCTCCTCCGGGCCAACCGGGCCGGGGCGCAGGGCGGGCGCCCCGGGTTTGGGGGGCTGGGTAATACCGCAATCCCGGGAGGAGTGCAACCGCAGCGCGCCCGCTGCTCGCCTGGAGCAAATCCGGCGGCGGTGATCAGGGCAGGACGTGTCGGCGACCCGGGTGTGTGTCGCCGACACATAGATACCGACTCGATCGTGGCGGGGTTGGGCTTGATTCGGCCGACCGGGAGCGGGTCTACTCGCCGCGACCCCCGCATCCCCCAGGGACGCCGCACATGGCCACGGACACGGCCGCCGCCCCGGTCACCTGCCCCGCCCCGCCCCGCCGGCTGTGGCAGGTGCCGACGTTCCTCGTCGGGGCGGCCGCGTTCGCCGCCGCGTACCTCGGGCTCATCCCCATCGGTCCGCCCGACCTGAACAAGGCGTTCAAGGACGACCTCGCCGCCCTCACCGCCGCCACCGAACGCCTCAGTCCGGAGGCGAAGGAGCTGGAACTCGCCCTCGACCGGGTCGCCAAGACCCTCCAGTCCCACGCCGAGTTCGGCAACGTGGCCCACGTCGCACTGGCCGGCGGGTACGCCCGGCTCGCCGAACTCACTCCCGACGGCGGTGTGGCGCGCGGGTATTGGGCGCTGGCCCGCCAGCACTTCGCCGCGGCCGACGAGGAGAAGGTGTCGGTCGCCGACAAGCCGAAGTTCGTGTTCCGCCGGGCGAAGACGCAGGCCGCCGAGCTGCCGGCGACGGCGACCGTCGCCGACATCGAACTGATCCGTACCGTGTTGTCGCGTCCGCCGATCGGCGAAGACCCGGGCGACGCGCCGCGGCTGGTGGCTGAGCTCAGCCTGCGGCTCAGCCCACCGGACCGGCCGAACCCCGCCGAGCTGAGGCGCGCGAAGGACGGGTTTACGGCGTACCTGGCGGGCGCCAGTCTCGGTGCCCCGCCCGGCCCGCTCGCCCGGGCCAAGCTCCGGCTGAGCGAGGTCCACCTCGCGCTCGGCGACGCGGACGGGGCGAAGAAGTGGCTCACCTCGATCGGCCCGGACGCCCCGCCGGACGTGCTCCCGTACGCGAAGGGCCAGCTCGCCCGCGTCCGCATGGCCGAGCACGACTGGGCCGGCGCCGCCCGCGAGTGGGAGGCCGCCCGCGCCGCCCCCGACCTGCCGCCGAACCTGCGCGGCCTGTCGGCGTACTTCCTCGCCGACTGCAAACTCCGCCTGAAGGCCGACGACGCCGACGTCGCCCGACTGCTGGAAGAGGCGGTGAAATCGCCCGGCCCGGAGGGCTCCGCCGCGGCCGTGAAACTGGCCGGACTGGCGCTCAGGAACTCCGATCCGGCTGCGCGGAAGGCGGCCGTCGGCCACCTGGCGACGGCCGTCCGCGGGGCGAAGGGGCCGGCCGACGTGACGAAGGGGCTTCTCGCGCCGGCGGAGTACCAGGCGGCGTTCGAGCAGACCATCCAGGTGCTCGCGGCGGACGGGGCGTACCCCGAGGCCGTTCTGGTCGCCGAGGCGTACGCGCCGCTCGCGGGCGGCGGGACGAACCGGGAGAAGAAGGCCGACGTGCTCGCCGCCTGGGGCGCCGCGCTGGAGAAGGCCGGGTCCGACGGCAAGGCCCGGTTCGCCGCCGCCGCGGCCGAGTACGACGCCCTCGCCGGTGCTCGCCCGGATGACCCCTACAAGGCCGAACAGCTCCGCCGTGCCGCCGGCCTACACCGGAAGGCCGGGGACGCCGTCGCCGGGCTCGCGGCGCTGGAGAAGGCGGCGGCGATCGCCAACCTGCCCGACGAGGTGTCCGGCCCGGTGTGGGCCGACTACGCCGACGGGCTGCTGGCCGCCAACCACCCAGAGGCCGCGCTCAAGGCGTTCCAGCGGGCGATCACCACCGGCGGCCCCGCCTCCACCGCGGCGCGGCACAAGCTCGCCCGCAACCTGATCGACTCCCGCGACCCGCGGAAGCTGCCGCTCGGGCTGGGGCTGCTGGAGCAGATCGCGTCCAAGGAGCGTGTGGAGCCGGCCGAGCAGGAGTACCACGAGAAGGCGCTCGTCGAGCTCGGCGACGCCGCGGTGCGCCGCGGCGACTACCAGGGCGCCGAGGGGCGCCTTCGGACCCAGCTGCGGCTCTACCCGGCCGGACCCGAGAACGGTCAGGGGCGGCTCCTGCTCGGCACCGCCCTGCTCGCGCGGATCGACCCGGACGCCAAGACGCCGGCCACGGACACGGAGAAGGCCGGGGAGGAGGCCATCGCGCTGTGCAAGCACGTGCTCGCGGACGTGGAGGCCCGCCAGCGCGCCAACCGCCCGGCGCCCGGGGACCGGTGGCTCCGCACCCACGGGAACCTCCTGGTACTCCGGGCCTACGTGCTGATCCCCAAGCCGCACGACGCGCTGCTCGCCGGCGACCCGCTCCGCCGCGAGTACGCCGGGCAGGTCGAGGAACTGATCATCCTGAGCTTCATGCACCGGGCGTACCGGCTGCTGATGAACGAGAACGGTCAGCTCACGGTCGTGGCCATGATGCGCGAGGCGTTCGACAAGCTGAAGGACAAGCCGGGGGCGTTCCCGAACCGGACCGGCGACTACAGCCGCGAGTACTGGGAGCGGTGCGTCCGCGGGTCAATTCTCGATCGATTCCTTCGATAACACAGGAAATCCGGCGGACCCGGTTTCGGGCCGGGCATGAGGAACTCAGGTGTCGCGCAAGCGGCACTTCAATCGCGTCCACCGCTCCGTATTTCCCCCGTCCGCCGGCGGATCACGGACTAAGATCGGTTAGCCGAACATGGTTCGTCTGGGAGCCGGACGGTGAGGCCGGGGAGCGTCCCGGTGGTCGCCCCCACACGGCCGGTAGGAATTGCAATGCCGCTGTCGTCACTGCGTTCGCCCGCGCTCGACCCCGGGGTGGGGATCCCGCCGGCCCCCGTCGCCCTCGCCGACGTCGTCCTCCTGGCGACGGCCGCGCTCGTCACACTGTTCCTGGCGTACCAGGCGCTGCGCCGGTCGGACCCGCTCCGCCCGGTGTGCGGGGTCGTCGCCCTCTGTGCGGCGGCGGTGGCCTTGTCGTTCGCCGCCCGGTTCGTCCCGTGGCTGGGGTGGCCGGCGGCCGGGGTGGGGGTGCTCGCCGGGACGTTGATGGTGGTCGCGTTCCCCCGGCGGCTGGCCGACGCCGACCGCGGGCGCGCCGAGGACTCGGCCCGGCTCGCGCTGCTGGAGGCGGCGGTCGGTGCGTCGTGGGACGGGGTGATGATCGCCGAGGCCGACCCGACCGACGCGGCCGGACTGCGGGTCGTCTACGCCAACCGCGCCTTCGAGCAGATCACCGGGTACTCCGCGGAGGAAGCCCTCGGGCTCAGCCCGAGCGTGTTCTGCCAGGCCGACGGCTCCGCCTGCCAATACCCGCCGACCCCGGACCCGGACGAGGAGGCGGCGGTCGCCGCGCTGGCCGCGGTCCGGGCGGCGCTCGGGGGCAACGAGCCGGTGCGGCTCGAGGTGCCGAGCCGCCGCAAGGACGGGGCGCGGGTGTGGGCCGAGTGGCAGGTGGTGCCGGTCGCCGGGCCGGACGGGCAGCTTACCCACCGGGTCGCCGTCATCCGCGACATGACCGAGCGAAAGCAACTGGAGACGCAGCTCCGCGAGTCGCAGAAGATGGAGGCGGTCGGCCGGCTCGCCGGCGGGATCGCCCACGACTTCAACAACCTCCTCACCGTCATCCGCGGGAACGCCGAGCTCGTCGCCGCGCAGTACCCCGGCCCGACCGACGAGCTGGTCGAGGACATCCGCACCGCCGCCGACCGGGCGACCGGGCTGGTCCGGCAGCTCCTCGCGTTCGGCCGCCGCCAGCCGGCCCGGCCGATAGTGCTCGACCTGAACGAGGCCGTCACCGACATGGCCGGGATGCTCCGCCGGCTGCTCGGCGAGCGGGTGACGGTGGCGACCGTGCTGTCGCCCGAGCCGGTCCGGGCGCGGATCGACCGCGGGCAGTTCGAGCAGGTGGTGATGAACCTGGCGGTGAACGCCAAGGACGCCATGCCGACCGGCGGCACGGTGACCATCGCCACCGCCGCCGCCTGCCCCGCCGGGGTGACCCGGTTCGCTCGTGTCACGGTGTCGGACACCGGGGTCGGCATGTCGCCGCAGGTGCGCGAGAAGATCTTCGAGCCGTTCTTCACCACGAAGGCGGTCGGGAAGGGGACCGGCCTCGGGCTCGCCACGGTCTACGGGATCGTCAACCAGGCCGGCGGGCGGATCGGCGTCGATTCGGTGGTCGGGGCGGGGACGACGTTCCGCGTGGACCTGCCGTGGTGCGTCGAGGCCGCGCAGCCGCGGTCGAGCGTCATGACGCCCACGCCGGCGGCGCGCCAGCTGGCCGGGCGGGGGCGGACGCTCCTCCTCGTCGAGGACGAGGACGCGGTCCGCAAGCTCGCCCGGAACGCGCTCGAGTCGGCCGGGTACGTGGTGCGGGAGGCGGCCAACGGCGAGGACGCGCTGGCCCAGCTGCCGGTCCTTGCGTCCGTCGATCTGCTCGTCACCGACCTGACGATGCCGGGGATTGGCGGCCGCGAACTTGCCCGGCTGGTCCGGGCCGAGCGGCCGAACTGCGGCGTCGTGTTCATCTCCGGCTACCACTCCGACATCGGCCGGCTCGACTCGATCCCGTCGGCGGTGTTCCTGCCGAAGCCGTTCACCCCCGCCGACCTGCTCCGCATGGCCGGCAAGGCGCTCAACCGGATGACGACGCGAGCCCCGGCGACGGTGTGACGCCGGGGATGCGGTTCTGGCGAACTGGCAACGTCACTTCTTCTTCTTCGGCAGAATGATCGTCTCCGGCGGGTCGGTCTCGGGGACGCGGAGTTCGCGGCGGAGGCGGTCGAGTTCGGCGTGGAGGTCACGCTGGGCGGCGGCGTGCTCGGGGCGGCCGTACACGCTCGTCAGCTCGCGCGGGTCGGCCTGGCGGTCGAACAGCTCCCAGTACTCCACCCCCGGTTCGTAGAACCGCACCAGCTTGTAGCGGTCGGTCACGACGCCGTAGTGCCGGCGGACGTTGTGCGGCCCCGGGTACTCGTAGTAGTGGTAGTAGAAGCTCGTCCGCCAGTCGGCGGGCACCTGCCCGCGCAGCAACCCGGCCATGCTTCGGCCGTGCGTCCCTTCGGGGATCGGAATCCCCGCCGCTTCCAGGAACGTCGGCGCCACGTCGAGCAGGCTGGTGATGCGCTCGGAGCTCGTGCCGGGCCGGGCGACACCGGGCCAGCGAATGAGGCCCGGTGTCCGCACCGATTCTTCGAAGATCCATCGCTTGTCGAACCAGCCGTGCTCGCCGAGGTAGAAGCCCTGGTCCGAGGCGTACAGCACGATCGTGTTCTGCGCCAGCCCTTCCTTGTCGAGGTAGTCGAGGACGCGGCCGACGCCCTCGTCCACGGCCTTCACGCAACCGAGGTAGTCGTGCAGGTAGCGCTGGTAGCGCCAGCGCACGAGCTCGCGGCCCTGCGGGTTGGCCGCCTTGAAGGCGGTGTTGCGCGGCGTGTAGTAGGCGTCCCACGCCTTCTTCTGGTCGGGCGTCAGGCCGGGCGGGTCGGTGAACTTCATGTCGAGGGCGGTGATCGTCTTCGCCAGCGTCATGTCCTGCGTCCGCTCGGCGACGCCGCGGCCGGCGTAGTCGTCGAACAGCGTGTCCGGCTCGGGGAAGGGCCGGTCGTTGTTGTGGTTGAGGTGGCGGAGCGCCGGCGACCACTCGCGGTGCGGCGCCTTGTGCTGGCACATCAGCAGGAACGGCCGGTCGCGGTCGCGCCTCCCGAGCCACTCCAGCGACAGGTCGGTGATGACGTCGGTGACGTACCCGGGCATCACGACGCGCTCGCCCATGCGGTTCATCGGCGGGTTGTAGTACTGCCCCTGGCCGGGGAGGATTTGCCACGTGTCGAACCCGGTCGGGTCGGAGACGAGGTGCCACTTGCCGAAGAGGGCGGTCTGGTAGCCGGCGCGCTGGAGGAGCTTCGGGAACGTGGTCTGCGAGCCGTCGAATCGACTGTTGGTGTTGTTGTAGAAGCCGTTCGAGTGGCTGTAGCGCCCCGTCAGCAGGACCGCCCGGCTCGGCCCGCAGATCGAGTTCGGGACGAGGCAGCGGTCGAGGCGGACGCCCTCCTTGGCGAGGCGGTCGATGTTCGGCGTCTGGTTCAGCTTGAGCGGGTGGTTGTAGGCGCTGACCGCTTGGTAGGCGTGGTCGTCGGTGAAGATGACGACGATGTTCGGCGGGCGCTTCGGCTCCTGGGCGTCGGCGCGGGAGCCGGACGCGAGTGCCAGGGCGACGGCGGCGAGTGCGGGGAACCGCATGGGAGGAGGCTCCGCGGGTGACGGGGTGCGGGACAGGGTAGCCGGGAGTTCTGGAAGGACCAGTGTGGCTCGCCCCGCCGCAAGCGGCGGAGTAGGTGGCACGCGCCCCCGCGGTTGGCTATTCTGACCGGTAACTTTGTCGTTTGTTACTGTCGTCACCGACATAGACACCGGAAGTCCGCCGTTATGACGCCGCACCCCCTCCCGCCGCTCGGGCTGAACCCGTCGTCCACCGCGCAGGGCACGACGCCCGGCAGCTTCGCCAACCGCCCGGCGATCAGCCCCGGGGCACTTGGTGCGAAGACGTTCTCCTCGCCCGATACCCCGGGAATACCGGCGGTGTCGGACAAGACGGCGTGGGACTTCCTGCCGGGCGACTGGTTCAGCGAGGAGGTGCCGGCGGCGACCGCGAACGGCGCCGTCGGCAAGGCGTTCGACCCGGCCCGCGGCAGCGTCGTGTTCGCACAGGGCGACGGTACGCTGCGGCGCGTGACGTACCCCACGGGCTTTACGCCGATCACGCAACTCGAACACGCCCGCCTCGGCATCATCACGCCGCAGATGGCGCGCGTCGCCGAGCGCGAGTCGCACCTCAGCGCGGCGCAGGTGCGTGACGAGGTGGCGGCGGGGCGGATGGTCATTCCCGCCAACCTCACTCACCTCAGTTATCGCCTCGACCCGATGGCGATCGGTCGCGCCAGCAAGACGAAGGTGAACGCCAACATGGGCGCCTCACCGGTGTCGTCGAGCACCGACGAGGAGGTCGAGAAGCTGCGCTGGGCCGAGAAGTGGGGGGCGGACACAGTCATGGACCTGTCCACCGGCGGCGACCTGAACGCGACGCGCGACGCCATCATCCGCGCCAGCACCGTCCCCATCGGCACCGTGCCGATTTACTCGATGATCATCGGCCGGAAGATCGAAGACCTGACGCCGGCGATGATCATCGAGACGCTCGAACACCAGGCGCGGCAGGGCGTCGATTACTTCACCATCCACGCCGGCGTGCTCAAGGAGCACCTGCACTTCATCCGCAAGCGGCTCATCGGCATCGTCAGCCGCGGCGGGTCACTGCTGGCGAAGTGGATGATTACCCACGACGCGCAGAACCCAATGTACACCCACTGGGAAGCCATCTGCGACGTGATGCGGCGGCATGACGTGACGTTCTCGATCGGCGACGGACTCCGCCCCGGCGGCCTCGCCGACGCCACCGACGCCGCGCAGCTCGCCGAACTGTACACGCTCGGCGAACTGACCGAGCGGGCGTGGCGGAAGGGCGTGCAGGTGATGGTCGAGGGGCCGGGGCACGTCCCGTTCGACCAGATCGAGTACAATATGAAACTCCAGCGCACCGTCTGCCACGGGGCGCCGTTCTACGTCCTCGGTCCGCTCGTCACCGACATCTTCCCCGGGTACGACCACATCACGAGTTGCATCGGCGCCACGGCCGCCGCGTACCACGGCGCTGCGATGCTGTGCTACGTGACGCCGAAGGAACACCTCGGCCTGCCCAAGAAGGACGACGTGAAGCAGGGGTGCATCGCGTACAAGATCGCCGCCCACGCCGCCGACGTGGCGCTCGGCATCCCGGGGGCGCGCGACCGCGACGACGAACTCACGAAGGCCCGCGCCGCGCTGAACTGGCAGAAGCACTTCGAGCTGAGCTTCGACCCCGACACCGCCCGCGCCTACCACGACGAAGACCTCGACGTGGACACCGACTTCTGCGCCATGTGCGGCCACGACTGGTGCAGCGTGCGGATCAGCAAGGAGATCGCCGAGTTCGCCTCCGGCAAGGAGGCGGACTACCAGCGCGGCAAGGCGAAGGTGACGGCGGCGCTGTCGGCGGAGCAGCGCGAGATCCTGGAGAAGCGCGGTGTGCTGAGCCCGGCGGAGATCCACCGACTGGCGAGCAAGACGAAGACGGCCGTCGGCGCCGACCACGACAAGGCCGCGTGCCACAGCGACTACGTGGACGCCGACGAAGCGCAGCGCATCCAGGAGACGCGCGTCCCGCTCGCGCAAGTCGGAGAATAAGACGAAGAGTTTGGACAGGATCACAGGATGAACAGGATGCCGAACCAAGCTGTTGTCTTCGGCTCGGTGATCCTGTTCATCCTGTGATCCTGTCCAATACTGCTCGAGAGTCTTTCCGTTCCCTTTCCCACCGGACACCCCCATGACCCGGACCGTTCCCGTCCCCGCCGCCGTCGCCGCGGCGCTGTTCGTCGCCGCCGTCGGCGGCCCCGCCCCGGCCACGCAGGGCGCCCCGCCGATCAAGGCGCTGCTCGTCATCGGCGGGTGTTGCCACGACTACAAGAAGCAGCAGGAACTGCTCACGAAGGGCATCTCGGCGCGGGCGAACGTCGTGTGGACGGTCTCGTTCGACCCGACCACAAAGACCGACAAGCTCAACCCGGCCTACGAGAAGGACGATTGGGCGAAGGGGTTCGATGTCGTCGTCCACGACGAGTGCAGCGCCGACGTGAAGGACATCAAGACGGTCGAGAAGATCCTCGCGCCGCACAAGGCCGGGCTGCCGGCGGTGGTGATCCACTGCGGGATGCACTGCTACCGCACCGAGGGGTTCCCGAAGGCGACGCCGTGGTACGAGTTCACCGGCCTCGCCAGCACCGGCCACGGCCCGCAACTCCCCATCGACGTGGCGTACACGGACCCGGCGAGCCCGATCACGAAGGGGCTGACCGGCTGGACCACGAAGAACGAGGAGCTTTACAACAACCTGACCGGCAAGCTGCACGAGACGGCGCAGCCGGTCGCCCGCGGCAAGCAGGTGGTGACGGCGAAGAACGGCGAGAAGCGGACGGAGGAGGCGGTGGTGGCGTGGACGAACCGGTACAACGGCAAGGCCCGCGTCTTCGGCACCACCCTCGGCCACAACAACGACACCGTGGCGGACGCACGTTACCTCGACCTGGTGGCGCGCGGCCTGCTGTGGAGCGTGGACAAGCTCGACCCGGCGTACTTGGTGCCGGCGAAGTGACCGGCATTACACTGCTCGCCACGCCCGGGTAAGATCGGCTCGGCATTTATTCCATGGAGCGACGATGTCACCCGCCACGACGGCGCTCGTCACCGCCGAGGATTTTTTCGCCTTGCCGGCGCCGGCTGACGGGTCGAAGCAGGAACTCGTCCGCGGGGAGGTCGTGGCCATGCCCAGCCCAGGCTTGGAACACGGTGAAGTTCAGGGGAACGTCTACTTCGCCATCAAGTCGTTCCTGAAATCCAACCCGATCGGTCGGGCCGTGGTCGAGAGTGGTGCTGTGACTGAGCGAGGCCCGGATACGGTACGCGGACCGGACGTGAGCTTCTACAGCGTCGCCCGGCTCCCGCTCGGGCAGCGCGTGCAGAAGTACCACACCGAGGTGCCGGACCTGTGCGTCGAGGTGGCGTCGCCGTCGAATACGCTTCGCAAGCTCAAGGATAAGGCGAAGGAGTATCTGTTCGCCGGCGTGCGTGCCGTGTGGATCGTGGACCCGGAAGACCGCACGGTGACGATCATCACCGAGCCGCTGGAGTCTCGAGTGCTGGAAGCCGGTGCCACGCTCGACGGGGGCGACGTGCTGCCGGGCTTCAACTGCAAGGTAGCGGAGTTGTTCGCGTAAGAATCAAACGAAGCGACCGGCCGGCGTGATCTGTCGGGTCGTTGCCCCAACTACTCTGAGCAACGACCCGACAGATCACGCCGGCCGTTCGCCAAATCACCACCTCACCCCGCGTTCGTGCCGGCGGTCTTGAGGTCTTCCATCGCCCGCGCGACGGCAAGCGGGAGCACCTTCCGCAGGCGGCGGCCGCGGCGGATCTCGGCCCAGTTCTTCAGGATGTACTCCGCCTGCCGGCTCCCGGTGCGGGCGAAGTACTGGTGCAAGAGCGGGTGCATCCACTCGTAATCGACGTGGTTGCAGTCGATCACCGCCACGCTCTTCGAGTGCAGCTTCGCCGGCACCTCGGTGTGCGGGTCGTACACGTACAGCTCGCCGCCCGTCATCCCGCTGCCGATCTCGTTCTCCACCGGACCCAGGATCAGCACCCGGCCGCGCGGCGACGCTCTGGATCTCGCCGCCGTAGTCGCTCGCGGTGTAGTCGAGCGTCACCACCACGGTGCCGCCGCTGATCCCCTTCGCCACGCCGTCCTGGGCGAAGCCGCGGAGCTCCAGGTCGAGGCCGTTCACGCACCACGCCCCGAAGCTCTGGCCCGCCTCGCCGTCGAGGCGGACCTTGATCTTCCGGTGATTCGGCATCCCCTCGCGGCCGTAGAGGCGGGCGATCATCCCCGCCGCCGTCGCGCCGACCGAGCGGTCCGAGTTGCGGACGCGGAACACGAGGTCGGCGTTCTGCGCCGTGTCGATGGCGTCGTGCGCCGCCCCCAGGATGCGGCCGTTCAGCGTGAACGAGTCGCCGCCGCCGCACACGCCGATCGTGCCGACCTGCGGGTACGTCTCGTCGAGCCGCGACACGGCCATGTCCGGCTGGAGGAACCGCCGCACGTCCACGAGCGCCGCCCGCGGGTGCTTCGCCTTCAGGTCGGAGCGCGGCACGAGCAGGTCGGAGCGGCCGGTGATCTCGGACAGGTGCGTGAAGCCCATCTGGGCGAGCAGCTGCCGCGCCTCCTCGGCGACCGTCAGCAGGTACGCCTTCGTGTGCTCCGGGTGCCCCTTGAAGATTTCGGGGCTGCCGGTGATGCCGGTCGGGCAGTTCGGGATGTGGCAGCTCTTGCACACGATGCACCCGACCGACACCATCAAGCCCTGCCCGAACGTGAACTCGTCCGCGCCGAACAGCGCGTACTTGATGACGTCGTGCCCGTTCTTGATGCCGCCGCCGACGCGCAGCTTCACCGTCTTCCGCAGGCCGTTCACCACGAGCGCCTGGTGCGCCTCCGCCAACCCCATCTCGCTCGGCAGGCCGGCGTGCTCCTTCGACGACACCATCGCCGCGCCGGTGCCACCGTCGATCCCGTCCATCTCGATGATGTCGGCGCCGGCCTTCGCCACGCCGACCGCGATCGTGCCGACGTTCTCGACCGCCACCAGTTTCACCGAGACGGGCATCCCCGGCTTCGCCGCCTTCAGGTCGTAGATCAGCTGCGCCAGATCCTCGATCGAGTAGATGTCGTGGTGCGGCGGCGGGCTGATGAGGTCCGTGCCGGGCTTGGCGAAACGAATTTCCGCGATCTCGGCCGTCACCTTCTTGCCCATCAGCTGACCGCCCTCGCCGGGCTTGGCGCCCTGCGCCATCTTGATCGACATCTCGTCGGCGTTGACGATGTACTCCGCGTCCACGCCGAACCGGCCGCTGGCGATCTGGCGGATGCGGCTGCGGAACCGGCTCTTTTCGAGTTTCCCGCCGAGGGTGTAGATCTCGGGGTGCTCCTCGCGCTGCTTGCGGACCTTCTCCCAGTACGCGCCCCAGGCGCGTTCGGGGATGTCGTTCCGCCACCGCGCCTCGCCGCCCTCGCCGCTGTTGCTGAGAGCGTCGAGCTCGTTCACGGCCGCGGCGATGGTCATGTGCGAGGCGCCGGTCAGCGCCCCGTGGCTCATGGCGGCGCCGCGGAAGTGGTTCGCCACCATGTCGCGTGCCGACTGCACGCCATCGGCCGGCACGGTCGTGCTGGGCTTGATGTTGAACAGGTCGCGCAGCACCGTCGGCACGCGCGTGTTCACCATCTGGGTGAACTTGCCCCACTTGGTGCCGACGCGGATCAGCGCGTCCGGGTCGGCTTCGGTCGGCGGCGCCGTGTAGGCCATCTCGCCGCCGCCGCCCTCCGGCTCGGGGTGCGCCTCCTTCACGGCGTTCCGCAGGGCCATACGGACCTGCCCGTTGAAGGCCCGGTAGTCGCGGTTCTTCCCGATCTCCGAGTTCTTCGCCCGCATCTCCTCGGCGCGGGCGACGCGCCACTGCGCGTCCTCGACGAGCTCGGCGAAGCCGATCCCGCCGACCCGGCTCGGGAAGTCGCCCAGAAACTCCATGAGTTCGGGGCCGAACCCGACCGCCTCGAACAGCTGGGCGCCGCGGTAGCCCTCAATGGTCGTGATCCCCATCTTGGAGATCACCTTCTTCGTCGTGTCCTCCAGCGCCGCGAACAGGTTCTCCAGCGCCTCGCGCGGCTCCAGCCGCGTCTCCTGCTTGGTGTCGGCGTCCTTGAAGACGAGCCCGTCCTTGACGAGCCGCAGCATCAGGTACGGGTGAACCGCGTCCGCGCCGAAGGCGACGAGCACGCAGATGTCGTGACCCTCCTGGATGTCGCCGGCCTGGACGACGATCGAGCAGCGGTCGCGGAGCCCCTGCTTGCACAGGTACGTGTGGACCGCCCCGAGCGCGAGCAGCGACGGCACCGGGTAGGTGCCGCGCTTGCACGCCTCCTTGTCCGACACGCACAGGACGTGGTAGCCCTCGTGGACCGCCTTCTCGGCCGCGCTCTGGAGCGCGACGAGGCTGGAGCGCATCGCCTCGGCGCCGCCGGACAGCGGGAACGTGGCGTCGAGCGGCTTGAACCCGAGCACCTCGTTCTGCCGGATCTCCTCGACGATGGCGTCGGAGATGACCGGCGACGGCAGCTCCATCTGCTTCACCGGCAGGTCGTCGCCGTTCATGCCGGCCGTCGCCTTCGGGCCGCGGCCGAGGTACGTCGCCAGCGACATCGCCCCGCCCTCGCGGTACGGGTCGATCGGCGGGTTCGTCACCTCGGCGAACGTCTGCTGGAGGTACTTGAACAGCGTCGGGTGGTGGTCGGAGAAGACCGTCAGCACCCGGTCGTGCCCCATCGAGCTGAGCGGCTCCTTCTTCAGCTTCGCCATGTCCTTCACGAACAGCGCGCGCTCGAAGTCCCACCCGGCGGCCTGGAGCAGGTGGTCGAGCTTCCAGTCGCGCTCGGCGAGCATCGCGCCGACGGCGTCGTCGATCTGGCGGGTGTAGTCGAAACCCTCGGGGATGACGATCTGTCGGCGGTTCAGCTCCTGCACGCTGCCGAGCTCGGCCTCGGCTTCGGCGACGACGCGGTCCATGATCTGGTAGCTGTCGAGCCGGTCGCCGGTGGCCGTGTCGATGGCGATCATCTGGCCCGGCTGGAGCTGACCGCTGGCGACGATGGTCGTCGGGTCGAGGCCGAACACGCCGGACTCGCTGCCGATGTACAGCCAGCCGCGCTTGTCGGAGCACCAGCGCACGGGGCGGAGGCCCATGCGGTCCACGAGGCCGACCAGGGTGCGGCCGTCGGTGCCGATGATGCCGGCCGGGCCGTCCCACGCGGCGAGACTGCCGAACGCCCGGCGGTAGTACGTGAACAGGTCGAACGCCTTCTGGCCCCAGATGTCGGCCTCGGTGTCCCACACCGGGGGGATCGACAGGCGCAGCGCCCGCGGCAGGCTCCAGTTCTGCTCCAGCACCAGGTACTCGACCCACTCGTCGAGGCTGGCCGAGTCGGACATCTTCGGCGTGTTGAGCTCGCCGCCGGGGAGCGGCGGGTTCAAGCTGCGCGAGAACGCCGACACCGCGTTCCGGTTGGTGCGGACGGTGTTGATCTCGCCGTTGTGGCACGCCAGCCGGAACGGCTGGCCGAGGGTCCAGTTCGGGAACGTGTTGGTGCTGTAGCGGCGGTGGAAGGTGGCGATGCCGGTCTCGAACGCCGGGTCCGTCAGGTCGGCGTAGAACGCGGCGAGCTGCGGGCTGGTGAGGAGCCCCTTGTAGCTGATGAGCCGCGTCGAGAGCGAGCAGGCGTACAGCCCGAGCCCGGCGGCGCGGGCGCGCTCGCGCAGCACGAGGCGCTGGCGGTACAGGTACTTCTCGGCCTCCAGCGCGTCGCCGACGACCTGGAAGACCGCCTGCTCGACCGCCCCCGGCATCACGGCGCGGGCGGCCTTCGGCAGCGCGTCCGGGTGCACGGGCGTCGGGCGGAAGCCCAGGAATCGCACCGGCCCGCCGTTCAGCACCTCGCGGACCATCGCCTTCGCGGCGTCGATCTTGGCGGTGTCGGTGTCGAGGAAGAAGAAGGCGCCGACGGCCAGCGTGTCGGTGTCCTTGAGTGCGGCGGCGCCGTCGAGTCCGGCCTTCTTCGCCTGCTCGCGGAAGAAGGCCTGCGGCAGCGCGACGGTGAGCCCGGCGCCGTCGCCGGCGTCGCCGCAGACGCCGCCGCGGTGCTCCATGCAGTTGAGGGCGTTGAGCGCCTTCTGCATGACCTCGGCTGACGGTTTACCGTCCCGCGCTGCGACCCCCCCGATCCCGCAGGCGTCCCGGCCGACCTCGTCCGTGTAGAGAAGCTCACCGCTGCGAACGCGAGCAAGACCCGCCAGATGGCTCATTGTCACTGTCACCGGTGGTAGTGGGGGGAGAGAGTCCCCGGTGTCGGGTTGGGGTGAAAGCGTGGTCGGGAGAGGTTGACCAGCGCTCTGTTCTAGAGAATCCGCCGAACGGATGGCAAGGCCCGGTCACGGGTTCGGGGCGAATGGAGATTTTATCCGACGGGCGGCACGAGTCGTGAAAAAATCGGATGCCCGCTTGCTGGCCGGTGCGCGGGGAGGTAGAACACGGGGCGTTAGACTTGTCGGCCGGCGTTAACCCCTCGCCCCGCCCGCACGGCCGGCTGTCCGGGGCACAGGCATCAACTCTTCTGGAAGGACCGAGGTATGGGCGATTTCATCGGCAGCCCCCTGTTCTTCGTCGTCGGGGTCGTCCTGCTGCTCGGGCTGGTCGGCCTGATGATCTTCCTCCAGAAGCGGCAGCGCGACGAGGACTAACCAACCGGTCCGCCGGACCACGCTGATTACCCGGCCGTCGGCGGCCGGGTTGGCATTCATTTGTGTCGGCGCCGCCGGTTGAATCGACGGCCGGTCCATCCGCACGTCCCCCTAGCGCCGGAACGCCTGCCGCGCCCCGGTGTACTCGCCGATCACCACCCCGAGCGTTTCGGCCTTCCGGTCTCGCCACACCGTCAGCCGCACTCGTTGGCCGGGCGGCAGGGCCGAGATCAGATTGATGAGGTGGTGCTCGTCCCGCAGCTCCACATCTTCGAGCCGCAGCACCACGTCGCCCGCCCGGAGCCCGGCGCCCGCTGCCGGGGTGTTCGGGTGGACGATCTCGACCAGCCCGCCGCACACCCGCGTTAGCCCCAGTCGCAGCGCCTCGGCCGGGTCGATCGTCGCCGCGAGCTGTATGCCGAGGTAGCCGCGCGTCACGGCCCCCTTTTCGAACAGCTGCGCCGCCACCCGCTTCACCAGGTTCGCCGGGATGCTGAACGACACCCCGGTGTTGTTCCCGTTCTGCGACGCGATCGCCGTGTTGATGCCGACCACCTTGCAGTCCAGGTCGATCAGCGGCCCGCCGCTCGACCCGGGGTTGATTGCCGCGTCGGTCTGGAGGAACTCCTTGATGCGGATCGTCGAGCCGAGGCTGATCTGCCCACGGTCGGTCGCCGAGATGATCCCGTGCGTCACCGTCTGGTTGAGCCCGAACGGGCTCCCGAACGCGAGGACGTACTGCCCGCGCACGACGCGGTCGCTATCGGCGAAGCCGCACGCCGGCAGGTCGTCCTCGGCGAGTTGCAGCAGCGAGATGTCAGACTCCGGGTCGGCCAGAATCCGTGCCGGTTGGAGGATGCGGCCGTTCGAGAGGGTGACGTACACCTTGTCGCGCGGGGCGTCGCCGACGACATGGTTGTTGGTCACCACGACCAACCCCTGAACACCGGGGATGCGGACGATCACGCCCGACCCCGACTCCTCCTTCGTCTTCCCCGCGGTTGTCGCCGACGGGTTCGGCTTCACCGCGTCTACCGCGACCACGGCCGGCGACACCGCCCGCACCACAGCGGGGAAGCGATCGGTCGCCGTGCCCTCGCCGGGCACCGGTGCCGGTGGGAGGGGGAGATTTTGTGCGGTCGCGGTGGTCGGCGCCTGGAATGCCAGCTGGGCGGCGGCCCCGCCCAACGCGGCACACCCGCCCAACCCGACCGCCACGGCGAACCGACGGACCATGCGCAACCCTCCCGCCCGGACCGAACCTCACCCGCACTCTACACGGACCTCGTGTCCGACTGGAGGAATTCCGGGTGTGTTCGGGTGGCTGGTGCAGGTGGAGCGCCGCAAGAAACGCACAAGGCCCGCGGTCGCTGTAGACCGCGGGCCTTGTCGTTGTCGTGAAACCGGTGCGACCGGTGTTACCGGCTCAGGTGGATTTCCAGGTCCGAGATGCGGAACTCGCGTTCATCCATCGGATTACGGCTGTCGCCGATGCGGCCGTAGTCGGCCTCGCCGGTGTAATCGCCGACGCTGCCCTCTCGCTCGAATTCCCGCTGACACTTGATGCAGAGCGTGCTGTAGGGCAGGGCACTCAGCCGCGCCATTGGGATCTTGGTCTGGCAGCCCTCACACTTGCCATAGGTCCCCTGCTTCAGCCGGCGGATGGCCCGCTCGACTTGAACCAGTTCCTTCGCTTCGAGTTCCGCCAGCTGCGACGAGATCTCCTCCCCGCTGGCGTCGAAGGCGGCGTCGGCGGCGTCGCCGGCGCGCTGCATCCCCTTGTTATTGGAGAGTACGTCGAGTTCCATCCCGAGCCGCTTGCGCAACTCAGTCCGGCGTGCAACGAGGGTCTTATGGAGTTGTAGGAGTGCGTCGGTTCGTGCCACGGCTCGCCACCTCCAGGGGGCTTAGCTTCCGGCCGGTTGTAACCGGTGGGAGCCTGACGGGTTAGGGTTTACCGGAGGCCCGGCGCGCTGCCGGTCTCCTACTTGACACTAGTACCCGCTCGGTCCGGTCTTTCCGACCGCCGTGGTTTTCCCGGCGGCTCGGGTTGCCTCGCGGCAAGTATTGGACTGCGGGTCGTCCGGGTAGGATTCGGATTCTTCGCAGAACCCAAACCGAGGACACTGGCCGCCCTGTGCAATCGGCGTGCCGTGGTCGGAGTAGCTGTCGGCCCGATAACCGTTTCGAGTTTAGAGCGCTTTCCGCGACGCGGCGAAAAGATCGACGAGGTAATCGGTTGCCCGGATTGAGAAAATGGCGCACGACTCCGCCGCCCGCGCAAAATCGGGCAGTTGTAGCGAAGTGCCGCAGCGGCTTTGACTAAGGCGTGTGGACAGTCAAGGACAGATTTCCTTGGTTTTCAGAGGATTTCGCGGTGCTCAGTACGCCAGGCGAAATCGGTCGAAACTGCTGCGATTCCGGGGCGTTTCTGCCGCGACTGTCCACACGCCCTAAGGGTTGACAGTCAAGATTGCGCCGTTCGCCGACGGCGCCAGGTACCACAGACGCGGCGTCAACGCGGCGCCGGCGGTCCGCAGCGCCTGCGCTTCGGCCGACTGCCGCGCCTGATCCGCCAGCAGCAAGTCGAGCACGCCCTGCCGCTGGTCGTAGGTGACGGCGCGGAAGCGGCCCAGCCCGGCGTCCTTCGCCGCGGCGCGGACCACGGCGGGGAGGTCGTCGATCGAATCGACCAGCCCGAACTGCTTCGCCTGCGCCGCGGTGAACGTGCCGCCGTCGGCGCGGACGCGGGTGTACGGCACCGTCACGTCCTTGCCGTTCTCCCGCTTCGCGGTGCCCTTGTCATCGCGCACCACCGCCTCGCCGCGGAGGACGACCTCGTCGCGCAGCTTCTCCTTCGTGGTGCGGCGGCCGGCGGCGATGCGGTCGAGGAACAGGTCGTAGGCCGAATCGACCATGTCCTGCCACGTCTGCCGCTCCTGTGGCGAGAGTTCGTGGAAGAACGACCCGCTCGCCTTGATCGGCCCGGCCTTCACCAGCTCGACGCGGAGGCGGTGGTCTTCGAGCCAGCCGGCGGCGTTCGGGAGCATGGCGAACACCCCGATCGAGCCGGTGAGTGTGGTCACCTCTGCCGAAACCGGGTGCCCGGCCATCGCCACGTAATACCCGCCGGACGCGGCGAGCCCGCCCATCGACACGCGCACCGGCTTCGGCCCGGTGCCGGGGAAGCGGCGGCCGGTGTCGTCGCGGAGGTTGATGATGTTTTGGTAGAGTTCCTCGCTCGCGGTGACGGTGCCGCCGGGGCTGTTGACGCGCAGCACGACCGCCTTGACGTGCCTGTCGCTCGCCGCCCGCTTCAGTTGTTGCAGCGGGTACTCGATGCCGGCGTCGGAGATGACGCCCTCGACCTTCACAATGGCGACCTTGTCGCGCGCGCTGCGGTCGCCGAGGAAGAACGATTCGTCCAGCCGGTCCTCGGCGCGGTTGATGTTTGGCAGGTCGCCGAGGGCGTACAGCCCGAGGACGACGTTCGCCACGAGCGACCCGAAGAGGGTGAGTAGTACGAGCGGAAAGAGGCAGCCGAGGACGGTACGCCGCCGGCGCGGGCGGTCCGGTGGGCGACGGTCGGGCGGGCCGGCGGGGGCGGCGACCGGAGGCGGGGCGGGGGTGGGGTCGGTCATGGAAGTGGGCCTGTGGGAAAAGCCGGGCGGCGGGCCGCCCGGCTTCGTCAGGCTACGACTGCAAATTCTGGAGCATTTCCCGCAGCGGGACGAGGCGCTGGCCGCGGGTGTCGTCGATCTTCAGCGCTTTGAGGAAGCGCCGCCGCAACTCGGCCTGGAGTTCGTCGACGGCGCTGGACGACGTGCTGGCGAGGCGGATGCTCCCGCCGGCGCGGCGGTCGTGGCCGCCGGCCTTGCCGAGCTTCCCGACCACCTGGCGCAGGATGTCGCCCGAGCGCGCGTCGGCCATTGCCGCGCGCACCGACAGGATGAGTTGGTCCTTGTACACGCCGCCGCACACCGCCCAATCGACCTGGTCGAAGCGGATCATGAAGTCCACGACCTCGGCGGCCTGCTCGGGCTGCGGCAGGTCGTCCACCCAGCTGATGATGAGGTTGTCGTAGATGAACGAGCTCTGCAACGCCTGGAGCAGGCACTCGAAGTGGCTGTGCGGCAGGCGGGCGTTGCGGATGCGCGCGATCTGGTCCTTGTCCGCGAGCGGGTAGAGGAAGATCAGCGCGTCGTCGTCCGCCGGGTTCGCCTCGCGCGGGTACCCGGCCATCTCCGTCTCGATGCCGTAGAGCAGGGCCGTTGCCACCCTCTCGGGGATCGAACACTCCTGCTCGCGCAGGTACTTCGTGACCACCGTACAGGTGGCCCCGTGCGACGCCCGGATGTCGGTGAACGGCACGCCGTCCAGGTCGCCGGGCGTGTCGTGGTGGTCGATGACGGCGTACAGGGGGACGGTGTCCGAGAACGTGTGCCGGCCGGTGTTCGGCTGGCTGTCCACCATCACGACGGCGTCGCCCGGCTGCCACTCCACGTCCTCGACGCGGGTCAGGTTGAGGTTGAGCACCTCGACCATCTCGCGGTTCTCCGCCCGGCTGATGAGGCCGTCGCGGGTGATGAGGGTGGGCTTGCCGAGCTTCTGGCCGACCAGGTGGGCCAGCCCGAGCATGCTGCCGAGGCTGTCCGGGTCGGGCTGGACGTGGGAGACGAAGACGACACGGTCCGCGGCTCTCAACCCCGACAGGAAGCGGTGCGACCGGCGGATGCCGACGGTGCCGGACCGCGTGACCCCTTCGGGGTCGGCGCTCGATCGCGCCATAGTGGGTTCCACCTCCGACAACCCCGCGGCCGCGGTCCGTGCGGCCCGGTCCGGGGCAGGACGGGCGAGCGCCCCGACCCGGGGCGTTAGCTACCGTTTTACCCCCGAGGGCCGGTGGTGCCAACGGCGGTTGACCCACTCCGAGCGCCGGGCCGAATCCGGGGATTGACTTTCCCGTCCTCGCCGGCATAATTCACGCGGCCGTCTGACACGCTAGGGGTCGCTTGTTGGCTTCACTCGTTCGGATCGGGCTGGGGTTGCTGCTCGCGCTCGCCCCCGCCCTCTGCTGCTGCCAAGCCCGCTGGCTCACCGCCAGCGCCGCGGCTGCGTCGGCCGAACCCGCGCCGGCCCCAAAGTGCCCGCTCTGCTGCAAGGCCGAGGAGCCCACCCCGACACCGGTTTCGCCCGAAGCACCGGCCCCGAAGCCGATGCCGGCGAGCCCCCATTGTGTTTTCTGTGACGGCCAGGGGTCGGTGATTCCGACCGACCCGCAGCCCCGCGCCGAGGCGCCCGCGTTCACCGGCGAACTGCTGCCGGCGCTGGCGTTCCTCGCGGCCATTGTTCCCGTACAACCGGCGTTCTCGACGGGAGTCTTCCCGTCGGAACGGGCTGGTGTTGATGCCCGCTTCGCCGCACTCTTCGGCCGTCACGTCCTGCGCTGCTAACCCGTTTTCGAGTGCGTTCCGCTGACCCGACGCCGCCGCGCGTCCGGGCCGTGTTGTCGCGCGTCATCCGGCTCCGCGCCGGGGGCAGACTCTCAACACACACTCGACCGAACGTGGAAAACCCAGACATGACGAAGATCATCGCCATCGTGGCGGCCTTGGTGGGAAGCGTGGGCGGCGGCGTGTTCGGCTACAGCGCGGCGGCCCGCACTGCCGGGCTGTGCTGCGCCAACCCGTGCGCGGCGTGCGCCGACGGGTGCGACAACTGCTCGCTGTGCGCCGTGGACTGCTCCGCCTGCTGCGGGGCCACCGTGACCGCCGCGACCGCGCCGGCTCAGCAGACCTGCTGTGCCGCGACGCCGGCCGCGACCGCGACCTGCTGTGCGACTCCGTGCGCGGCGTGCGCCGACGGGTGCGACAACTGCGCGCTGTGCGCCGTGGATTGCTCCGCCTGTTGTGGGGCGGCCGTGAAGTGACGTGAACCTCGGGTGGGCGTCTGGCTCGTGCCGGCCGCCCGCCCGGGAGTTCGGCCTTCGTAGGTCGGGCCTCGGAGACTCGACCCGACCTACGAAAGCCGAGCCGAACCCGAGGGCGCATGAACCCCGTGCGGTGTTTCGCGCTTGTCGCGGCGGCCCGACCTGCCGTGACTGATCGCCGCCCTGATCTACAAGTCGCTCACTTCTTCGCCGCGATCACGTCCTTGCCAACCCACGGCCGCAACACCTCGGGGATGACCACGCTGCCGTCGGCCTGCTGGTAGTTCTCCAGGATCGCCACCAGCGCCCGCGTGCAGGCCACGGCGGTGCCGTTGAGCGTGTGGGCGAACTTCGTCCCCTTGAAGCCCTTCCCCTTGTAGCGGATGCCGAGTCGCCGCGCCTGGAAGTCGGTGCAGTTGCTCGTGCTCGTGATCTCGCCGTAGTCGCCGCCGGTGCCGCGCCCGG
>JAFKFQ010000234.1:0-8027 GCA_017308215.1 bacterium | reverse complement strand
TTTGCGGTACGCCGGGCCGCCGAGGTCGCCGGAGCAGGTGTCGATGACGTGGAAGTGGAGCCCGAGGCCGGTGAAGATCTGCTCCTCCAGCGCCCGGATCTCCTCGTGGATGGCATCGCTCTGCTCGGGGGCGCAGAAGGCGAACATCTCCACCTTCGTGAACTGGTGGACGCGGTACAGCCCCCGGGTGTCGCGGCCGGCGGCGCCCGCCTCGGTGCGGAAGCAGTGCGACACCCCGACGTACCGCTTCGGCAACTCCGCTTCGTCGAAGATGCGGTCCTTGTGCATCCCGCCGAGTGTGATTTCGGCGGTGGCGATGAGGCACAGGTCGGTGTCGGCGACGGTGTACACCTGTCGCGTCTCGGCTGCGTCTCGCGGCTGGAAGCCGATGCCTTCCAGCACCTCGACGCGCGCCAGGTCGGGCGTGATGACCGGCGTGAACCCGGCCTTCACGCACGCCTGGAGCGCGTACTGGACGAGCGCCAGTTCGAGCAGCGCCGCCTCGTTCTTGAGGAAGTAGAACTTCTGCCCGGCGACCTTCGTGCCGGCCTCGAAGTCGGCGAGGTCGAGCGCCTCGCACAGCGCGACGTGGTCCTTCGGCGCGAAGTCGAACGCCGGCTTCGCACCGAACTGCGCGACCACGACGTTCGCCGACGAGTCCGTCCCGACCGGCGCCGCCGGGTGGGTCATGTTCGGAAGTAGCAACAGGTTCGCCTTCAGATCGCCCTCGACCAGCACGAGCTCGGCGTCGATGCGGCCGATCTCTTCCTTCAGAGCTGTGCTCTGCGCGCGGAGAGCGTCCTTCTCCTCCTTGGTCTTGGCCTTCGGGAATTCCTGCGAGATGGCGTTTTGCTTCGCCGCGGTTTCACTCCGCTCCTGGACGAGTTTCCGCCGCTTCTCGTCGAACGCGACCACGCGGTCGGCGGCGAAGTCGGGGACGTTGCGGTTGGCGCAGTTGGCTTTGACCGCGGCGAGGTTGTCGCGGACGAAGGCGGCGTCGAGCATGGGTCGGTCTCGATCGGATTTCAGGCGAACGCCGGCGTGAGCCGGCTGGTCGTTGGTACAGGTGCCCGAGCGGACAACGCACGCGACCGGTTGCCGTCCCAGGCACCTCGCGCAACGACCAGCCGGCTCACGCCGGCCGTTCGCCAGTTGCGTACAGTCGCGGCTCGATTACGGGCCGGCTCACCACTGCGCCGGTCGGCCGAGCATCCGGCGCAGCAGGCCGATCTGCCCGGCGTGCAGCATCTCGTGGGCGGAACACCAGCGCAGGCATTCCATCTTCGTCTTGCAGAACTTGTGCGAGGCCATCGCCGGCGGCGAGTCCAGGTCGGTGTCGGGCCAGTCGGCCATCTCCGGCAGCACCCACTCGTGCATGCGGTCAAAGACGGCGCGGATCGTCACCGGGTTCGGGTAGCGGGCCGGGTCCGGGTCGGGGACCGATTCGCGGAGGAATAGCGCCAGGAAGTCCGGCGGCATGACTGCCTCGTCGCCCGGGCGGATGCCGCGGACGCGCTCGATCACCAGCCGGTACTGCGCCATCGCCAGGTGCCCGACTTGCCACGCCAGGTGCGTGACGCCACCGGCCTGCATCCGAAACCAGTCGGCCGGGTCGAACGACTCGATCAGCCCGAGGCTGTACGCCCGGGCGAAGCGAATCTGCGTCAGCGCTTCCTGGAGGCGCGGCGACATTACGGCCGCTGAGCCAGCGGGACGTAGGGCACGTCGGTCTTGCCGACGGAGATCTGTTCGGGGCGGAAGATGCGGTTGCCGACGAGCTGCTCGTGCCAGTGCGCCAGCCAGCCGGCCACGCGGGCGATGGCGAAGATGGGCGTGAACACGTCCACCGGGATGCCGAGCGCCTGGTACACGACGCCGGAGTAGAAATCGACGTTCGGGTAGATGCCCTTCGGGCCGTAGATCCCCTCGCAGTACTTCTCTAGCGCCAGCGCGATCTCGTAGGTCTTCGGCCGGCTCGTCTCGGCGAACGCCTGTTCGGCGACCTCCTGCACGACCGTCGCGCGGCCGTCCTTCACCTTGTAGACGCGGTGGCCGAGGCCCATCACCTTGAACTTCGGGTCGGCGGCTCGCTTGGCGTCGAGCCACGGCTTGACGTTCTCGACGCTGCCGATCTCGGCGAGCTGGTGCAGCACCTCCTCGTTCGCCCCGCCGTGGAGCGGGCCGGCGAGCGAGCCGATGGCGGCGGCGACGACGTGGTACGGGTTGGCGAGGGTCGAGCCGGTGACGCGGGCGGTGAACGTGCTCGCGTTCATCGTGTGCTCGGCGTGCAGGATCAGGCACGCGTCGAGCACCTTGCGGGTGGCCGGCGTCGGCTCCTTGCCGGTGAGCAGGTAGTAGAAGTTGGCGGCGTGGTCGAGGTCGGCGCGGGGTTCGAGGATCTCCTCGCCGCGGCGGGCGCGGGCGAACGCGGTGACGAGCGTCGGCATCGCCGCGATCAGCCGGAGCGTGGCGTCCCAGTTCTTGGCCGGGTCCGTGACGGTCTTACACGGGTAGAACATGCCGAGCGCCGCGACGGTCGCGTGGAGCGCGTCCATCGGGTGCCCGTCGGCGGGGAGGCACTTGACCAGATCCTTCATCCGGTAGTGGACCGCCCGCCGCTGCCGCAGGTCGTGGTCGAACTCGGCGAGCTGCTTCTGCGTCGGCAGGTCGCCCTTGATGAGCAGCCAGGCCACCTCCTCGAAACAACTCTCCTTGGCGAGCACCTCGACCGGGATGCCGCGGTACTCCAGCCGCGCCTTCTTCCCGTCCAGGAAGCTGACGGCGGATTTCGCGGCCGGCACGTCTTCCAGGCCGGGCCGGTACTCGAGTTCGGTGCTCATGTCGGTCTCGGGGGGGCGGCGGGGCGGGCTTTCAGGGGTTGTATCCGCCGGCCGCGGGGCGAACAGGCGAAGACTTTGAGACCGTGGGATTGGGGAAGCTTTGGGACTTTGGGACCGTGGGACCGTGGGATTGGTGGGGACTTTGGGGCCGTGAGATCCTGGGACGGGATCACGCATCCACTGCCACGTCTGCCTTCCCGGAGTCCCTCTATCCCGCGGTCCCAACGTCTCGAAGTCATCCCAGGCGGAATAGCCGCCGCGCGTTCTCCTCGAACACGCAGTCGTGGAACTCCGGCGGGATTGCCTCGCGGGCGAAGTCGCGGTAGGCGGCCATCGACGCCAGCGGCCAGTCGGTGCCGTACAGGAAGCGGTTCGGCCGCTCGGCGTACTTCATTCCGCGGCGGATCTCGTGCGCCAGGTCGGCGGCGAGCTCCCGCGCCTCGTCGGACGCGAGCACGCCGTCGTCGCCGACGAGCAAGCCGGACAGGTCGGCCCAGACGTTCATGTTCTTGTAGATGACCTCGGCGGCGTCCGTCACCCACGGGTTGCCGAGGTGGCAGATGACGAACCGCACGTCCGGGTGATCGACCGCGACCTCGTCGACGCCGAGCGGGTGGGCGTACTTGAGCTTCGCCATCGGCGAGTACGTGTCGCCGCAGTGGTACATGACCGGCACCCGGTAGCGGGCGGCGAGCTCGTAGTAGCGGCGGTAGTGCGGGTGCGCCGGCTCGTAGTGCAGGTAGCCGAGGTAGCACTTCAGCGCGACGACGCGGCCGGTCGCCAGCACCTCGGCGCAGCGCTCGAAGTGGTGGTCGTCGGTCCGCGTCGGGTCGCAGACGCCGATGGCCTTGAGGCCGGGGACGAGCGCGGCGACGTCGAGGGTCTTGTTGACGCCGAGCGGGTCGTCGTCGCCGGCCGCCCACTGCCCCATCGCCAGCGCGTGGGTGACGCCGGTGGTCTGCATCTGGGCGCGGAGCTCGGCGGCGACGGTCTCGGGGGCGAGCTTGAGCAGCGGCGACAGCGGCCCCACCCCGGGCAGGTTCGGCGGGACCGCGTGGATGTGAACGTCGATCATCGGGTGGCCCGTGGGAACGGGGGCCGGTCCCGGTCATGCTAGCGACGGCCGCCCGGGGAGACGGCTGTCCCCTTGTTCAGGGTTGTTTCGGCGCCGCCGGTGCTGCCGCGCCGGCCGGGGCGACGGCGTTCGCCGGCGGCACGGCCTCGCGGAAGGTGGTCATGTCGTGCCGGCGGATGACCACGCCCGTGCCGTTCGCGCCCGGCCCCATCGTGTACACGCCGAACTTCCCGGTGCTCGTCTCCGCCAGGTACAGCGCCGACTGGCCCTGCGTGATGTACCCGGTCGTCATCAGGAAGTGCACGTCGGCGTTCGCCTGGATCTCGAACTCGCCGCGCAGGTCCACCTCGGCCCAGCCGACGATCTTCCCGGCGTTCCGATCCACCACGGTGCCGAGCAGCTTGCCGGCCTTGTAGTCGAGCATCCACACGCCGTCGGTCTGGACGCGCGGGTTGATCGACACGGCCCCGGTCGCCATGATCGTGTCCTGGTAGCGGTCGTTCGACGCCGCCCCCGCCGGCCGCGGTTGGCCGAGGTAGAACATCGCCCCGACCACGCCCACGGCGATCCCCGCCGCTAGGAACCCGAACCGACCCGCCGCCTGCATGGCCGCCCCTCCCGGGTGCTGCCCCGACCGCGGGGCTCCGCCGGGTCATATCATCGCCAACGCCCCTGTCCAGCCGAATCGGGCGCCGTCATGACCCGCAAGCGTGATCAGCAGGCGATCGAGTCCGCCGTGCGCGTCTTCCTGGCACTACCGACCGGCGCCAAGATCGTCGTCGTGGCGATCGGCCTTGTCATCGGCGGGATCGCGCTGGCGGTCTACGCCCGCAGGCCCGGCGACCAGGCGCAGAACCCGCCGCAGTCGGGGCCGGTGCCGCCCGGCACGGTCGTGTTCATGTTCTGGAACGTCGAGAACCTGTTCGACGACCACGACGACCACCGCAACAGCACCGACGAGCCTTACGACAACTGGTTCGCCACCGACGCCGCTGCGCGGAAGATGAAGTTCGACCACCTCACCGAGATCATCCTGCGGCAGAACGGCGGGAACGGGCCGCACATCCTGGCGTGTGTCGAGGTGGAGAGCGTCCGCGCCGCGGAGCTCTTACGCGACGCCCTGAACGAGAATCTCCCGGCCGGCGCCGGGAAGTACGAGCACGTCGCCATGAAGGAGCTCGCCGCGAACGCCGGCCGGTTCATGGCGCCGTGCGTGATCTCGAAGCTGCCGCTCGACTCCGCTCGCACGCGGCTCCTCGGCAAGAATAACCTGCTCGTGCTGGAGACGCACGTCGTCGCCAACGGCGCCGACCTCACGCTCGTCGCGTCGCACTGGACCTCGCAACTGTCCGACGACGGGAGCAAGAAGGGGAGCGGCCGCGACAAGTACGCCCACGTCATCTTCGACGAGTACGCCGGCATCGTCGCCGCGAAGCCGGACGCCGACTTCCTCGTGTGCGGCGACTTCAACGACGACCCCGAATCGGACGCGGTCGCCAACGTCCTCCACGTCACCGGCGACCGGGCCGCCGTGGTGTCGGGCGCCAGCCCGCCGCGCCTCTACGGGCTGCTGTCGGGGAAGCCGCTCGACCGGTTCAGCACGATCTACTACGACCGCGAGCGGAAGGCGTCGATTTTCGACCAGATCGCCGTGTCGCCGGGCATGCTCGACGACCGCGGGTGGGGCTGTGACCCCGACACGGTGACAGTGCCGACCGACGGGATGAGCCGCGAGGGGAAGGTGGCACGCCGCCCGTGGCGGTTCGGCGACCGCGACGACAAGGCCGTTCGCCGCGGCTACGCGGACCACTTCCCGGTGGTGGTGAACCTGGCGCTTCGGCAGTAGCAGGCGAGGCGTCTTCGGGGGTGGAAGAGTCGAGGAGTTCGGACACACTCCTGTCTTGACTCCTCGACCGATTTTCCGTTCTGTCGGTTGCCCACCCCGTCGGCGATCGGATATACTTCCAAAGCCTGCCAGGCGGACATCCGGTGGGGTTACCTTCAACCTCCTCCTGAAGACGGTTCTTCAACCAACCCCTCAACGAGGAGGCGTGCCATGCTGTTCGGTTTCATCCCCGGGCTCGGCGGGCAGGAGATGCTGCTCCTGCTGGTCCTCGGCATCCTGCTGTTCGGGCGGAAGCTGCCCGAGATCGGCCGGTCGCTCGGAAAGACGATGGTCGAGTTCAAGAAGGGGATGCGCGGGATCGAGGACGAGGTGAGCGAGGCGTCGGCGCCGCGGGCGTCGATCGAGCCTGAGCCAGTCCGCCCACCGCAGCGAGTCACCCCGGCGGCCGCCCCCAAGTTCGACGACGCGCCGGTCGCCACGAACCTGCCCCCGAAGGTGTGAACCTTGACAGCCGCGGGGCTGTCGATAAAAACACCACTCGCCCGCGGCCGACACGCCGCGGGTGAACCGGGCGGTTAACTCAGCGGTAGAGTGCGTTCTTCACACGGACGAAGTCACAGGTTCAAATCCTGTACCGCCCACTCTGCTAACCCCTTCCCGCCGAAGCCTTTCCGGCTTACCCCGAGCCTCTCGGGTGCGGCGTCCAGACGACCGGTTCCGTGCAACCGTTGCACGGAACCCTCGGAGGACAGCCGCCGATGGCCCGCTCCCGAAAGTCGATCCCCGCTTACCACCGCCACTCCGCCGGGCGTGACTGCGCCCGGGCCGTGTGGACCGACGCTTCCGGCCAGCGCCACTTCCGCATCCTGCCCGGCCGGTACGACAGCCCGGAGTCCCGGGCCGCGTTCGCGCGCCTGCTCCTCGAACTCGACGTCGCCCCGGCGCCCGCCGCCCGCCCGGACCCGGCCGGCGTCACGGTGAACGAGGTGCTGCTGGCGTTCCTCGCCCACGCCGACCGCCACTACCGCGACGCCGAGGGCGGGCCGTCCGACGAGGTGCGGCATCTCAAGGTCGCGTGCCGCCACGTCCGCGAGTTGTACGGGCTCACCCCGGCCCGGGAGTTCGGGCCGCTCGCCCTCAAGGCCGTCCGCCAGCGGTTCGTCGGGCAGGGGTGGAACCGGAAGGTGGTGAACGCCCGGACCGACCGGGTGCGGCGGGTGTTCAAGTGGGCGGTCGCCGAGGAGCTGATCCCGGTCGAGGTCTACACGGCTCTCGCCACCGTCGGCGGGCTTCAGAAGGGCCGCACCCCCGCCCCCGAGTCCGAGCCGGTGACCCCCGTGGAGGACGCGGCTGTTGACGCCACGGTGCCGTTCCTGAATCGTCACGTCCGCGGGCTGGTGGAGTTCGAGCGGCTGACCGGGTGCCGGCCCGGCGAGGCGTGCCGGGTCCGCCGGTGCGACCTCGACATGACGGGCGACGTGTGGGTCTACCGGCCGGCCTACCACAAGACGGCGTGGAAGGGGAAGGAGCGGGCGGTCGCCGTCGGGCCGCGGGCGCAGGCGCTGCTCCGGGAGTTCTTCACCCCCGACCTCGACGCCTACCTGTTCAGCCCGCGCCGCGCGGTCGAGGAGGTCAACGCCGAGCGGGCGGCGAGGCGGAAGACGCCGCTGTACCCGTCCCACCTGCGGCACAACGCCGCCCGGCGGAGGGCGAAGCCCAAGCGGGCGCCGAAGGAGAGGTACACCCGCATCTCGTACCGCCGGGCCGTGGAGCGCGCGTGCGAGCGGGCGTTCCCGCCGACGGGCGACCTGGCCCAACTGCCGAAGGAGTCGGCGCGGAAGTGGTGGGCGCGGCTGAGTGAGGAGCAGCGCGGCCGGGTGAAGGCGTGGCGGGACGCGCACCGGTGGCACCCGAACCAATTGCGTCACAGCTACGGCACGAAGGCCCGCAACCTGTTCGGCCTGGAGCACGCCGGGGCGGCCCTCGGCCACACGAAGATGAGCGTGACCGAGGTGTACGCCGAGCGGGATGCCGGGCTGGCCGCGGCGGTGGCCGCGCGGATCGGCTGAGCGGGGGCGCCGGGTGGTGGGTCACGGCCCGCCCTTGGCGTTCTTCGCCTCGTCCCGGGTGAGAAACCGGCCCTCCTTCACGTCGTAGAACCGGCGCTCGCCCGGCGGGCCGGACAGCATCACCTGGCGGTTGGAAATGACAGACCCGGTCGGCATGGGGTCCAGCTGCTTCGCCCATGCCGAGGCCGGGAGCAGGT
>JAFKFQ010000233.1 GCA_017308215.1 bacterium | reverse complement strand
GTCGCGGGACGAGGCGGCGTCCCAGCTCGGGTGGACCGAAGGACAGGTCAAGGGCCGGCTGGAGCGCGCCCGCGAGACGCTCCGGACCAGGCTCGCCCGGCGGGGCGTCGAGTTCGGCGGGGTCCTCCTGGCCGCGGCGGTCTGCGGCCCGGCCCCCGCCCGGGCCGCGCCGTCACCGGCCATCATTTCTCTCACCAACAAGGCGGTGCGCGACATGGCAATCCAGAGGTACAAGCTGGCCGCGGCGGTCCTGGCGGTCGCCGCCGTGGGCGCCGGAATCTTGCTGGCGGGCGGACGGGGCGAAGAAGGGCAGCCGCCTCCCCCGGCGGGGGTGGCCGCCGACGCGCAAAAGGGCTGGCAGTTCACGGGTCAGACGCAGGCCGCCGCCACGGTCGAGGTGCGGGCCCTCGTGACGGGCACCCTGACCAAGGCTGCGGTGAAGGAGGGGGCCGTGGTCAAGAAGGGCGAGGTGCTCGCCGAGATGGACCCGCGGGCGCACCAGCTCGACCTGGACGCGGCCCGGGCCAGGCACCTGGGGGCCAAGGCCAAGGTGCAGATGGCCCGGATCGAGGCTGCCAACGCCAAGAAGTTGGTGGAGAACAAGGTGGTCAGCCAGAACGAGCTGGCCCTGCACGAGGCCCGGGCGACGGACGCCGAGGCCGCCCTGATGGTTGCAAGAGTGGAGGTGGAGCGGGCGGAGCTGACCCTGTCGTGGACGCGGGTCACCGCCCCCTTCGACGGCCGGGTGAGCCGCGTCCAGGTCGCCGAGGGCGAGCTCGTCACCGAGCGGACGGGGATCCTGACGGTCGTGGACACCCGGGCGCTGTCCGTCTCGTTCAACGTGCCCGAGGCCGTCCTGTTGCAGCTGCGCCGCGACGGCCTGGCCGACCCGGGTCAGCTGGACGTGGCGGTGGGGTTCGCGGGGGAGGAGGGATTTCCCCACGCGGCGAAGATGGACACGATCGGGTCGGAGGTCGACCCGCGGACGGGGAGCGTGCGGTTCCGGGCCACGGTCCCGAACCCGAAGGGGCTCATCCTGCCCGGGATGTCCGCCCGCGCCCGCCTGACCCCCCGACCGAAATAGGGCGGCCTCTCACCCGACGAACACGCCCGAGGTGAGGCCCTGGAACAGGTCCAGATCGGTCGTCGCCGCCCCGCCGGTCGGGGTAAGATCTTTCCCGAGGATCAGCCGGACTTCCGACCCGGTCAGGGTCACGGCCGCCGTCACCAGGTCGCCGAGCCCGTCCCCGTCGGCATTCTTCACCGCCACCTGAATCCCGAACCGCAGGGCCGAGTCGGCAGCGAAGAAGCTCGTCAGCGCCACGAACTGGCCGGCGCCGGCCGGCGGGCCGAATAGTGCCTGCCCGTCGAACGCCAGCACCCGCGGCGCCCCGCCCGGGCCGCCGCCGAACACCAGGTCGGCGAACCCGTCACCGTTCAGATCTCCCGCGGCCACGAACGCCCCGTCCCGGAGCGTCTGCTCGAACGCGAAGAAGTCGCCGATTAGCCGTTGGGGGGCCGACCCGGCGCGGACCGTCGTGCCGTCGAACACCGCCACCCGGGGGCCGCCGCCCAGCCCGGCGGCGACGACCACGTCGCCGACCCCGTCGCCGTTCACGTCCCCGACCGCCACCCGGGCACCGCCGCGGAAGGCCGGGTCGTCGATCCCGAGGAAGCTGGCCACCACGGCCCCGGTCGCCCCGTCGTAGACCACCACCCGAGCGCCGCCTGTCGCGTCCGCCGAGACGATGACGTCGGCCCGCCCGTCCGCGTTCACGTCCCCGGCGGCGACGTACAGGCCGCCGGTGAAGTCCGCCCCGAACGGGAACGCCGACAGGACCGTCCGGCCGGTCGCCGGGTCAACCACCAGCAGCCGTGCGGGCACCCCCGGGGCGGTCCCGGCCACCGTGTCGACCGCCCCGTCGCCGGTCACATCGGCGAGCACCACCCGCCCCCCGACCCCGGGAGCGAATGGGGCGGTCGTTGACGCGACCGAACCGTCCGGGTTGTAGAGCGCCACCGGCCCCCCGGCGTCGGACCCGACTGCGAAGATCGGGAACTCGGTCGGGTCCACCGGGGTGTCGTCCCCGGTCGCGTGACGGGTCACGGTGATCGTGAACGTCTGTGTCGCGGAGGCGTTCGCACCGCCGTTGGCGGTGCCGCCGTCGTCCGTCAGCCGGACGGTGACGGTCGCGGTCCCGAACCCGGTCGCGGTCGGGGTGAACGCCAGCGTGCCGGTCGCCGGGTCGATCGCCGGCGGCACGGCGAACAGGGCGTCGTTGTCGGTCGTCACCACGAAGGTGAGCGCCTGGGTTGACTCGTCGGCCGGACCGGCGGAGATCCCGGTCGCCCAGCCGGTGACGGTGACCGGGTCGCCGCCCCGGCCGACGGTCTGGTTCGGCCCCGCGGTGAACGCCGGGGCGTCGTTGACCGCCGCCACGGTGAGGGTGACGGTGACCGGGGCTGACAACTCGTTGGCCGCGTTCCGAATCTGGTACTGGAACGAGTCGGTGCCGTTGAAATCGGTGGCCGGGGTGTAGGTGACGGTGCCGTCCGCGTTCAGGGTCAGCGTACCGTTGGTCGGGCCGGCGCCGACCAGTTCCGCGGTCGAACCCGGGGCGGCGTTGTCGTTGCCCAGCACGCTCGGGGCCGTCAGAGACGCGTCCTCGTTGGTCGTCAGGGCGTCGGCCGCGGCCACCGGCAGGTCGTCGTCCGTGACGGTCGCCGTCACCTGCTGTGTCCCCGACTCGGTCCCGTCGGTGACCGCGGTCACGTCGACGATCACGGTCTCGTCGGTCTCGTCGGCGGTGTCGTCCACCCCGGTCAGGGTGATGGACCCGGACAGGCTCCCGGCCGGGATCGTGATGACGGTGTCCGACGTGGTGTAGTCCGACCCCGCCGCCGTACCGGTGAACCCGAGGGTCACCACGACCGGCAGTGCCGACGGATTCGACAGGGTGGCGGTGACCGTTGCCGTTCCGCCGGCCTCGGCGAAGAGACTGCCGGTCAGGGACAGGGTGACGGCCGGCGCCGGGTCGTCGTTGGTGATCGTGCCCACGCCCTGGCCGTCGTCGATGGTTGCGTTCGTCGGGCCGGACAGGTTGACCAGGAATGTCTCGTCGGCCTCAAACGTGTTGTCGCCTGTGATCAGTACGGTCACGGTCTTGGTGATCTCGCCCGGGAAGAAGGTGAGGATCCCGGCCGCGGCGGCGTAGTCCGATCCGGCCAGGGCGGGCCCGTCGGCGGTGGCGAAGGTCACGGTCACCACCTGTGCGCGCGCCGCGCTCAGGGTGACGTTGAACGTGTAGGACGTCGGGCCGCTGTTCCCCTCGGCACCGGTCACGTCGTCGATCGACAGCGTCGGCACCGGGTCGTCGTCGGTGATGGTCGCGACCCCCTGCCCGTCCGCGATCGAGGCGGAGTTGCTGGGGTTCGACAGGTTGACCACGAACTGCTCGGCCGGCTCGTTCGTGGCGTCGTTGGTGAGCGAGACCATGACCGTCAGCGTCTGAGTGGTGGACGCGGACGCCGGGAACATCAGGGTGCCCGTCTTCTGCGCGTAGTCTGGGGTGCCGGGGGTGGCGCTCCCGGCCGACACGGCGGTGCCGTCGGCGGTGGCGTAGTCGACGGAGAACGGCAGGGCGGAAGCGCCGGTCAGGGTCACGGTGAACGTGGCCGTCCCGTCGGCCTCGTTCACGGACACGTCGCCGATGCTGACCGTCGGCAACGGGTCGTCGTTGACGATCGTGCCCACGCCCTGGCCGTCCGAGATCGTGGCATTGACCGCGTTCGACAGGGTGGCGAAGAACTGTTCCGCCACCTCGAACACATTATCGTCGACGACGTTGACGACGAACGTCCGCGTCGCGGTGGCGGCGAGGGACGCCGGGATGCTCTCGCCGAGCAACTGCCGGTCGCCGAAGTCGGGCGTTCCCGGGCCGGCCGTGCCGGACACAGCGATGTCGTCGTCGGTCGCTACGTCGTACTGCACGTCTAGTTCCGTCGCCCCGGTTCGGGTGACGGTGAAGGTGATCGTCCCGTCCGCCTCGTTGACGGACGCGTCGTCGATGCTCAGGGTCGGGGCGGCGTCGTCATTGGTGATCGTGCCCACGCCCTGGCCGTCGGCGATGGTCGCGTTCGTCGGGCCGGACAGGTTGACGAAGAACGACTGGTCGGTCTCGAACACCGTGTCGCCGGTGACCAGCACGGTCACGGTCTGGGTCGTCTCGCCAGGGAGGAAGGTGAGGGTGCCGGAAGCGGTCGCGTAGTCCGACCCGGCCGTCGCGGTGTCGTCGGCGGTCGCGTAGTTGACGGTGACCGTCTGCCCGCTCACCGCCGACAGGGTGACGGTAAAGGTGTAGGCCGTCGGTCCCCCATCCCCCTCGGCCAGGGTCATGTCGTTGATCGACAGCGTCGGCACCGGGTCGTCGTTGGTGATCGTGCCCACGCCCTGGCCGTCCGTGATGGCGGCGTTGGTCGCGTTCGACAGGTTGACGAAGAACGTCTCGTCCGCCTCGTTCGTCGTGTCCCCGTTGATCGTGATGCTGACGGTCTGGGTCGTCACGCCCGGGGCGAAGACGAGCGTCCCGCTCGCGGCGACGTAGTCGCCGTCGGCCGTGGCGGCGGTGCTGTTGGCGGTCGCCCAGTCCACCGCGACCGTCGAGAGCCCGTTGGCCGGGTTGGCCGTCACGGTGAACGTCAGGGTCTTGGTGCCGCTGTCCCCTTCGGTCACGCTCACGTCGTCGATCGACAGGTTGGTCGGCGGCAGGTTCGTCAGGGTGAAGTTGGTGGACGGGGCCGTTCCGCCGACCGCCTGGGCGGTGACGGTGTAGTTCGCCCCGGCGGTGCCGTTGGCCGCGACCGTGCCCGTCGAGGCCTGCCCGCTTGCGTCCGTGCCCACCGTGATCGTGTTGGTGGTAGTCAGGAAGGCCGCCGACGCCCCGGCGGCCGGGGCGGTGAACACCACCGACACGCCCTGTACGAGGGTGCCGCCGGCGTTACGCACCTCGACCACCAGCGGGTCGTCGAAGTCCGTGTTGATCACCGTGGACTGGTTGTTCCCGGAGACGACGGCGATGCTCGCCGCCGCGTCGTTGTCGGTGACCGTCCCGACCCCCTGGCCGTCGGAAATCGTCGCGCCGCCGGCGTTGCTCAGGTTGAGGAAGAACGACTCGTTCCCCTCGAACAGGGCGTCGCCGTTGACGGTGATGCTCACGGTCTGGCTCGTCTGGCCGGGCGCGAACGTCAGGGTGTTGGATGCGGCCACGTAGTCGGAGCCGGCCGTCGCGGTGTTGTTCGCGGTGGCGTAGTCGACCGTCGCCGTCACCCCGCTGGCCGCACTGAGGGTCAAGGTAAACGTCACGGTCGCCGCACCACCGTCGGTCTCGGTCACACTCGCGTCGTTGACCGAGAGCGTCGGGGCGGTGTCGTCGTTGGTGATCGTGCCGGTACCCGTCCCGGTCGCGATCGTGGCGTTCGTCGGGTTCGACAGGGTCAGGGTGAGCGTCTCGTTCGCCTCGAACTTGGTGTCGCCGTTGACCGTCACGCTCACGGTCCGGCTGGTCTGGCCGGGCGTGAAGGTCAGGGTGTTGGACGCGGCCACGTAGTCGCCGTCGGCGGTGGTCGCGGTGCCGTCGGCGGTCGCGTAGTCGACGGTGACTGTGCTCGAACTCGCCGCGCTCAGGGTGACCGTGAAGGTGAGCGTCGTGGTGCCGGAGTTCCCCTCAGTCGCGCTCGGGCTGCTGACCGAGAGCGTCGGCGGGGCGTCGTCGTCCTGGATCGTGTACGTGTGCGTCGTCTGGCCGACGGCGGTGCCGTTCGTCACCCCCCCGATGGAGAGGTTGATCGTCTCGTCCGGCTCGTCGGCCGCGTCGTTCGTGACGTTGAACGTCAGGTTCTTCGTGGTCGAGCCGTCGGCCGGGAAGACAACGGTGTACGGGCCGGCCGTGAAGTCCGTCCCGGCGGTCGCCGTACCGCCGCCGGCCACGTTGACCGTCACCGAGTTGGACACGTTCGCCAGTACGTACGGCGCCCCGGACCGGGTCATCAGGATCGCGGCGTTGGCCGACTCGGGCGCGGCCGACGAGGCGAGGGTGAAATCGACGTCCGCGTCTTCCGCGAACCGCCGGAGGTAGGTGTCGAAGGTGCTGCCCGCCCCGCTGTCGAACTGGACGACGAAGTCGCCGGCGGCGTTGATCCCGCCGACCGCGTTGTCCTCACCGGCGTCGTTGCTGACCGTCGTCGGGCTGACCGCCCTGTCGCCGACGAGGGCCGCGCCGGCCGAGTTGTACAGCTTGTAGTAAACGTCACTGCCGTTGTTGTCGACGTCCATCTCCTCGCCGGTCCACGTCACCAGGAACGTGCCGGCCGGGGTCGCGGCGGCGTGCGCGTTGAACTGGTTGTTCGTCGTGATCCCGGTGTTCACCTGGACGTTGCCGCCCTGGGCCACGCCGGCCGCGTTGTACCGCTGCATTACGACAGCCGTGCCCGACCCGTCCACGCCGACCGAGTGCCAGACGATGTTGAAGTTCCCGCCCCCGTCCATCGCGATGTCCGGGGAGTTCTGGTCCCCCGTGGTCACGGTGTTCACCCGGAACTGGGCTCCGTTCGGGGTGCCGTTCTGGTTCATCAGCCGGGCGGCGATGCCGAAACTGCCCAACCCCCCGTCGTCCTCGCTGTGGGTCTGGAAGGCGACCACGTAGTCACCCGTGCCGTCGATCGCGACGGCCGGGAGCGTCCAGCCGTCCCCGCTCACCCCGTCGTCGACCCGCGACTCGCCGCCGACCGTCGTCGGGGTGCCACTGCCGCCGACGGTGATCCCGGCGTACGCCTGGGCAAAAATCACCGGGGTCGATAGCCCGCTCCGGTAGGTGATGACGAACTGGCCCGACGCGTTGGCCGCGACGTCCGGGTCGCGCTGCTGGCCGGCGGTGGTGGTGTTGACGCGGAACTCGGTGGCGTCGATCGCCGTGCCGTCGGCCAGGAACCGGCGGGCGTAAATGTTCCCCGTGGTGGCGCCGTCGCCGTCCTGGCCAAAGCTCTGCCACGCGACGACGAAGTTCCCGGCGGCGTCCATGCCGATCGCCGGGATTTGCTGGTCGTTGAGGGTCGTCGTGTTGACCCGGATCGGCCCCTGGACCAGCTGCCAGTTCGCGTCGTACCGCTTGAAGAAGACGCCGCTATCGTCCGGCCCGCCACCGCCGCCACCGTCCGGGGTCTGGTAGGTCACGACGAAGCCGCTGCCGTCGATCCGCATCGCGACGTCGCCGCTGCCGTCCCCCTGGTCCGGGTCTGTGGACACGGCGATGTCGGTCGCCTCCAACCCGATCAGGGCCGGGGTGGTCCGGTTCTCGAGTTGTTCAACACCGAGTGACGGGCGCCGGGCGCGTGTGCGGGGGGGCATGGGCGGTCATCCAATGGTGTGGGACAGGGGGAGGTAACAGCGCCGTGCGGTCACCGACGCCGGCCCGGGCTACGACAATTACGGTGCGAACCAGCAGAGACAAAATTATTACAAGCTAACTACAGATGATCATACCCGCTCCCGGCCCGCGCCGGGAGCATGAAAACCGAGCCCCGGCGGCATTTGCCCCGGCCAGGTGTCACAAGCCGGGCGGCAGGGCGGTTCCGCGGATCCGGCCGAATCGGCCTTCCTAGCCCGGACGGCCGGGGCGAACCCGATTCCGTTTCTTGGTAGTTTTCTGCTCAGCACCTGAGTACCCTATTCGGGAACTCGGCCAAGCGTTTGTCGTCGGTAGAGAGGCCATCCTCAGGCGGGATCGGACGCACCCATGCTCGATCGCCTCACCGCGGCCGAATTCGAGCCCCTCCTGGGCGTGTCGTTCGCGGCGGAACTCCCGCACGGCGTAGCCGCACTCGACCTGATCGAAGTCACCCGCCTCCGCGAGCCGCCCGCCTGTCCCGGCGGCCCCGTGCGCCGGCACCCCTTCTCGCTCGTCTTTCGCGCCTGCGCCGCCGGTTATCTGCCCCAGGGCACGTTCGTCCTGACCCACGACCGCCTGGGGCGCCTCGACGTGTTCCTGGTCCCCGTCGGCCGCGACGCCGACGGGTGGCTTCTCGAAGCCGTCTTCAACTGACCCCTACCGACGGGAGGTTACGGTGGCTCAAGCGTACATCGGCGAGATCCGGATCATGGCCTTCCCGTTCGCCCCCAAGAACTGGGCACTGTGCAACGGGCAGATCCTACCGATCAGCCAGAACCAGGCACTGTTCGCGGTCCTCGGGACTACCTACGGCGGCAACGGGACCACCACCTTCGCCTTGCCCAACCTCCAGGGGCGGGCTCCGATCCACTGGGGCAACGGGAACGGGCTGCCGCCGGCCGCGCTCGGTCAGACCGGCGGGGAAGAGGCTCACGCCCTGACGGGACCAGAAACCGCGACTCACAACCACCTCCTGAAGGCGGCGGCGGCGCCCGCGGCGAACGCCGTGGGGCCGGGCAACAACTTCCTCGGGGCCGGCTCCCAGAACCAGTACGTCGCCGGTAGCCCGGTCACGGCCCTGGCGGCGGAAACCATCCAGCCCCCGACCGCCAGCGGCCAACCGCACGCGAACATGCAACCGTATCAGGTTCTGAACATCTGTATCTGCCTGGTCGGCGTCTTCCCGTCCCGCACCTGACCCCAACCGTGGAGCTACCGTGGCGGATCCCTTTCTCGGCGAGGTCCGGCTCTTCGGGGGCACCTTCGCCCCGGTCGGCTGGGCCTTTTGCAACGGCCAATTGCTCAGCATCGCCCAGAACGACGCCCTGTTCAGCCTGCTCGGGACGACCTACGGGGGGGACGGAGTGACGACCTTCGGCCTGCCCAACCTCCAGGGCCGGCTTCCACTTCACCAGGGCACGTTGCAGGGGGGTGGTACGTACGCACTCGGCCAGCTGGCCGGGTCCGAGACCGTCACCCTCGTGGGCGGACAGATCGGCCCTCACACCCACTCGGCCGGCGCCGGCGGAGGTGCGAGCACCGGTACCCCGACGAACAACCTCCTGGGGGCCACCGGGCCGGCCCGTTACCTCCGGCCCGGCAGCGGTCCGATCCTGGCCCTCAACGTGCAGACCGTCCAGTCCGCCGGCGGCGGGCAGCCGCACGCCAACATGATGCCCTACCTGTGCGTGTCGTTCATCATCGCGCTGAACGGCCTTTACCCGTCCCAAGGCTGACCGGGAGTGCCCCCATGTCCGAACCGTTTCTCGGCGAGATCAAGATGTTCGCGGGCAACTTCGCGCCGCGGGGCTTCGCCCTGGCCGACGGCCAGCTCCTGCCGATCTCCCAGTACACGGCCCTGTTCTCCCTTTACGGGGTCGTGTACGGCGGCAATGGGACCAGCACCTTCGCCCTCCCCGACCTGCGGGGGCGGGCCCCGATGCACTGGGGCAACGGGGCCGGGCTCTCCCCGCACGACCTCGGGGAGAGAGCCGGTACGCCGTCCGTGACGCTGACCGTCAACGAGATCCCCGGCCACACGCACGGGTTCGTCGGCGAGGACGAGGAGGCGAACCAGACGGCGCCGAACGGCAACGCCCTCGGCGTCAACCCCGGCGTGAACTGGTACACGACCCCGGGCGCGCCGGGCCTGCAGCTCCAGAACATGTCCCCGCTCGCCGTCGGCGCCGGGGGCGGGGGACAGCCGCACAACAACACGCAGCCGTTCCTCGCCGTCACCTTCATCGTCGCCATGGCCGGCATCTTCCCCGCGCGCCCATGACCATACCCGTCCCGCCCCCGGTCGCCCTCCGGCCGGCCGGACCCGACGATGCCGAGTTCCTCTACCGGGTCTACGCCAGCACCCGGTACGAGGAGCTCGCCCCGGCCGGGTGGCCGCCCGAGCAGGTTGAGGCGTTTCTGCGGATGCAGTTCCGGGCCCAGAGCAAACACTACCGGGAGTACTTCCCGGACGCCTCGTTCGACGTGGTCGTTTGCGGCGCGGCCGCCGCCGGCCGGCTGTACGTCGACCGTCGGGCGGACGAGATCCGGATCGTCGACATCGCCCTGCTCCCGGAGTTCCGCCGGGCGGGTGTCGGGACGTGCCTGTTGACCGGCTTGCTGTCCGAGGCAGCAGCGGCCGGCGTGCCGGTTCGGATCAATGTTGAGGCAAATAATCCTGCACAGGGCCTTTACCGACGGCTCGGGTTCGAACGGACCGGTACGACGGGGGTGTACGACCTGATGCAGTGGAAGCCCTCAACGGATCACCGACAGACCTGATGTCCCGGCGATCGAATCGATTTATGGCGATCGTCGCAGATCCCCGGCGACGCGGAGGCAGATGGCCCCATTTCACGGCGGATGGTTCGGTCGGTACTACCCGCGGAAGCCGTTCACCGACCACTTCCTGTTCGTGCGGGCGGTGGAGTATGGGCAGTCCGGGACATGAGGTCTGACAGTTCGCTACATCTTTGCTATTGACAGGTGATATCGAACAAGAGGGTGGAGTTGGCACCAGCCCCGCCACAGGGGCATCCACCCGGGGCGGGTGCTTGGTCGGATTCTTCAGGTACCCACCCACCCAGTCGGGCCAGCCCCACCCAGAACTCCTCCACCGTCCAGGGCTCGGGTGCCCCCCGTCTGGTAGGTGCTCAGCACCTCCACCCAGACGGCCGGCACGACGTCCGCCGCCGGGCGGTTCTTCTGCTCCGGGTCGCGGGCCGCCGGCCGCGCGTTCAGCAACCCGACCGCGATCACGCTCACCACGGCCACCAACGCCCCCATCCGCTCGGCCGATTGCACCTGGTACCCCTCCATCCGCGCCTCGGACTTCTGGGCCTCGTGGAACTCCTCGATCTGCATCCGGCAGGCGTACCACCGGGCCGCCCGCTCGATCGCCCCCGGCCCGTCGACCGGCTCGCTCGTCAGGAGAACCCACTCCAGCGCCTCCACTCCCGCCGGCGGGGCCGCCTCCCACACCCGGATCACGTTCACACCCAGGGGCGTCGGGTCGTAGTTCCCCTTGCGCACCAGCGGGGGCGGATGGTGACGGTGTCGGCCGCGGCCGACAGCCGGGCCGTCCGGGCCGCGACCCCGACCCGGGCCGGCAGCGCCAGCTCCCGCCCGGCCGTCGCGGGTCGGCCGCGCGTCCGGTCGCGCAACAACTCGGCCGCCTTCACGAGCGGTGGCCCGACCCCCAGCGCCCGGTTGT
>JAFKFQ010000232.1 GCA_017308215.1 bacterium | reverse complement strand
GGTAGACTGGGGCTGAGGTGTCGGGTGTGGCCCCACCGTCCCTGTTGTCGGCCCGGACCGCGGCAGGAGCTTCGGGTTCGGCGCACACACCCGGACTGTGACTTCCTCCCCAGTCCGTTGGCCGCGCGGGATGCACTGTCATGGTGCGCCCGCGGGGGCGGTCGTCCGGGCGACCGAGCAGGGGCTTCCCTGCGACCCCCGCGGCACGAGCGGCCGGCTGGGGCACCGCGCCGGAACCCGACACCCGCCCACCGGCGACCGCCGGACCGCGCCTCACCGCGCGGCCGACGGCCGCCGCGTGGGCGTTTCACCCCCGTCGAGCGGTGCCAGGCGGATGACGGAGACCGGCAATCCTGGTGCGTCGAGCGGTCGATGTCGGGTGCCTGGACCAACGACCAACCGGCTCACGCCGGCCGGCGGATCGTGTAACTCAGGCTCAGCACCGCGAACGAGGTCGCCAGTTCGGGGGCGTTCTCCAGGAACGCCCGGTTCTCGTTCACCCAACTGCCGTCGGCGCGCTGGCGGCGCTTCAACTCCTCGAACAGCTCGCGGCGCCACTCGTGGCGCACCATCCGGGCGTCCTCGAACTCCTCCTCGCCGAGCGCGTCCATCGCCTTGGCGAACGTGTGGTAGTAGTAGAACAGCCCCGCCTGCCCCATCCCCGGGTTCTCGGTCAGCGTGTAGTTCCGCTTGATCCACGCCACCGCCGCCCGCACCCGCGGGTCGTCCTTCGCCACCCCGGCGAACAGGAAGCTCTTGAGCCCGGCGTAGGTCATGCCGCCCTCGCTCCGCAGGCCGCCGTCCGGCGTCCGCTTGTCGCTCTTGTCGTTGTCCTGGTCGCCGAGCGAGTACACGAACCCGCCGCGGTCGCCGTCGGTGGTGCGGGTGGCGAACGGCTGCGTGTTGTACTCGCTCGCCAGGTTCTGGCTGCGGCTGACGAACCCGACCGCGTTGCGGATCGCCGGGTCGTCGCGGCTCACCCCGGCGGCGATCAGCGCCTCGACCATGAAGTTCGTGTTCGACAGGTCCGGCCGGTCGCGGCCGCCGGGGTTGCCGTAGCCGGCCCCGCCGACCCGCGGGTCGCGGGCCGCGTCGCCGCCGAACTGGAGCGTCTTCACGAACGCGCTGGCGGCGGAAATGATCCGGTCGTACCGGCCGCCGGCGTTCGCCTCGCGGAACGCCAGGATGGCCAGCGACGTGGTGTACGTCGCCAGCCCCTGCGCGTACACGCCGCCGTCCGGCTTGATGTTCGTCTCCAGGAATTTCAGCCCCTTCGCCACCACGTCGTCGGACGTAGGGACGCCGTTGCGGAGCAACCCGACCACGGCGAGCGCCGTGATGCCGGGGCCGACGCGCGGGTCCGGGGCGAGGTCGCCGTTGTCCTTCTGCCGGGTCTTGAGGTACGCGGCGGCCTTGTCGATGAGCACCTTCTTCTCGTCGGCCGTGACCGGCGCCGCGGACGCCGGCCGAACGGCAAGGGCGGCGGGCGCGACAGCAGCGGCCTTGAGCCAGGCCCGGCGGGTGAGCGGCGTCATGCGAACCTCGGGGTGCGGGGGGTGAACCGGACCGTCGCAGGCAAACGCGGTGCCGGGGGTGTTGTAGCCCGCCGGACGTGGGGTGTGGATTGCGTGGGGGGAATCCCGCGCGGCCATTCGGCACCCGGAGGTGGGCGCGGGATGACCGGGCGCGGGAAAATCGTAGACACCGCCCGCGGGGCGCGGTCTGATGACCGCCACCTCCCGGAGGGCCGCAATGTCCCGCCTCGCCGCGCTGTTCGTCCTCGCCGCGCTCGCCGCGCCCGCCCGTGCCGACGACCCACCCCCACCGATCACCGATGTCGAAGGCCAGCCACTCGCCGCCAACGCCGAGCGACTCGGCAAAGCACTGCAATTCCTCGGCGCCCCGCTCGCGCCGGCGGTGGCGAAGCAGCTCGACGCGGCGGTGATGACGCGCGACGCGGTGGCCGTTCAGAAGGCGCTCGACCCGCACGTCCTGTTCGTCGTGAACCTCAACCCCGAGGCGCGGGTGAAGGTCGCCCGCGGGCCGGCGGACGCGGTCGTTCAGCAGGCCGGGTGGACGCCGGTGCTCGTGAAGGTGGTGAACGACAGCACGGTGAAGAAGAAGCTCGTGCCGGTCAGTCCGCAGGCCGGGCCGGTGTACAGCGGGCAGGGGAAGCAGGGCCGCGAGCCGGGCGCCGACCCCGCCATCGCGAAGCGCTTCCTCGACCTGGAACTCTTCACCGCCCCGCCGATGACGGCGAACCTCAGCGGGCTGAAGGTCGAGTACGCCATCCTCCTCGTGTACAGCACCGAGGCCGGCAAGCGCGAGGCGACGGTCGGGTTCGACATCGGGCAGGGGAACCAGGATCTCGGCTTCCGCGGCGAGACGCCGGTGCTGTTCGACGTGAAGCCGGCGGTGCGGGTGAACCTCAAGGTCGCCGACTTCGACGGCCGCCCGACGGTCGGCCGGTTCACGTTCACCGATGCCGGCGGCCGCGTCTACCCGCCGCAGCCGAAGCGGCTCGCCCCGGACCTGTTCTTCCAGCGCCAGGTCTACCGCGGCGACGGCGGGTTCGTGCTCCTGCCGCCGGGCGAGTTCACCGTCGAGTACGGCCGCGGCCCGGAGTACGCGCTCAAGACCGCCAAGCTCAAGGTCGAGACGGGGCGCGACAACACGTTCGAGGTGAAGCTCGACCGCTGGGTCAACCCGGCGGTGCAGGGCTGGTACGGCGGCGACCACCACATCCACGCGGCCGGGTGTGCGCACTACACGAACCCGGCCGAGGGGGTGCTGCCCGAGGACATGTTCGCCCACGTCAAAGGCGAGGGGCTGAACGTCGGCTGCTGCCTGACGTGGGGGCCGTGCTACGACTACCAGCGCCAGTTCTTCGAGGTCGGCCCGCACCGCCTCACCGAGCCGTTCACGGTCATCAAGTACGACGTGGAGGTCAGCGGCTTCGGCTCGCAGGCGCTCGGCCACGTCTGCCTCTTGAACCTCAAGGACCAGACGTTCCCCGGCTCGGGCGGGAGCAAGCTCCGCGGCTGGCCGACGTGGACGACGCCGCTGATGCGCTGGGCGAAGGAGCAGGGCGCGGTGACCGGCTACGCCCACTCCGCCAACGGCCTGAACATCGACGCGAAGGGCGCCACGCAGCGCCTCTTCGCCGCGCTCGACAAGGGGAAGGCCGGCGCGGTCACGAAGGCGGATGCCGCAGCGGGGCGGTGGCCGCTCCCGGAGTCGTTCGCCGCCATCGACGCCGATAGCGACGGCAAGGTGACGGAAGCGGAACTGCTGGCGAGCACGCAGCGGACGCAGGCGAAGCTGCCGAACCTCGTCATCCCCGAGATGGGCGGCATCGGCGCGCAGGAGATCTGCGTGACGAGCGCGCTGGGGCTGTGCGACTTCATCAGCGCGATGGACACGGCCCGCGTGCCCGAGTGGAACTGCTGGTACCACGTCATGAACTGCGGGTTCCCGCTGAAGGTGAGCGGTGAGACGGACTTCCCGTGCATCACCGGCAGCCGCGTCGGCCAGGGGCGGGTGTACGTGCAACTCGGCAAGGTCGACCACATCGACTACGGCCAGTGGTGCCGTGGCGTGCGCGACGGCAAGAGCTACGTGTCCGATGGGTACGCCCACGCACTCGACTTCCGCGTCAACGGCACGCCGCAGGGGCCGGAGCCGGTGAAGTTGGCGGCGGCGGGGAAGGTGGGTGTGAAGGCGACGGTGGCGTTCTCCGGCGAGCTGCCGCTGGGCACCGCGGTCGGTGCCCCGGCGCCGCAGGGGCCGACGCGCACCGTCGAGCTGGTGATGAACGGCAAGGTGGTGGCGACGAAGGCCGTCCCCGCCGACGGCAAGCCGCACGACCTGACGTTCGACGTGGACGTGAAGCAGAGCAGTTGGGTGGCGCTGCGCCAGTTCCCGCAACTGCACACGAACCCGGTGACGGTGCTGGTCGGCGACAGGCCCATTCGCGCCAGCCGGGCGAGCGCGAAGTGGTGCGTCGGGGTGATCGAACGGCTGTGGGACGTGCGCGGCCAGGGCATTCTCGCCGCCGAGCGCGCCGAGGCCGAGCGCACCTTCCGCGGCGCGATCTCGACCTACCAGCGGATCGCGGAGGAAGCCGAGGAAGGGAGCTGACGCAGTTTTCGACAGGATGAACAGGATGAAACAGGACGGAAAACAGGCAGCAGGTTTGGTTCGTTCTTTGTTTTTCATCCTGCTTCATCCTGTTCATCCTGTCAAAAAACGGCCTTCACTCCTCCTCAATGACCACGCGCGGGCCGAAGTGCCGCGCCAGCGCCGCGCGTGTCGGGCGGCTCAGGTGGCGGCCGCTCAGCACCAGCGCCGTCAGGTCCGGCGGCGTCGGCGCCGCGAGGAAGTGCTTCGCGCCCGGGTCGGTGACCGGGTTGTCGCGCAGGTCGAGTTCGGTGAGGTTGTTCCAGAACGTCGCCCGCACCAGCCTCCGCACCGCCTGGTCGCCGAGTTGGCAGTTCCGCAGCCGCAGCGCCCGCAGTCCGGCCAGGTGCGGCGACGCCGCCAGCGCCCGCGCCGCCGTCGGGCCGAGCGTGTTCCGGCTCAGGTCGAGCAGCCGCACCGACGCCACCCCGGGGCACGCCGCCAGCGCCTTCGCCCCGGGCTCGCCCACCCCGGCGTAGGCGAGGCGGAGGGTGTGCCCGGCCCACTCGCTCCCGGCCAGCGCGCCGGCCAGCGCCCGGTAGCGGTCGGCGCCGAGCACGTAGTTGTGCTCCAGGTCGAGGGCGAGTAGGTTCCGCAAGCCGCCGGCGTCGGCCCAGCGGCGGACGAGTTCGCCGGTCAGGTTCATCGCCCGCAGTGCTAGCCGATCGAACCGCCCGGCGTTGGCGGCGAGCACGTCGATCAGGTCGTCGAGCGACGCCGGCGAGCTGAGGCGGAACGACAACTCGCGCAGGTTCGCCCCGAGCGGCTCGGCGAGCACGTCGGCGAGGAGCAGGTCGATGCCGGGCAGGTCGGCGCGGTGGAAGTGGAGCGCCTCCAGGTTCGTGAGCTTCCCGCCCGCCGCGAGCGCCCGCACCGGCTCGACCGGGCTCCCCCCCGCTTCCAGATGAACCTCGCGCACGCGCTCCAGCCACGACCCGGCGGCGAACCGGCGCCAGTCGTCGAGCGTCGCCGCGGCACGGAGGTGGAGCGCCCCGACCGGCGCCTTCTGAAACAGCTCCCGCGCGACCTCTTCCCACGCCAGCAGTGCGCCGACGGCAACGCGCCAGCCGAGCCCGCGACGGAACGGCGGGTCGAGCCACCCGACCGACGTCCAGCCGTCGGGGAACGGCGGCAGCGTGTCGCGGAACGGCGCCCCGGCGTCGGACCACTCGGGGCGGCGGTGCCGGCACTCGACGGCGAACGGCTCCCACTCCGGGGTGCGGGCGAGCTCGACCTGCGCGCGGACGAACGCGGCGCGGGCGGCGTCGCCGTGGTCGTCGAGCCAGTCGGCGAGGACGAGCCGCGGGGTGTCGTCGTCCGGTCGGTCGCACGCCGCGGCCAGGAGGGCGGTTTCGTCGTCCATCGGGTTCAGTCTAGGACTGCCCTCCGACCTCCGGGCGAACGGCCGGCGTGAGCCGGCTGGTCGTTGCGCCGGGGGCCCGGGCGGTGTCGGGAGGACACCACGAGCTGCGATAGCCAGGCCTGGCGGTCGTGGCTCGCGGGGCGGCCAGTCCGCCGTGAAGGCACTCGTACCAACGACCAGCCGGCTCACGCCGGCCGTTCGCCGGGGGCGGTCATTCCCGCGAACCCGGGCGGCTCTAGAATATCCCTTTAAAGTCCGGGCAATCCGCGGAGCAAGGCATGGCCGAGCCGTACAAGATCGTGGTCGGGCTGGAGGTCCACGTCCAGCTGCTCACGAAGACGAAGCTGTTCTGCGGGTGCCTCAACCAGTTCGGGCTGCCGCCGAACACCGCCACCTGCCCCGTCTGCCTCGGGCTCCCCGGGTCGCTCCCGGTCATGAACGCCGAGGCGTTCCGTCTCGCGCTCAAGGCCGCGCTCGCGCTCAACTGCCACATCGCCTCCCACCCCGGCCACACGCCCGGCTTCACCAAGTGGGACCGCAAGAACTACTACTACCCGGACCTGCCGAAGAACTACCAGATCTCGCAGTACGACCTGCCGTTCAGCCACGACGGCTGGCTCGACATCAACGTCCACGCCGACCCGAAGAAGGGCCACACGCCCAAGCGCGTCGGCATCATCCGCGCCCACCTCGAAGAGGACGCCGGCAAGAACCAGCACGACGAGTCCGGCCGCGGCGGCGACACGAAGGTCGACCTCAACCGCACCGGCACGCCGCTCCTCGAGATCGTGTCGCAGCCGGACATGAACACGCCCGAGGAGGCGATGGCGTACCTCGAAGAGGTTCGGCTGATGATGCGCGAGCTCGGCGTGTCCGACTGCGAGATGCAGGAGGGCTCGCTCCGCTGCGACGCCAACGTCAACGTTCACGTCCCGGACGCCAGCGAGCCGAAGGGGTACGCGGCGACGCCGCTGGTCGAGATCAAGAACCTCAACAGCTTCCGCGCCGTCGGCCGGGCCATCGCCTACGAGGCGAAGCGGCAGTTCGAGGAGTACCAGAAGAACCCGAAGACGTACCGCATCGGCAACTACCTGAAGACGACCGCCGGGTGGGACGACGCGAAGGGCCGCACCGAGGTGCAGCGGCACAAGGAGGAGGCCGCCGACTACCGCTACTTCCCCGACCCGGACCTCGTGCCGGTGGTCGTCACCGCGGAGCAGTTGGCGGCGGTGAAGGCGGACCTGGGCGAGCTCCCGCAGGCGCAGCGGCAGCGCCTCCAGACGCAGTACGGCCTGACCGCCTACGACGCCGACGTGCTGACGGCGAAGGGTCGGCGCACGGTGGCGTACTTCGAGGCGGTCGCCGGCGCGCTGGGCGACGGCAAGGCGGCGGCGAACCGGATGAGCGACCTCGTGTACCCGGCGCTGACCGAGCGTCGCGAGGAGATCGACGAGTTCCCGTTCACGGCGGAGCGGTTCGCGGCGTTCCTGAAGGGGGCGCCGGCGAACTCGCAGGACCGCCGCGACGTGTTCACCGCGATGCTCGCCGACGGTCTGACACTGGAGGAGGCGAAGGCGAAGGTGGGTATCAAGGAGGTAGACGAGGCGACGCTCCGCGCCGCCGCCGCCGCCGCCGTGGCGGCGAACCCGAAGGCGGTGGCCGACTTCAAGAGCGGCAAAGAGAACGCGAAGAACTCGATCGTCGGCACCGTGATGAAGGCGAACAAGGGCGCCCCGAACGACGTGGTGCGCCGGCTGGTGGACGAAGAGCTGGCGAAGGTGTGACGTAGTGTGGTTGGTTCTTTGTCCGACTGGGGGTTGCGCCTATACCTCGTGTCGGTTTCATCGGGAGCTCAGGCCGGTAGTCGCAGGTTGAGGCCTGCGTCGCATCGACGCAGGCTTCAACCTGCGACTACCGGATGGGGAGGCCTCATCGCCGCTAACCGGTATCCACGAATCGGGTTGCGGCTGATCGCAATGCTGCGTCTGGGCTACATCAATCACTCGCCGGGATGCCCCACCGCCGGGCACGGCCGCCCGCACCACTTGCCTCGCCTTGCCAGCTTGCCCGACCGGGCCGTACCATGCCCGGACGGACTTCACGGCCCGCCGCCCTTTCATTTTCGCGCAATCCCTGCCCGGCCCGGGATCGTCGTGTAGGTAGGAGTGTATGGCCCAGCCCGGCCCGACTCCGAGCGACCGGCCGGTCCCGCCTCCCCCGTCACCCGCCGGGGCCGAGCCCGCCCGCTTGGACGACGACGCCCTGGTCGCCCTGTTCAACCAGATCCGCGACGAGCTGGTCAGTACGCTCCTGTACGTGATCGGCAACGCGGACGACGCCCAGGATGCCGCCCAGGAAGCGTTCCTCAAGTGCTGGCGCAGCCGGCACACGATGGGCGACGTCCAGAACGTCCGGGCCTGGATCTTCCGGATCGGGCTGAACGCCGCCAAGGACCACCAGCGGAGCGCGTGGAAGCGGAAGTCCCGCCCGCTCCCGGACGACGACCTGATGAGCCCGGCCCGGGACGGCCCGCCCGGCGAGTCCCTGGAGGACCGCGAGACGGTCGGCCGGCTCCGCGAGGCGCTGACGAACTTGCGGCCGGAGGAGCGCGAGGTGTTCCTCCTCCGGCAGAACGGCGAGCTCACCTACGAGCAGATCGCCGAGCTGCGCGGCGCCCCGGTCGGCACGGTGAAGACGCAGATGCGGGCCGCCCTCCAGAAGCTCCGCAAGGTGCTCAACCCGGGGGCGGCCGACGACCAGCCCGGTGCGGATTGACGGCGCGGCCCCCGACTCGCAATACGGGGCCGCGCCGGTACTCGCCCGCCACGGACCACCCCTTCCGCCCAAAGGGGGGAGAACGGTATGCGGTGTCACGACTGCCAACCCCTGTTACTCGACCACCTGTACGGGCTCCTCGACCCGGCCGACGCCGCCGTGATCGAGGGACACCTGACGGGTTGTGCCGACTGCGCCGTTGCCCGTGACCGGGTCGCCCGCGAGGCCGGGCTCCTCGCCCGGGCCGCGAAGGTCTCGTTTCCGCACGTCCACTTCGTCGCGCCGACGGACGCCGTTCCGTCGGCCGCCGTAGCCCCGGCCCGGCGCGAGCGCGTGTGGGGCCGGTGGGCCGTCGCCGCCGCCGTGTGGGCGCTCGTGCCGGCCACGCTGCTCCCGCTCACCCGCCTCACCGACCGTGCCGCCGCCGGGCGTGCCGACGCCGACGCGGCGTACGCGGGCGCGAAGGCGGCGGGGGATGAGTTGGATACCGCCGGCCGCGCCGCAGGTCGCTACGCGGCGGCGAAGAAGAACACCGAGGCGGTGCTGGCCGCGTGGGTGGCCGCCGAGCGCGCCGCCGAGGACACCGCGAGGGCGAAGCCGGCCGAGGTGCGCGTCACCCGTCCCGAGTCGCTCCAGGCCGGCGCGCCGAACGAGTTCGTCGTCGCCCTCCGGCCCCGCGACAATGCCCTCGACGGCCGTTCGGTGACCGCCGAGGTCCGCGACGGCGCCGGCGCGGTGATCCACGCCGAACCGCTCGCCGCGAGGACCACCGAGCACCGCGTCCGCCTCCCGGCCGGCGTCTGGGCGAAGGTCGCGCCCGGCGCCGAGCTGTTCCTGACGGTCAGCGCGGTGACGCCGGCCGGCGCCCGCGAGGATCTCATCGAGCCGGCCCGCCTGTTCGGCCCGGTCTACGCCACGATGCTCGTCACCGACCGGGCCGCGTACCGGCCGGGCGAGCGCGTGTTCTTCCGCTCGCTGACGCTCGACCGCACCACCTTCCGCCCGCCGCCGCACGAGCAGGCGCTGACGGTCGCGCTCCGCCGCCGCGACGGGTCCGAGGTCGGCGGCACGACGGTCTACGGCACCACCGCCCTCGTCCGCGACGGGCAGCCGGTGCTCGGGCCGGACGGCCAACCGATCCGCGGCGTCGGCGTCGGCGAGATCAACCTTCCCGAGAACCTCGCCGAGGGCGAGTACCTGCTGACGTTGGCGGAGGTGCCGGGCCGCGGCGGCCGGCCGGCGGCGATGGCGGCGCCGGTGACGCGCACGATCCGCGTCGAGACCGGCGCGACCGGGCGGTTCCAGAAGACGATCACGTTCGGCCCGGCCGCCGGGCCGAACCAGACGGTCACGGCCTGGGTGCAGGTGAAGGCCGGCGACCGGCCGGTCGCCGGGGCCGACGTGTCCGTGGCCGTGACCGTGGACGGTGCCCCGACCGCGATCCTGCGCGGCACGGACAAGCGGACCGATTTCGAGGGGAAGGCGAAGCTGCCGATCACGCTCCCGGCCGCGAAGGACATCCCGCGCGGCGACGTGCGGCTGCGCGTGACCGTCCGCCACCAGGGCGTCGAGGAGTCGGTCGCCGAGCGCGTGCCGGTCGCCGGCAAGGACGTGGTGGTCGAGTTCTTCCCCGAGGGCGGTACGCTCGTCGCCGGGGTGCCGAACCGCGTCTACGTCCGCGCCACCACGCCGGCCGGGGTGCCTGTGGGTGTTGCGGGGGTCGTGGCGGGCGACGCGGGGCCGGTGGCGAAGGTCGAGGAGCCGGCCCGCGAGGCGCTGACGACGCGCGGGCTCGGCGTGGTCACGTTCACCCCGAAGGCCGGCACGAAGTACCGCCTCACGCTTGAGGAGCGCGGCGGGCGGACGTTCGACCTCCCCGCCGCGACCGCCGACGGCGTGGCGATGACGGTACTCGACCCGGTGACGGCGCCCGGCCGGCCGGTGCGCGTGGGGCTGGTGTCGGCGAAGGCGGACCGCACCCTCATGGTCGGCGCGTACACCCGCGGCCGGCTGGCGGACACCAAAGCCGTGACGGCGAAGGCCGGCGAGCCGGTCGAGGTGACGCTGCTGGCCGGGGCGGACGCACGCGGCGGCGTCGTGCGGCTGACCGCGTTCGAGGAGGCCAACGGGCTGCGGCCGGTCGCCGAGCGGCTGGCGTTCCGCCGGCCCGGCGAGGCGCTGAAGCTCGACCTCGGGGTCGTGCCGGCGGCGCCGGGCGAGACGAAACTGCACGTCGCGGCGACGGACGAGAAAGGGAGCCCGGCGGCGGCGATCCTGTGGGCGGCGGCGGTGAACACGGCGTCGGCGCCCGGGGCGAAGGACCGGTCACTGCCGACGCACTTCCTGCTCGCCGGCGAGGTGGAAACGCCGGACGACCTGGAGCACGCCGACTTCCTGCTGACGGACCACCCCGCGGCGGCGGCCGGGCTCGACCTGGTGCTGGCGACGCAGGGGTGGCGGCGGTTCGTGGAGCAGCAGGGGCCGGGCGCGGTCGCCCGGAACCCGCTCGCGCCCTCGCCGCTCCCGGGGCAGCAAGGGGCGGGCGCCGCGGCCCGGAACCCGCGGGCGGCCGACCGGCTGCTGGCGATGAATGGGGCGACGCCGGTCGGTGCGGACACGAACCCGGCGCACCGACGGCTGTTCGAGACGCACTGGCCACGCTACGAGTCGTCGGTCCGCGACCTGGACGCGGCGCGGGCGGAGCGGGCGAGCTCTGGGGTGCAGGTGGCGCAGCTGCTGGTCGTCTACGAGGCGCGGCGCCGCGAGACGGCGGCGCTGGCGGTCGCGGCCGAGGAGGCCGCCGCCCCGCTGGTCGCCGCCCGCGGCTGGGTGACCGCGGCCGCCGTCGGTCTGGGTCTGC
>JAFKFQ010000700.1 GCA_017308215.1 bacterium | reverse complement strand
GATCCTGGTCGCTGTGTGCGAGCGGCCCGACGACGACACCCCGCGGCTCGTGTTCGCCGACTGGTGCGACGACCACGGCGACGCCGACTACGCCCGGTTCCCGCGCGGGTCGGCCCCCGCGCCGCAATGGCGCCGCTTCCCCGCGCGAAATGGTACGCCACCCGCGCCGCGACCCCGGGGGCGCCCCGAGCGGCGGCCGGGGCTCGGGAATCCAACCCCGTCGGGGTACAAACCGATCGACACGTTGGCGTTTACGGACGTCGTGGTGCATGGTTCCCCATGCGCGCCGAAACAGCGACCCGGGGCTCGGAAATTCGGTTCGGATAACGTCTTGCCCCGCAACCGTCCTCGGCGCCGGCGGCGCATCCGGTATAGACTCACTCGTCGGCACCCGCGCCACACCCCGAGCCGCCGGACCCGAATGACCGACCGCGCCGCCCTCCTTGCCGCCGTCTGTGACCGCCCGGACGACGATACCCCGCGCCTCGTCTACGCCGACCTCCTCGACGACGACGGCGACGCCGCCCAGGCCGCGTTCATCCGTACCCAGGTCGAGCTCGCCCGCACCTCTGAGCACCACCCGCTCTGGGCGAAGTGCCGGCAGCTCAACCCCGGCGTGATCCGCGGCTGGAGCATGGTCCACACCCTCCCGAAGCCGCTGCCGAACGGCTTCGCGTGGTGCGGCCACCCGGACCAGTTCCGTCGCGGGTTCGCGTGGCTGATCGGCGCCTTGGGGACAGAGGCGGTCGCGGCCGGCGGCGAAGAACTCTTGTCGCTCGCGCCGATCCAGGCGGTCAGCTTCGACGACCGCGCCCGCCCCGACCTGCGGGCGCTCGCCGACAGCCCCGTCCTCGCCCGCCTCCGCCGGCTGGAGTTCACCACCTTCCCGCTCGACCCGGACGACCTCCGCCCGCTCACGCGGTCGCGGCACGCCGAAGGGCTCGAAGAACTCGCGTTCGAGAACCAGGCGGTTACGCCGGACGGGCTCGGGCTGCTCGCCGCGTCCGACCTGTTCCCGCGGCTGCGGGCGCTGACGCTGAGCAACAACGCGCTCCCGCCGGCGCTCCTCGTCGACGCACTCGCCGCTGCCGACCGGCCCGGCGAGCTTCGCCGCCTGACGCTGTCCCTCGCCGACCTGCCGGCTGCCGACGCTGCGCACCTGTTCGCGCTGCCGCTCGCGGCCACGCTGGAACAGCTCGATTTGAGCGAGAACAAGTTGCTCGGTCCGGCGGGGGTCGAGGCACTGGTCGAGAGCGGGCTGGTGCGGCGGTTGGAGGTGCTGAAGCTGGAGCACACACTCCCCGGGGTGCCGGGGGTGAAGGCGCTGACGGCGACCGGCGGGCTGGCCGGGGTGCGCTGGCTCGACCTGTCCGACAACCGGCTCGGCCCGAACGGGGTGCGGCTGCTCGCTGAGTCGAAGAACGCCCGCGGGCTGCGCGTGCTCGACCTGTCGGACAATCCGCTCGGCGACAAGGGCGCCGAGCTCCTCGCCGGCGCCCGTCACCTCACCGGGTTGGTCGAGCTGAACCTGAAGGACTGCGGTATTACCGACGCCGGCGCGGTCGCGCTCGCTGAGTCGCCGCACCTGGGTGAGCTGGTGCGTCTCGACGTGCGCGACCAGGGCGTCGCCGCCCGTCCGCTCGGCGATGCGGCGCGGCGAGCGCTGGTGGAGCGGTTCGGGGCGGGGGTGGCGTATAACGACGGGTAGCCGCTGGTTTCGCATGAAGGGGTGAAGGGGTGGGCGGGTGAAGGGGTGACGAAGACGGCCGATCGTCACCCCTTCACCCCCCCACCCCCTCAACCCTTCATTCG
>JAFKFQ010000231.1 GCA_017308215.1 bacterium | reverse complement strand
CGAAGGTCGAGGCGCGGCGGGTCGCGTGGACCGACCGCCTCCGGCTGTTCGGCGACCCGCGGCGGGTCGAGGTGCCCGTCGCGCGGCTGCTGTCGGAGCAGTACGCGGCCGACACCGCCGCCCGGGTCCGCGAGGCGCTGCGGACCGGCCGCCCGGTCGAGGGTGCGAGCGACGGACGACCGGCCGGCGGGACGATCCACCTGTCGGCCGTGGACCGCACCGGGCTGGCGGTTGCGCTGACGTTCACGCACGGCGAGTCGTTCGGGGCGCGGGTGACGGTGGACGGGCTCGGGCTGACGCTCGGGCACGGGGTCAGCCGGTTCGACCCGCGGCCGGGGCGGGCGAACTCGGTCGGGCCGGGGAAGAGGCCGCTCCACAACATGTGCCCGACGGTCGTGACCGCGGACCGCCGGCCGGTGCTGGCGCTGGGCGCGACCGGCGGGCGGCGCATCCCGAACGCCGTGTTCGACGTACTCGCGTACCGGGTCGGCGCCGGCCTGCCGCTGGCGGAGGCGGTGGGGGCGCCGCGCGTCCACACCGAGGGCGACCTGGCGCTGACGCTCGAAGCCGAGTGGCCGCGGGGCGTCGGCGACCACTTCCGCGCCGCCGGGTACGAGGTCCGCACGGGTGCCTCGGCGAATCTGAACGCGATCGCACGCGACCCCGCCACCGGCGCCCTCACCCCCGCCGCCCGATGACGCCCGACCCCCGCGCCTGGACCGCCGCCACCGCCGGGCCGCCGCCGAGTTGGCGACTTCCCCCGACCGCCGACCCGGCCGCCGTCCGGGCGGCGCTCGACCGCCGCGGGTTCGTGGTCATGCGGCAGCCGGAACTCCCGGACCGCGCCGCCCGCGTCGCGGCGTATCACGAGTTCGCCACCTGCCTGGGGCGGCGGGTGCCGCAGAACGTGGACGGCGCGCTCCTGTACGACGTGCGCGACACGGGCGTGAGCGTGGCAACCGGGGCGCGGTTCTCGGTCACGAACGCCGAGAGCTCATTCCACACCGACGGGTCGTTCGCCGACGCGGTGCCGGACGTCGTCGGCCTGCTGTGCCTGGCCGGGGCGAAGGCCGGCGGGGTGAACCAGGTCGTCAGCGGGTACGCCGTCCACGACCGGCTCGACGCCGCCACCCGCGCCGAACTTGCCCGCCCGTTCCACGTCGATCGCCGCGGCGGTGTGAGGCCCGGGGAGGCGCCGACGGCCCGCAACCCGGTGCTGTCCGAGGACGCGGACGGGCTCGTGATCCGCTATCTCCGCTACTGGATCGAGGCAGGGCATGCGAAGGCCGACGAACCGCTGACCGCGACGCAGACCGCCGCGCTCGACGCCTTCGACCGCACGGCGGCTGACCCGGCACTGCGGGCCGAGTTCGTACTCGACCCGGGCGATGTGCTTTACGTTGCCAACCGCTGGGTGCTCCACAACCGTACGGCGTTTGAGGACCACCCCGAGCCCGAGCGCCGGCGCCACCTCGTCCGCCTCTGGCTCGCCACCGACCGCTGATTGGCTGGGTTTTGTAGGTCACTTGACGCAGTGGCACCCCCGGCGCCAGATCTTCACGCCACAAAATTGACTATCCCGATCGGATTTGTCATATCTACGTCGCGGGGGCGCTCGACTCCCGTTGTTGACCTGTTCGGAGATGACCCCATGCGGAAGTACCTGACGGCGACCGCAGTGATGCTCGCGACCCTCGGCCTGAGCCTGGCGGGCGAGGTCTCGTTCGTGTCCTACGACGCGGCCAAGAAGGGGCTGACCGTCAAGGACGGCGGCAAGACGGTGACGTACACGGTCACCGACGACACGAAGGTGAAGCGGGGCGAGAAGAACGCCAAACTGGAGAACGTGCTGAAGTACTTCGAGAGCAAGGCCCAGGAGGGCGCGAAGTTCGAGCTGACCGCCGACAAGGCGAACAAGGTGACCGAGATCGTGCTGCCGGCGAAGAAGTGACGCCTGCCGCGCCGGCGGGCGCCCGCGCCCGCCGGCCCACCTCTTACCCTCCCGGTCACCCAATGCGCTGGTTCCTCGCCGCGGCGCTCGCCGCCGGGCTCGCCGCCCCCGCGGCGGCCGCCGACCCGCCTGCCAGGCTCAACGTCCTCTACATCGTCGCCGACGACCTGAACACCCGCCTCGGGTGCTACGGCGACCCGCTGGCGAAGACACCGAACATCGACAAGCTCGCCGCCGCCGGGCTGCGGTTCGACCGGGCGTACTGCCAGTACCCGCTGTGTAACCCGTCGCGGTCGTCGCTCCTGAGTGGCCGCCGCCCGGACACCACCCGGGTGTACGACAACGGCACCCTCGCCCGCACCACCGTCGGCGCGGTGCCGTTCCTCCCGGAGTGGTTTCGAGAGAAGGGGTACTACACCGCCCGCGTCGGGAAGATCGCCCACCACGCTCACGAGGACCAGGTGACGTGGGACGTGTCCGAGCACCCGCGCGGGCCGGGCGGCGAGAACCTGATGACCCGGGCCTACGCGGCCGTCGAGGGGAAGGGGATCGGCGAGTTCAGTCTCGGCTGGAGGGCGACCGACACGAAGGACGAAGAGGAGCCGGACGGCGTCGTCGCCACCCGCGTCATCGAACTGCTGGCGGAGGGGAAGAAGTCGGGCAAACCGTTCTTCGTGGCCGCTGGGTTCTACCGCCCGCACCTGCCGTTCGTGGCCCCGAAGCGGTACTTCGATTCGTACCCGGTCGAGAAGATCCAGCTCCCCGCCGCCCCGCCGAACCACCCGGCCGGGGTGCCGGAACTGGCGCTGCGGTACACCCCGGGTGACGCCAAGTACTCGGAGCTGGAACGGCGGCAGGCGGTGGCCGCGTACCTGGCGTCGGTGTCGTTCATGGACGCCCAGGTCGGGCGGGTGCTAGCGGCGCTGGACCGGCTCGGGCTGGAAGAGGACACCGTCGTGGTGTTCTTCGGCGACCACGGCTTCCACCTCGGCGAGCACGGCGGGCTGTACCGCAAGACGAGCCTGTTCGAGGAGTCGGTCCGTGTGCCGCTGATCCTCCGCATCCCCGGGAAGCGGCCCGGCGTAACGCGGCGGCTGGCCGAGCTTGTAGACCTGTACCCGACGCTGGCGGAACTCGCCGGGCTGCCGCAGCCAGCGGGGCTGGAAGGCGTGAGCCTGGTGCCGCTACTCGACGACCCGAACCGGCCGTGGAAGTCGGCCGCGTTCACGACCGTGACCCGCCGGCCGGCGCAGCCCGGCGGCGTGCCGGCGTTCGGGCGGAGCGCCCGCACCGAGCGTTACCGGTACACGGATTGGGACGGCGGCGGGGTGGTGTTGTACGACCACGACACCGACCCCCGCGAGCACGTCAACCTCGCCGCCGACCCCCGCCACGGGGCGACCGTGGAGGCGCAGAAGCGGGTGCTCACCTCCGGCTGGCGCCGCGCGTTGCCACCGGGGCGGGCGCCCTGACCCGCGCGCGTCACGAAAAAACTCAGGAAAAAACGCCGCCCTTCGGGGGCGGCGGCGCTGGCACTTCGCACCGCCCCACCCCTTGTCGCGCCGCTCGTATCTCGTTCTCGCGGCGCCACATCCATCGAACTCCGAGTAATCCGGGCGGGATTCGTCCGATTCGCCGACGCGTTCACGACCCGCAACACCCACCAAACCGGTCGCAATTGCAGACCGACGGGGCGGGTTTATCATCACCCACGTCACGGCGGCCCCGGCCGCGTACCAAACCTGGAGACCCGGATGAAGACCGCCACCATGATGGCCCCCGGCATGATGTCCGCCACCGCCCCCGGCATGACCGCCCCGCCGATACCGGCCATGACGCCGAACATGGTGATGGTCCCGCGCTGCACCATGAAGGTCGAGAAGTGCGCCGGCGGGATGAAGGTCACCTGCACCTGCGACGACACCGCGGCGTGTGCCATGATGCAGAACCTCTGCACCATGATGGCCGGCGGGATGTGCAGCTTCTGCTGCACCATGAACGGCATGACGGTGTGCTGCTGCAACATGATGATGGGCGCGTGCAAGGTCGAGATGACCAAGGACGGCTGCATGGTCACCTGCACCAGCGGCGACAAGGCCTGCTGCGATATGATCCAGGCCTGTTGCGACTGCCTGACGGCGTGCATGAAGGCCGGATGCACCTGCTGCCTGATGATGGGAGGCACCCCGGTGTGCTGCTGCATCTGCTGAGCGCCCCGCACGGTCGGCGGCGGGGTGGTCTCCAGCGCCCCGCTGCCGGGTTTCGCCCGCCGGTCCTACTTAGTCACGTCACATCCGGGTTGCCCTTCGTTCCCCTCATTTAACTTCCACGCTCACCGCCAACTGGGTGGCATCGCCCCCGAATGCGGTGTGAATTTCGCGCCGAGCGACACGCATCAGATGGTGCGGCGCCGCGCGGTGGTTATCTCTCGTAACTCAGTATTTGTTGATACCTTATACCGGATCATCGACGGCAGATCGCGATGATCTGATTTAGTAGGACGTGGGTCCGCAGAGTTTGGCTCGTTACGACTTGCTCGGGGCCGGCGAAATCTGATAAATACGATCAGCATAGTAGCCAAGGCGGCCCCGCCATCCCCGGACCTCGTGGCTATCCGCGCTGCGTCAAAGCTTGACGTGGTATCTCGACGGGTACGCGGCCGACGCACAGCCGTTCTCCACCCCGCTCGCTCGATTGGGGCGCCATACCGGCGATCGCCCACGTGTAGAACGACGCGCCCCGAGGCGCGAAATATACCCGAACCCTCTCGCTTCACTATCGGCGTTCCCACTGGATATTCGCATGTATCACGATCGTCATGGTCCGCGGCGGGCGTTCACGCTGATCGAGCTGCTGGTGGTGATCGCCATCATCGCGATCCTGATCGGTCTGCTGCTGCCGGCCGTCCAGAAGGTCCGCGAGGCCGCCGCCCGGTCCACCTGCTCCAATAACCTCAAGCAGATCGCGCTCGCGGCCCACAACTACCAGTCGTCCTACGGCCGACTGCCCCCGGGGTACTACGGCGGAAATCCGGGCAACCTCAATGTCAACGACACCGGGTACTCGAGCGCCATGCTCACGGGGACCGGCACCCTGCCCACACTCCTACCCTACATCGAGCAGGACAGCATCTACCGGCAGATCAACCCGGTGATGTTCACCGAGTCGAACTTCCCCACGGGGACGCTCCCGGGCTACTGGGAGACGGACGCCAACACCTGGAATATGGCCCAGGTCAGGGTCAAGACCTACCTCTGTCCCTCGGACCCAGACACCCGGGCCAAGAACACGATGGCGTATTGGTACTATTCGAGCCTCACCGCCAACCTCGGTGCCGATTCGGTCGGGTTCTCGTACTGGACGACCGACCAGAACCTCGCCAAGTCGAACTACGCCCCGGTCGGCGGCGGCTACGGCCAGAACGGCAGCGCCAACTCCCGGTTCGGCCCTGGGGCCAACCTCCGCAAGTACGCCGCCATCTTCGGCAACCGCTCGACGACCTCGCTGCTGAGCGTCACGGACGGGACGAGCAACACGCTCGCGTTCGGTGAAGGGGTCGCTACCGGTAACGGCAACTTCATGTGGCACTGGTACAACGTGGTTCCCATCCCCACCACCGGGGGGCTCAGCAACGACCCGAACGCCACCAACACCCAATTCCGCTTCGCCAGCCGGCACACGGGGATCGTCCAGTTCGCCGTGGGCGACGGGTCGGTCCGCGGCCTGCGGCCCGGGGTGACCACCACGGGCGGGACGACCGCCGGCACCCCGGCCTCGAGCGACTGGTGGGTGCTGATGCGACTGGCCGGCATGGCCGACGGGGACGTTTTCGACAACTCCCTGGGCGGCTGAGCCGCGGCAAGACCGTGAACCCCAAACCAAGAGCCCCCGATGACACACGCACTGAAGGTCACGTTCGCCCCGGCCGGCTGGCTCGTGGTCGGCCTCCTGGCCGCGACTGCGGCCGCCGGATGCGGCTCGGGGAACAAGGCGGATGTTCCGGCGAAGTTCTCCCCGCAGCCGACCTCCCCACCGGTGAACGGCGGCCCCCCGAAGAAGGGGGCGGGTGACAGACAGACCGGCCCGGGCGACAAGATCGGTGATTCTTAATCGGACCAGTCGAGAAAGCCCGTTCGGGGGCCGCGACTCGGCCCCCGACTTCTCACCCGAGTGGGTGCACACCGTTTCAGGGGCCAGATCGCTGGCCGACGGAGTATCGCCTCACCCACACGCGTCGGCCAGTTGCCGCATCCAGGGTTGCGAGAAGTACCGATCCCACGAGTCGGCCAGGATGGCGACGACCGGACCGCTCACACCACCGCGGGCGGCCACCCGCAGGGCAGCCGCCACTACCGTACCGGACGACCCGCCGACCAGAAGTCCCTCCTCCCGCAGGAGCCGGCCGGTGACGGCGAACGACTCGTCGTCCGTCACCCGCTCAGCCGCGTCGATCACCGACAGGTCGAGAACGGCGGGCGGCTCGCTCCCTCCAATGCCCTCGACCGCGTACCCCGCGTCGTGGTCCGGGTGGTCGGGGGTTACGAGGTGCGCCAGCCGGGAGCCGACCGGGTCGGCGAGCACGACGCGGGCGCCCGCGTCGTGCCGCTTCAGGACCCGGCCGACGCCAGTGATGGTGCCGCCGGTGCCGGCCCCGCAAACGAACGCCCCGACCCGACCGCCGCACTGGGCCAGGATCTCCGGCCCTGTCGTCTCCTCGTGGACCCGGGGGTTGGCCGGGTGCTCGAACTGGCGGACCGGGAACCACCCATACTCGGCGGCGAGTCGCTCGGCGACGCGCCGGAAGTTGCGCGGGTCGGCCGGCGGGGCGTTCGGCACCACGATCACCCGCGCCCCGAGGGCGGCGAGGGCGGCCCGCTTGTCCGCCGACATCTTCTCGGGCATCACGCACGACAGCCCGTACCCGCGCGCGGCCGCGACCAGGGCCAGCCCGACGCCGGTGTTGCCGGCCGTCGCCTCGACCAGCGTCATCCCCGGCCGGAGTTCGCCCGCCCGCTCGGCGTGCTCGACGATCGCCCGCGCGATCCGGTCCTTGCCGCTGCCCCCGGGGTTGAGGAACTCGCACTTGCCGAGGACCGGCACCGGCAGCCCGGCCGCCACACGATCCAGGCGGACGAGCGGAGTGTTCCCGATGCGGTCGAGGATGCCGGCGGCGTTCATTCCGGGGTTCCGGGTCAGGGCTGTACCCAAAGGACTGGTGCCGTCCGAAGTGCCGTGTCCTTCACGATACCGGCAGCCGTCGGCCACGGCGCGCCGGCCCGCCCTTACTTCTTGGTGTACTTCTCGCCCGCCTCGACTCGCACCGGCAGCACGTTCTGCCTCGGAGCTGCTGGGCAGGTCGTGAAGTCCGAAACCGCACAGGGCGGGTTGTACGCCTTGTTGAAGTCGAGTGTGAAAGTTGCGTTGTCCTTCGGCACGGCCGCGATGGTGAGGAACCGTCCGGCCCCGTAGGTGGTGTCCTCCGCCGTCCCGTCCTTGAACACGAAGAACAGCCCGCCGTCCTCGGCAATGGCGTCCAACCGGTGCGTCCCCCCGCCCAGCCGGAACTCCGCGTACCCGGGGCACGGCTGCTGGGACGCCCGGTCGAGCACGTCCACGACCCGGATCATCTTTCCCGGCGGGTACGGTACGAACTTCGCCTCGACCCGGAAGCGCTCGTCGGCCGCGTACCACCGGCAACCGGGGAAGTTCTTCCGCACCGCCGATTCGTTGTCCGCCACCCGGAGGAGGAATCGGCCGTCCCGCACGATGACGTGCATGCGCAGGCGGCCGAGCCCCACCCAGTCGGGCTCGGTGCCGAACACCCGCTCCCCCGTGAACGACTTGCCGCCGGCGACCATCGTCACGCCGGCGGCCGGTCGCAGCGTGACCCGCTTGCCGTCGGCATCGACGTGTAACGTCCCGAGCCGGTCGGGGCCGGTCCCCTTGAGTTCGGGCGGTAGTACCAGGTCGTTGTCCGTGCCGGTGCCGAACGAGTTGTCCCCCGACTTCAGCGGGTAGCGGCCGGCGAGGGTCAGCCAGCCGTTGTCGGCGCGGAGGGCCTTCTCGCGGGCGTCCCGCCACGCATGAAGCTCTGTCTCGTAGGCCGGGTCGGCGGCTACTGCCAACTGGCCGGCGGTCACGGCAAGTACGAGGGCGATATGCTTCACAAGAACCTCCTCAGTAAAAGTGCCGAATGGCGGTGCCCGATCGAGTGGGAGCTCATCGGCTCGGTTCTCCGTAACTCCCGATATCGATTTCAGCCGCCAACTCTACTCGGTCAGGTTACCTACCGACCGGCGTTCGTTCCGTCATTTAACGCCCACCACTGCCGCGAATTGGGTGAGATCACCACGCAAGCGCGGGGTGAATCCGACGGACTGCCGCCACAAGCCGTTCGTGAACGAACCTGACGAAGTGGTGCGCGTCAGTTGATAAACGCTACCCGTACCCTGATTCACTCATTGACAATCACCATGTTTCCGATCATCTTACTCAACACAGGGCGGTGATGCTGTCTCGCACACATCACCATCCTGTCGGGCTCATAATTGACGACCCAGACTGCGGCGGTTCGCTCCAGAATCGCCACTTGTGGTCCCGACCGTCCGAGCGGCTGCCGCGTTGCCACCCGGGGAAACAGGGCTCCGGGCCGACACTCCGAGCGACAGCCGGCCTCGAACGCGGTCGTCGGTTGCGTGCCCTCTCCTCACACGGGTCGTGGTCGTTGACCGCCGCCCGCCACTCGCTCCAGCGACGAGCGTAATCCCGGGGCCCTGCCCCCACCGATCGGTCGCGCCCGGTCCGGGTCACCACCGGCCGCCGCTCCCGGTGCGTACCCGCCTTCGCCCGCTTCGTGAGGAGACGACGCATGACCACGGCTGTCCGAACCCGCCGGGGGTTCACGCTGATCGAGTTGCTGGTGGTGATCGCCATCATCGCGATCCTGATCGGCCTGCTGCTGCCGGCCGTCCAGAAGGTCCGCGAGGCCGCCGCCCGTAGCACCTGCCAGAACAACCTCAAGCAACTCGGCCTGGCCCTCCACAACTACGAGGGGTCGCGCGGCCAGTTCCCGCCGGCGGCCAAGTGGGACTTCGACGCCCCGGCCGGGAGCCCGACGAACTACAACCGGCACTCGATGTTCGCGTACATCCTGCCGGAGATCGAGCAGGGGACGGTCGCCAACATCTACACCTTCGACTCCCAGTGGTCCACCGCCCCAAACCGGGCCGCCATCGCCACCCCGATCAAGACGTTCCAGTGCCCGTCGGCCACCAACCCGCGGTTCACCACCACTTCGGCCGGCTACCAGCGGGCAACCAGCGACTACGCCCCGCTCGCCGGGCTGAACCCGCAACTCGCCAACCTCGGCGTCATCCAGCCGCGCGGCACCTCGGGCTACACCGAGGGCGGGTTCGGGCTCGGCGCCTACCAGGGGTTCTTCGTGAACGTGTGGAAGGACCGCGACCCGACCACCCGCCACGGGGACGTGCGGGACGGGCTGAGCAACACCATCGCCGTCGTCGAGTGCGCCGAGCGGCCGAAGCTGTTCGTCCGCGACAAGGAGATCGCCGTCGCTCTGGAAGACCTGGACAACCCCGACAACTCGACCAACGGGTCCGGCCAGGTGACCGGGGCGCCGTGGTCGCAGCCGCGCATCCAGATCGTGATCGACGGCTTCACCCCCGGGGCGAACACGTTCTTCGGCCCCCGCGTCATCAACGCCACCAACGCCAGCGAGGTGTGGTCGCGACACACCGGCGGGGCGAACCTTCTGTACGGCGACGGGTCGGTCCGGTTCCTCCGCGACAGCATCACCGCCGACGACTTCGCCTCGCTCGTCACCCGGGGGGCCGGGGACATCGCCCGCAACGACTGACCCGCACCCCGCCGCCGGAGGACGACCGATGACCACGCGACCGACACTCGCCGCCCTCGCCACCGCCCTTGCGGTCGTGGTCGGGTGCGGCCCGACCGACTCGCCCCGGCAGGCGGTCGTGCCTGCCCAGGGAAAGGTGAAACTCAAGGACGGCAAGGTACCCGAGGGGGCGGAGGTCACCCTGCTGCCGGCGAACGACGACTCGCCCGACGGGGTGAAGCCCCGCGGCCGGGTCGGCAAGGACGGCACATTCCGGCTGACCACGTACCCGGGGGCGAGCGCGGAGCCAGACGGCGCCCCGCCCGGCGAGTACCGCGTCGCCATCCGGTGGACGACCCGGAAGCGCGCGTCGGCCGTCGACCCGGACGAGGGCGGCCCGCCCGGCCCGCCGAGCCTCGCCGGGGACCGGTTCGGCGAGAAGTACAGCAACCCGAAGTCGTCCGGGCTGCGGGTGACGGTGGCCGCCGACGGGTCGCTCAGCCCGTCGGTGCTGGTTCTCGTCAACTAGCGGACCCGCGGCACGGACGCCCGGAGCGAACCCATGATCCGGTTCTGGTGGGAAAACGAGGTGCGGGCGGTTCGGCGGGTGGTGATCCGCCGCGACCTGCCGGCCGGGTTCACCGGGTCGGTCCGCGGACTGGCCGGGCGGTTGGGGCTGTCGGTCGTGCTACCCGACGCCGCTCCCCGCCCCGGCGACCTGTGGCTCGGGTGCTCGCCCGACGCCGACTGGCAGGTGGCCGACCCGCGGGCGGTGACCTGGGTCGCCCTCCCCGACATCGAAGACGCCCTGGCCGCCCTGCGCGACCGGGTGCCCGCCGCGGCCCTGTCGGCCGCCGGCTGACCGCGGACACACCGAACGAGGAGTCACGGATGCTGAGCTGGAACGCAACGGCCGGAACCCGGACGTGCGACGGGATGTCCCGCCGCGAGCTGCTCCGGGCCGGCGGGCTGGCGGTCGGCGGGCTCACCCTTCCCGGGCTGCTCCGGGCCGAGGACGCTCGCGCGGTCCGCCCGGACAACGGCACCCGGCGGGTCGGCACCGCCCGGTCGGTTATCGTCTTCTGCACCAACGGTGGGACCGGGCAGCACGACAGCTTCGACCCGAAGCCGGACGCCCCCGCCGAGATCCGCGGGCCGTACACCGGCACGGCCACGAACGTCGCCGGGATCCGCATCAACGAGAAACTCCCGGAGCTGGCCAAGCACGCCGACAAGTGGAGCCTCATCCGCTCGCTCCACCACACCGACACGGTCCACCCGTCGGCGCTGTACTGGACGCTGTGCGGGGCGAAGATCCCGCGGGCGGTCACGCCCGAGAGCGCGACCATGAGCCGGGAGGACCGGCCGCACTTCGGGTCGGTGGCGTGATGATGCCGGTGGCGATGGGGCCGAACGGCCCGGAGTGGCCGGGCCAGTTCGCCGGGTTCCTCGGCTCGGCCCACGACCCGTACCGGGTCAACAGCTACGCCGGCGAGCCGACCTTCAACCCCGGCGCCGTCGCGTCCGACCCGGGGCTCCCGTCCGGGCGGCTCGACGCCCGCCGGTCGCTCCTGGCCGAGGTCAGCCGCGAGGCCCAGCACCTGGAGAACCGGGCCGCCACCCGCGGGCTCGACCCGCACTACGCCAAGGCGTTCGACATGGTCGCGTCCCCGGCCGCCCAGCGCGCCTTCGACCTGGACACCGAGCCGGACGCGCTGAAGGAGAAGTACGGCCGGCACACGTTCGGCCAGCAGTGCCTCCTCGCCCGCCGGCTGGTCGAGGCAGGGGTGCGGATCGTGCAGATCAACTGGCCGCGGTCGAACGTCGGTGGGCGCGGGCGGGCCGGGTACGACACCCACGCCAACGGGTTCCAGCTCATTGAGAACGACCTGTACCCGGCGACCGACAAGGCGTTTGCCGCGCTGTTCGACGACCTCCACCAGCGCGGCCTGCTCGACGAGACGTTGGTGGTGTTCTTCAACGAGTTCGGCCGGACGCCGAAGGTCAACGCCGCGAGCGGCCGCGACCACTGGCCGTTCGTGTACTCGATCCTGCTCGGCGGCGGCGGGGTGAAGGGCGGCCGGATCGCCGGCGCGAGCGACCGGACCGGGAGCTACCCGGCGAGCGACCCGTACAAGCCCGAGGACCTGCTCGCCACGTTCTACCACTGCCTCGGGGTGGACCAGTCCGCGGTGCTGTACGACGGACTGAACCGGCCGCACCACCTGATCGACGGCAATCCGATCACGGCCCTGCTGTGACCCGACCGGTCCGGCCCGCCCGCCCGCCGCCCGGGGTTATCCCGAGACCCCGGGCGGCCCGCGGAATGGGGTAGGATCCGCCGCACGGCGGCGGGCCGGGCCGCGAAGGGTCCGAGAGCCACGACCACCGACCGCCGGCCCGTCCGGCGGATCACGACTGCTGCCCCCGCGCCGCCGACCCCGGGCGTGAACTGGAGAGCACGCCCGGGGTGGGCGGGATAACCCTGTGTCCGGCTTCGGGCCGCTCCGAGGAGGCGGCCGGGCGGCGCGGGGGCAGTTTTCCCGACCACCTCCGACCCGGAGCGATACCGTGTCCGTCCGATACCTACTGGTCGCCGGGCTGGCGCTGGCGGCCGACCCGGCGGCTGGGGCCGACCTGGCCGCACCGGCCCCCAACGAGTCGATTAGCTTCCAGCGGCAGGTCGTCCCCGCGCTCGCCGTCGCCGGGTGCAACGCCGGCGCGTGCCACGGCACGCCGAGCGGGAAGAACGGGTTCAAGCTGTCGCTCCGCGGGTTCGACCCGCCGGCCGACTACCAGACCCTCACCCGCGACGGCGTCGCCCGCCGGCTGAACGCCGCCGACCCGGACCAGAGCCTCGTGCTGCTGAAGGGCCGCGGCCGGGTGCCGCACGAGGGCGGTGCCCGCCTCCGCCCCGGCGACCCGGCCGACACCGTCGTCCGCGCCTGGGTCGCCCAGGGCGCCCGCCGCGACCCGGCCGACCTGCCGGGCCACACCCGGCTCGAAGTCCTTCCCGGCAACGCCGTCCTCCAGGGACCGACCCGGACGGTGCAGCTGACCACCCGCGCCCACTTCGCCGACGGGGCGGTCCACGAGGTCACCCGGCTGACCGTGTTCCGGTCCAGCGACGAGGCGGTGGCGAAGGTGGACGCGAACGGGCTCGTCACGTTCCTCCGCACCGGCGAGGTCGCGGTCCAGACGAAGTACCTGAACGAGACCGTGTCCGTGCGACTCACGTTCGTGGACCCGGACCCGTCGTTCCAGTGGCCCGACCCGCCGGCGAACAATTACGTGGACACGCTCCTGTTCGCCAAGCTGCGGCTGCTGCAAATCCCGCCGTCCGAGCTCGCGTCCGACGCGGAGTTCCTCCGCCGGGCCTTCCTCGACCTGATCGGCGTCCTGCCGACGCCCGCCGAGGTCGAGGCGTTCCTCACCGACCGCGGCTCGCGGAAGCGCGAGAAGCTGATCGACGCGCTCCTGGCCCGGCCCGAGTTCCCGGAGTTCTGGGCGCTCAAGTGGGCCGACGTGCTGAGCGTCAACCGCCGGGCGGTGCAGGCGAAGGGGGCGTACCTGTACGTCCAGTGGCTCCGCCAGCACTTCGAGGCCAACACGCCCTACGACCGCGTCGTTCGCGAACTGCTCACCGCGTCCGGGAGCACGTTCCTGAACCCGCCGGCGAGCTACTTCCGCAACGATCGGAAGGCCCGCCCGGCCGACGACCTGGGGCGGAACACGGCGCAGCTCTTCCTCGGCATCCGCATGAGCTGCGCCCAGTGCCACAACCACCCGTTCGAGCGGTGGACGCAGGACGACTACTACGGCCTGGCCGCGTTCTTCGTCCGGGTCAAGGACCGGCCCGACCCGCTCTACCCGCGGCTCAACCGGTTCAACCTCGGGGCGCTCGACATCTACCACGCCCGGAGCGGCGAGGTGACGCACCCGCGGACCGGCGAGGTACAGCAACCGCGGTTCCTCGGCGGCGAGGTGCCGGCGATCGGCCCGGACGAGGATCGGCGGGTGAAGCTCGCCGACTGGATTACCCGAAAGGACAACCCGTTCTTCGCCCGCTCGACGGTGAACCGCGTCTGGTATCACCTGCTCGGCCGCGGGCTGGTGGACCCGGTGGACGACTTCCGCGACTCGAACCCGGCGGCGAGCGACGAGCTGCTCGACGCGCTGGCGAAGGACTTCGCCGACCACGAGTACGACCTCCGCCGCGTGATCCGCACGGTGATGGCGTCGCGGGTGTACCAACTGAGCGCGGCGACGAACGACCGCAACAAGGACGACGAGCGGTTCTTCTCGCACGCCGTCACGAAGCTCCTGCCGGCGGAGGTGTTGCTCGACGCGCTGTGCAGCAGTTCGGAGGTGCCGGAGGTGTTCGAGGGGGCGCGGCCCGGCACCCGGGCGGCGCAGCTGCCGGACGGCGACGCCCAGCACCACCCGTTCCTGAAGACGTTCGGCCAACCGGCCCGGGAGACGGCGTGCGAGTGCGAGCGCGGGGCCGACACGAGCCTCGGGCACGCGCTGCAACTCGTCAACGGCCCGACGCTGCGGGCAAAGCTGACCGCCCCGGGGAATCGCATCGGCCGGCTCCTGACCGCCGGAACGGCGGACGCCGCCGTCCTCCTTGTTCGGCGGGTACATGCCGATCATGGCGACGTAGCGGCGGTCGAGCCGGTCGAC
>JAFKFQ010000699.1 GCA_017308215.1 bacterium | reverse complement strand
TGACGGCCTTGATCCCGTGCCGCCGGAGCCACGACCGGATGTGCGGGTAGCGGTACCCCTTGTCCCCGGCTACGGCCGCCGGCCGGGTGCGCGGCCGTCCCCGCCGGCCCGGGATGCGGACGGCCGCCATGACCGCCTCGAACTGGGTGGACTCGTGCCGCTGGCCGGGGGTGAGGACGGGCGGCCTCGCAAGTACGACATGCGGGAGGTGGTCAACGCCCTCCCGTACGTCAACCGGGAGGGCTGCTCGTGGCGGGCGTTGCCGCACGACTTCCCCCACTGGAAGACGGTCTACAACTTCTTCCGCGGGTTCGAGGCCGACGGCACCTGGGACAAGCTGGTCACCGCCCTGCGGGTCGAGGTGCGGACGAAGCTCGGGCGGGAGCCGACCCCGAGCGGGGCGTGCATCGACAGCCAGTCGGCCAAGACCGCCCACGGCGGGGCCGAGGTCGGGGTGGACGGCGGGAAGATGGTCCGCGGGCGGAAGCGGCACATCGTCACCGACACCCTGGGGTTGCTGCTGGTGGTGCTGGTGACGGCGGCCAACCGGGACGACGGCACGACCGCCCCCAAGCTGCTCACCGAGCTGCGGGCGGAGCCGTTCCCCCGGCTGTCGGTGGTGTGGGCCGACTCCAAGTACCACAACGACACCCTGGCCGCGTGGGTGACAGGCCAGGACCGGTTGCGGGTCGAGGTGACCAGCCGGCCGGAGGGGCAGAAGGGGTTCCACCCGCTCCCGAAGCGGTGGGTGGTGGAGCAGACGTTCGCCGGGCGGATCCGGTCCCGGCGGCTGGTCCGGGACTTCGAGCGGCTGCCCGGAACGAGTGCCGCGATGGTGAAGCTGAGCGGCATCCACCGGATGGCCCGCCGAGCCAGACCACCCCGCGGGCGGCGGAAGTTCCGCTACAAACCGAAGGCCGTGGCCTGACCCTTTTGGAATCGTTTCTCAGTTGCCGAGCCTCAGGCTACCACGACCGCGCCGGAGAAACCCAAGAAGGCGAAGCGGAAGGACGGGCTGCGGTTCCCGCTCGGCCGGCCGGGTATGCCCGGTCGCCGTCGACCCACACGGCGCTAATCCGGTTGACCCCGTTGACGACCCCCGGTGCTTGCCCGACCAGTGGCGGGTGACGAGCTCGATCTTCCGGACGTGGGGCTTATCCAGGGTGGTGTCATCGACGACCAGCACCCCGGCCGCGCGGTCGATCAGCGGGGCCACCTCGGCCCACAACGCGGCCGGCTCGGGCTCCAGCCGGTGGAGCAGTCGGGTGAAGGCGTCGTGGGCCGGCGGGTCCGGGCCGCCGGGCTGGACCCGGGCGGCCTCGACGCAGGTGCTGGCCTTCGGGGTGGCCAACAGGAAGTGGGTGTAATCCTCGGCCGTTACGCGCGGCGGGTTCATGTCGGCCGAACGTATCGGTTCCGCCGACGGGGCGCAATCGAGAAATCGGCAACTGCGTAACTCCTAACCCGGTTACTGGCTCCCGGGTAGCCGATGCTCCTTTCGGTCGCTGGGGCCATCTAACTTGGTATGAGCAGACCTATCGGAACCGCTGACGAACTCGAACGCCGCCGTGCTGAACAAGGACGGAGGCGGAGCTCGGCCGACCGGGTGGCCCAGGGCTGGGGGCACTATGAAGTCGTGACGCCGTAGGGGTTTCGAGCTACACCGTGAGGAGTCACGGAGGACGCCCGATGCCACCCCTGCCGCTCACGGCCGTGTTCGCCGACCTGCCCGACCCTCGCCGCGAGACCCAGAACAAGCTCCACCTCCTGTCCGACATCCTGGTCGTCGCCACCTGCGCGGTGATTGGTGGTGCCGAG
>JAFKFQ010000230.1 GCA_017308215.1 bacterium | reverse complement strand
CCGGGCGGTGCCCTCCCGGACGCGGGCGACGGCGGCCTGCGCCCCGGCCCAGTCCTCCACCTCGGCCGCCCCGGCCAGCCGGTCCAGCCCCTCCGCGATGAGGGCCGTGCCTTCCCGAACCCGCTCGTCCCCGGCCGCCCGCAACCGCTCCCGTGCGGCGGCGTCGAGGGTCGGCGAGTTCATCAGCTCCGGGAACGGCTCCCGCGGCGGCGGGCCGTGCATACCGTCCATCATCCCGCCCACGCCGCCGCCCATTCCTCCCGCCGCCGCCGGCGCGCCGCCTGTCCCCGGGTGGTGCTTGGCGTGTTCTTCGGGTGACACTTGCGCGGCGGCCGCTCCGGCGAACAGCAGAACCGCGAGGAGGGCGGCGGGCAGCGGGGGGACCGGTCGTGGCCTCATTGGCGTCCTCCGGCAAGACGGTCCAGACTTTGACACGGTCGTAGGTGTTGCTGGCCGAGTGGTTGCGGCGGGTAGTCCATGCTCATCTCCTCAGTCGTCTTGTTCATGGCGCGGCCGGGTGGTGTTTCGCGTGCTCCTCGGGCAACGGCCCGGCGGGCGGGGCGGCCGCAACGACCGCCGACCGCTGCTCGGCGGTGAGCACTTGGGCGGCCTCGCCGACGGCGCGAATGAAGGCCAGCCGCTCGTCGCCCCGGAGCTTCTCGACCTCCCGCACCGTCGCCTCGATCTTGGCCGCGTCCGGCTGGTCCGCCGCCGTCAGCTCCCACATCCGTTGCTCGGCCGCCTCGACCTTCCGCTGGGCGTATTCCCGGTCGGCGGCGGTCCGCTGCTTGACCTGGCCGAGCCGCGCCGTCTGTTCGGCAGAGAGGGTAATCTGATCCGTGTAGTCGAGGAAGAAGTCGGCGGCCCCGACGTGGTAGAGGCGAGAGGTGCCCGGAAAGCTCGGGAGTGGCGGCGGCAAAGCCGTCCCTCCGCCCATCATGCTCATCATGCCACCGCCACCAGCCATGCCGCCCATCATCCCGCTTGGGGCGGGTGGTGCTGTGCTCCCGGGCGAGGGCGGGGTGATTTTCGCCACCGCGGCTTCGAGCCGGGCGACCTTCGCGGCGAGCAGGCGTAGCTCCGCGTTCGGGTCCTTCGCCTCCTGGCCGACGCTTATCACCGGGCCGGCGACGAGTGCCACCGCCAGCGTTGTGACGATTCCGAGAGTCCGTTTTCGATGCTGTTTCACTCTCCTCCTGGTCGAGTCGTCATCCACAATCACACGCGCCGGTGGTCGCCGCTGGCTGCTGCGATCACGAGCATTCGCGCCCCGACTCCATGTCTTCCGTTCACCGCCCCGGTGAACCCAGCGATTCACCGGGTAACGTCCGGACGAACTGATCCCGGGTTGCCGCCGACTCGAAGTACAGCACCCGGCCGTCCACGCTGAGCAATTCGGCCGTGGCCTTGTCCACCGTCGCCCCGGTCACCGGGTCGCGGGCCGACGTGTACCGCTCCGGTTCGGCCGCTATCTTCCCCTTACACATCTGACAGCAGCCGTAGTATGTCTTCCCATCCCGCACGAGCGGGATGGCGGGCACGGTCATGACCGTGTCCTGCACCATGCACACCCGCGTCCGCTCCGGCACGCTGACGGCCGGCCCGCTCGCGCGGGCCGCGACGGGCCCCAGGACCGAGGCCCCCAGCAGCGCCAACACGCCGATAATTCGCCTGGCGGCGTGCGTTTTCCATCTCATACAGTGGCCCTCCGCGTCTAACTCTTTCCCCGGCCCGGGGCCTTCACCCGGATCTCGTTTTCGGCCAACTCGGCCGCGGTCGCGGGCAGGGCGAGCGTGCCCGGCGGGTTCTCGTACCACCCGGGGTCCGCGTACGACGTGATCCCGTCCCGCACCTTCAGCACGGTGAACATGCCGCCCATCGTGATGTAGTCGTGCCTCCCCGCCCCGCCGACCATCGGGATGCTGTTCTCCGGCACCGCCATCCCCATGTCGCCCATGTCCCCCATCCCGTCTTGGCCCATCGTCATGTACTGCGGGAGGAGCGGCTGCACTTTGCGGTCGATGCCCCCGGGCTTCACCCCGATCATGTTCGGGATGCCGTGCCCCATCTGGTTCATCACGTGGTGGGTCATGTGGCAGTGGAACGCCCAGTCCCCCGGCTCGTCGGCGACGAACTCCACCGTCCGGGTGCTGCCCACCGGGACGAGCACCGTCGTCTCCGGCCACTGCGCGGACTCCGGCAGGCGGCCGCCGTCGGTCTCGGTGACCAGGAACTGGTAGCCGTGCAGGTGGATCGGGTGGTGGTCCATCGGCGACAGGTTGCCGATGCGGACGCGGACCCGCTCGCCGGTCTTGACCACCAGCGGGGCGGTCCCCGGGAACGCCTTCGCGTTCATGGTGAGGACGTTGAACTCGGTCATCTCGTTCGGGTTCGGGCGGGAGGTGCCGGGGTCGATCCGCCACTCGTGCAGGAGCAGGGCGAAGTCGCGGTCCGCCCGCGGCCCGGTCGGCGTCCGCGGGTGGATGACGAACAGCCCGGTCATGCCGAGGCCCATCTGGGTCATCTCGTCGTGGTGCGAGTGGTACATGCACGTCCCCGCCTGCCGCAGGGTGAACTCGTACTTGAACGTCTCCCCGGGCTTGATCGCCCGCTGGTTCAGCCCGCCGACGCCGTCCATGCCGTTCGGCAGGAGCACCCCGTGCCAGTGGACGGTGGTCGCGGCCGGCAGCCGGTTGGTGACGAAGATGCGGACCCGGTCGCCGTCCACCGCCTCGATGAGCGGGCCGTGGACCGCGCCGTTGTAGCCCCAGCAGGTGGCCTTCAACCCGGGGGCGAACTCGTGCTCCACCTCCTCGGCGACGAGGTGGTACACCTTCACCCCGCCGACCACCTTCCACGGCAGCTTGCGGCCGTTCGGCACCACGACCGGCGTGTAGTCCTTCCCCTCCTCGCCCGGCGGGGCGGCTACGGCCGCTCGTGGGCGTGGCCCCCCCGGTTCCTTCTCCGCGTGCGCCATGCCCCGCGGGGAGAGGAGCAACGCCCCGCCCGCGAGGGCCGCCGTTCCCGACAGCAGCGCGTCTCGTCTCGACATCCTGTGTTTCCGCTCCATCGACCTCTCGCCTCTCCTCAGTTGTGGTGGTGCATCATCGTCGTTTCCGCCTTCGGCTCGCCGAGCGTGCTCGGCCTCAGCGGGCCCGTCGGGAGCCGCCGGCCGATCGCCTTCTCCAACTCGGCGCGAGCCGTCCAGTACTCGGCGAGTGCCTGGATGTAGTCCCGCCCGGCGTCGATCTGCTCCTGCTTCGCCTGGAGGAGTTGGAACACGCCGAGGAGCATCCCGTTGTACCGGACCTGGGTCTGGTCGGTGACCGTCTGCTGGACCGGGAGCACCGCCCGCTTGTAGAACTCGACCCGCCTCCGCGCAAGCGCCATCCGGCTGGACGCCAGGCGCACCTCGGAGCGGACCTTGATGGCGAGCGCCGCATACCGGTCCTGGGCTTCGAGCAGCAGCGCCCTCGCCCGGGCGCGGGCGGCCTGCCCGTAGTTGAAGATCGGGACGGGGATTTCGAGGCTCGGCCCGGCCGTGTTCGTCCCCTCCGGCTCCCGCTCGGAGTGGCCGCCGAGCGTCAGTTGCGGGATGAGGCTGGTGATGCGGGTCATTCCGAGCGTCTGCCCGAGTGCCTCGATCTCGGCGCGGAGCGACGCCAGGTCGAGCCGGTCCGTCACCGCCCGCCTTTCGAGCTCGCCGGGCAAGGACTCCTCGTCCGGGAGGTCGGCGAGCCGCGACGGAACCGTCCACCGCGTCTCTTCCCCCCACAGGCCGAGGAGCACGTTCAGCCGCTCCCGGCCGTCGATCACGGCGTACTCGGCGTCGGCGAAGTCCAGCCGCGCCCGGTTCGCCGCCCGCGCCTCCTGGGCGACATCGAGCGCGGTCGTGTTCCCCGCCGCCCGCAGCGCCCGCGCCGCCTCAAGCGAGGCGTCCATCGCGTCCGCCACCGACCGCCGCATCTCGGCCGTCTGCTCGGCCGCCTGGAGCTTGAAGTACGCCTCCCGCACCTCGGCCGTGTGGTCAAGCAGGTCGTGTGTGACGCGGAGGCGCGCCTGCTCGAACGCGTTCTCGGCGATCCGCCGACGGAGGGGGATGAGGAAAATGCTGACGAACTCCTGCATCACGTCGTACTCGGCCGCCTGGCCGCGGAACCGCCGCCCGACCGTGAACACCGGGTTCTCGGGGAGGCCGGCCGCGACGATGTCACTCTCGGCCACGCCGAGCTCGCGGTAGAGCGCCCGTAGCGTCGGGTTCTTGAGCAGCGACACCGCGACGGCGTCGTCCACCGTCATCTCGCCGGCCAGCTTCGCGACGACGATCGCCTCGACCGCCTCCCGCCCGTCCGTCTCCGCACGCCAGTCCACCGCCACGGCGGCCCGGTCCGACACGTCCGCGTGAACCCGGTCGAGGGACGCCTGGTGGTCCGCCGCACTGCACCCGCTCACGAACACCGCCGCCGCCAGTCCGACCCGTTTACCGCTCATGGGCCTCATGGGGATTCGGCGTGTTCACATTTTTCACCATCTTCATCCCGCAGATCGGGCACTTCCCCGGCTTGTCCGAGCGGACCTCGGAGTGCATCGGACACTGATACGGCTCAGCGGCCGCGGCCGCCTTGGTGTCACTGGTCATGCCGCCGTGGTCGGCAGGCATCTTCATGCCGCCCATGTCGTGCGACATCTTCGGGCCAGTCATGGCCCCGTCCGCCGGGCTCTCGCCCGCGGCCGGCCCGAGCAGCGATCCGGCGGGGGCCGTGTCCCCCGCCGGCGCGTCCGGGTTGGCCGGGTGCGCGTACGGGAGGGGGGCGATCTCGACCGGCCCGACGCAGCCGGCGGAGGCCAGGAGCAGGAGCGCTCCCAGGCGGGTGTTAGTGGTCGTGGTCATTTGGTTTGCCTTCCAGGTTGTTTATCTCGTTCATCAAAGCTCGCTCCCTCTCGGACAGGGACGGCAGGTGGCGGACGAAGTGGGTCAGCTTCCAGTTGTCCTCGTCGCTGCCGCCGAACCCGGGCATGCCGGTGAACCGGATGCCGTTCCGGATGATGTTCATGATCTCCCCGTCGGTGAGCCGCTGGGTGGCCTCCGCCCGCAGGTCCGGGGGCGGCGGGAACAGCCCGTCGCCGATCATCGTCCTGCCGTCGCCGCGGTTCCCGTGGCAGGTGGCGCAGTGGTCCGCGAAGTGGTCCCGCGCCTCGGCCAGCACGAACTCGGTCGGCCGGACCGGGTTCACCGCCGCCTTCACCGAGGGCGGCGTGGCCAGATCCCGGACGTGCCGGGCCGCCCACTCCTCGACCGCGCTCGGCTTCGCCCGGGCGCTCAGGCCGTGGACCCGCAGGTAGATGACTCCGCCGCCGGCCGCCGCGCCGGCTAATCCAATGAGTAACGCTAACGACTTCCATGTCATGTCGGTCCGCCTCCGCCGAAGGGCAGCCGAGGGGCGACCCCGGCCGCCGTGGTTGTTACTCGTTACCGTCGGCGTGCGAGTGCGGATTCGATTCGTCGCTGCCGTGAATCATCACCTCGGATGCGGCGACCGCGCCGCTCTCCAGCTTGTGGCCGGAGACCATGACGGTCTGCCCCACTTTCAGAGCGGCTTTCGTCGCCTTCCCCCCGTCCGCCCCCGACTCGTAGCTCGTTTCGGGGGTGAGGGTGACGGCGACCGGGCCGCTGTCGGTGCCGACCTCCAGCCGGTCCCCTTGGATGGAGACCACCTTGCCGGAGACCTTCGGCCCCTTGTGGAGCTTCGGGTCGTGGGCCAGGGCGGGCGAGGCGGCGAGGAGGGTTGCGAGTAGTGCGTAACAGATTCGTTTCATATGCGGTTCCATGTTCATGACGTGTGGGTGCTGCTCCATCGCAGGGCCGCGCGCGGGGACGCGGCGGCCGGATGGCCGTGACGAGTTGGGAGCCGGGCGAAAGCGGGTTAGGCCGCCCGGCGGGAAAGCGGCGGGGCGTTCTGGGCGAGGGTCAAGGAACCAAGAAGTGAGAAGAGCACCGTGGGCGGGCCGGCGGCCAACGGGTCGGCGAGCCAGCGGGTCACCGCAAGCTCGCTTCCGGTGAGGGCGAGGGCAGCAACGCTGGGGGGTGTCAGGGACAGCAGATGCGGGGTCACGTCCGCGGGGGCCGAGGTCATCGGCGAGAACGCCTCACAGCAGACCTGCTTCGTGCAGTGGTCGTGCGGGCCGGTCGGGGCCGCCGGCCGCGGCGCACCGCAGTGGTGGGCCGGTTTCGCCGGCGACGCGAAGGCGGTCGAGACGACGCAGCGGTTCGCCACCGAGAACCAGACGAGCGCGAGAATAGTTGTGAGCACCGGCTTCAGCATCGACGCAGCCTTTATCCTTCCAGCCGACCTTAGACGAACGGGCGGGGCAAAAGCAACAACTATCGAAATCCCCCGCCCTCGCGCCGGTCTTCGGCCTCACGGCTTCTGAGGGGGCACCGGGGCGGGCGGGGCGACCGGCCACCCCTCTTCCAGGAGAAGCCCGGAGATCTCCCCGGCCGCCCGCCAGGCCTCCCCGAGCGCCCGGTTCAGCTCCAGCCGCGCCTCGGCCACCGCCCGCTGGGCCTGGAGCACCCGCAGGTACTCGAATTGCCCGCCCTTGAACGCTTCGAGGGACAGCTTGTAGGTCTCCTCCGCCCGCGGGAGGATGGCCCCGGTGTACCGCCCGACCCGCTGGCGGGCCGCGGCGTAGGTCTGGAACGCCTGGGCCAGCCGGGCCGCCAGGTCGGCCTCCACCCGGCCGACCTCCTGGGCCGCCGCCCCCACCTCCGCCTGGGCCGCCCGGATGTTCCCCTGGTTGCGGTTCCACAGCACCAGCGGCACGCTCACCCCGGCGGCCCAGTCGTTCGACCGGTTCTGGTTCTGCCGGGTGTAGCCGGCGCTGAGCGTGACGTTCGGCACCACCTCGGCCTCCGCCCGCCGGACGGCGGCCCGGGCGCGGTCCACCGCCACCCGGGCGGAGAGCACCTCCGGGTGGCCGGCGAGGACCGCCTCCTTCGCCCGCTCCAGGTCGTACTCGGGGAGCGGCCGGTCCAGTGTTCCCGAAACAGCCGACGCGGGCAGCCGCGGGTCGCCGACCACGGCCGTCAGCCGCCGGGTGGCGGCCGGCAGCTCCCGCTCGACCGCCTCCGCCTCGGCCCGGAGCCGCTCCGCCTCGACCTCGAGCTGCACCACGTCGAGCCGGGCGATCTGCTTCGCCTCGAACGACTTCCGCCCAAGCGAGACGGACTGCTCGGCGAGCTTCACCAGGTCGGCGAGGATGGCCGCCCGTTCCTTCAGGGCGAGGGTCTCGTAGAAGGTCGCCCGGACGGACCCGACCAGCGCGTACCGCTCGGCGAGCAGGCCGAGCGTCGCCTGATCCACCTCCCTGGCGGCGACCGCCTGGCTCAGCCCCAGCTTGCCCCCGAGCACGACCTCCTGGGAGACGAGCGGCGCGAGGATGCCCGCCGGCCCGGTGCGGTCGCCGAGTTCGTCCGCGGTGAACCCGAACACCGGGTTCGGGTAGAGACCGGCCTGGGTCAGGCGGCCGCGGGCGGACTCGACCGCGAACGTCGCCCGCCCGAGCCGCGGGTGGGAGGCGATCGCCCGGCGGGTCAACTCGTCAAGGGTCAGCGGAGTGTCCGGCACCGACGACCCGTCCGCCGGCGCGGTCGCGGCGGCCTGGGTGAGCGCGGGGGGCGGTGAGTGAAGCGGGGGCGGCTTAGGGGCGGGGGCCGGTGCCGGGAGCGACACACGCTCCGGGGGGGCGGTGGTCACGCACCCAGCGGCGACGATGACCAACCCCGCCAACAGCGGGAGGCGGACGGACGGCGTGAGCATGGCGGGTCTCAGTGCGGGGCCGGCCGTGGGCACCGGCCGCGCGGCTTCGCCGCCACGACGCCGCGGGGTGCAAGTCCAGCGAATCGATACGGTCCTTATCGTCGGCAAACACGGCCCGGGCGGTTGAGTCAAACCGCGGGCCTCACGATCAGCGTCCCCCGCACCATGTTCATCGAGCAGTGGAAGGTGAACTCGCCGGCCTTCTCCGGGGTGAACTCGACGGCCACCCGCTCGCCTTCCGGCAGGGTGCGGGCGATGCCGAAGTCCCCGAGGACGACCTGCTCGGTGCAGGGGTTCGACTCGTTCCGCAGGAACGTCAGGCGGACCGGCCGGCCCTGCGTCACCTCGATCCGGTCGGGCGTGTACCCGCCGCGGACGACCACCTCGACCTCCTGCACCCCGCTCTGCGTCTGACGCGCGGCGGTGGCCCCGCGGGGGCCGAAGAAGAACCACAGGATGAACCCGATGAGCGCCACGCCGCCGCCGGTCACCGCGATCTGTGCCGTGTCCATACTAGTTCCCCCTCCGCAGGTCGAGCCGGCCGAGCCGTAGGGCGTTTGCCACCACGCTCACCGACGACAGGGCCATCGCCGCCGAGGCGAGGATCGGGCTTAAGAGCCAGCCGGTGAGCGGGTACAGCACGCCGGCCGCGACCGGGATGCCGAGCACGTTGTAGGCGAAGGCGAAGAACAGGTTCTGCCGGATCGTTCGCATGGTGGCGCGGGACAGCTCGATGGACGAGGCCACCCCGGACAGGTCGCCCTTCACCAGCGTGATGTCCGCCGCCTCGATGGCCACGTCCGTCCCCGTCCCCATCGCGATGCCGATGTCCGCGGCGGCCAGCGCCGGGGCGTCGTTGATGCCGTCGCCGACCATCGCCACCGTCTTCCCGGCGTCGCGGAGCTTCTTCACCTCCGACGCCTTTCCGTCCGGCAGCACGTCGGCCAGCACCCGGTCGATGCCGACTTCACGGGCGACGGCCTCGGCGGTGCCGCGGTTGTCGCCGGTCAGGAGGACGACCTCCAGGCCCATCGCGTGCAGCCGCCGCACGGCCGCCGGCGAGGTCGGCTTCACCGGGTCGGCGACCGCGAGGAGGCCGGCGAACGTCCCGCCCACGGCGACGAGCAGCGTGGTCCGCCCGGCGGCGGCCGTCCGCTCGACCGCCGCCGCGTCGAATGCCACGTTCCGGGACGTGAGCAGCCGGGCGTTCCCGACCAGCACCGTCCGCCCCTCGACCGTGGCGACGAGGCCGTGACCCGGCACCGCCTCGAACGCGGAGGCTCGCGGGACCGCCAGGCCTCGGGCTTCGGCCGCCGCGATCACCGCCCGGGCCAGCGGGTGTTCCGACTGCCCTTCGGCCGCCGCCGCGAGCCGGATCAGGTCCGCCTCGCCCACGCCCGCAGCCACGACCTCCGTCACCGCCGGCTTCCCTTCCGTCACCGTCCCCGTCTTGTCCAGGACGACGGTGGTGAGCCGGCCGGCCGATTCGAGCGGCTCGCCGCCCTTGATCAGAATCCCGGCCTGCGCCCCCCGCCCGGTGCCGACCATGACGGCCGTCGGCGTGGCCAGGCCGAGGGCGCACGGGCAGGCGATGATGAGCACCGAGACGAACGTGAGCAGGGCGAAGGTGAGCCGCGACTCGGGCGGGGCCAGGTCGAACCACACGACGAACGTGAGGACCGCGAGGCACAGCACCGCCGGGACGAAATACCCGGAGACGGTGTCGGCCAGCTTCTGGATGGGGGCCTTCGACCCCTGTGCCTCCTGCACCAGGCGGACGATCTGCTGGAGGACGGTGTCCGCCCCCACCTTCGTCGCCGTCAGCCGGAACGACCCGGTGGTGTTCACCGTCGCCCCGATGACCGGGTCGCCGGCGGCCTTCGTCACCGGGAGCGGCTCGCCGGTGAGCATCGACTCGTCCACCGCCGAGGTGCCGTCGAGCACCGTGCCGTCCACCGGCACTTTCTCCCCCGGCCGCACCCGCACCACGTCGCCGACCCGCACGTCCGCGACCGGCACGTCCACCTCCGCCCCGCCCCGCTCGACGCGGGCGGTTTTGGGCGACAGGCCGATGAGCGCCCGGATCGCCCCGCCCGTCCGGCTCCGCGCCCGGGCTTCGAGCAGCCGGCCGAGCAGGATGAGGGTGACGATGACCGCGGCCACCTCGTAGTAGACGCCGGCCGGGACCGGCTCGCCGTGCCCGGCGTGGTCGGACGATCCGCCCGTCGCGACCCACCCGGGGGCGAGCGTCGCCACCACGCTGTAGGCGTAGGCCGAGAGCGTGCCGATGGCGACGAGGGTGTTCATGTCGGCCGCCCGGTGCCGGGCGGCCGCCCACGCCCCGGCGAAGAACTCCCACCCGGCCCAGAACAGGACCGGCGTCGCGAGCCCGAGTTCGACCCACGCCCGGCCGGGGAAGTTCAGGTGCGGGGCGAGCGCCGGGACGAGGTGCCCGCCCATCCCGAGGACGGCGACGGGGACGGTGAGGGCGGCGGCCGCGGCGAACCGGAGCCGGGTCCGCCGGTACTCCGCCTCCCGCGCCTGCTCCTCGGCGTCTGAGACTCCGCCGGCGTGGCGCCCCTCTTGCGGCAGCACCGCGTCGTACCCGGCCCCGCGGACCACATCCCGAAGATTCGCCGGGGCGGTCGCCGCCGGGTCATACTCGACCGTCGCCCGGCCGGTGGCGAAGTTCACCGCCGCCTTCGACACGCCCGGGGCCCGCCCGAGCGCCCCCTCGATGCGGACGGCGCAGGCCGCGCAGTGCATCCCGACGACCGGCATGTCCACGCGGCTTGATGTATCCGCGGTTGTGGTGCTCATCGCGCCCTCCTAGGCCGGCTGGAAGCCGGCCTTCATCAAAGTCTCTTCGATAACGGCTTTCGAGACCCGGCCGTCGTGGGTGACGGTGACCCGCTTCTCGGGGACGGCGACCTCGACGGTTGCCACGCCGGGCACGGCCGACACGGCGGCCCTGACGGCGTTCGCGCACCCGCCGCAGACGATACCCCGGGCGGTGACAGTTGTGGTTTCCATGCGAGTTCCTCCTCTATCGTGTTCACTTCAAGAACTGGGCCAGGACGGTCCGCACCTCGGCGAGCAGTTCCTCCCGCGTCATCGGCTTGGCCTTCTCGTGCTCCCCCCCGCCGCCGTGCCCGACCACGCACGACTCCAGGTGGGCGGTGATGAGTTCCACCCCCACGGCGTCGAGCGCCGAGCGGACGGCGGCGATCTGGTGCAGCACGTCCACGCAGTAGCGGTCCTCGGCGAGCATCCGCTCGACCCCGGCCACCTGGCCGGCGATCCGCCGCACCCGTGTCGCCACCCGCTTCTTCGTGTCCGCGTTCATCGCCGCGCCCTCCGTCCTGACTACCCCCAATTTATACCCCCTGGGGGTATTTGTCAAACATA
>JAFKFQ010000229.1 GCA_017308215.1 bacterium | reverse complement strand
CCCGCTCCGCTTGCGGCTGTACAGCTTGCCGTGGCTGGTGATGAGCTTCTTGAGGTTCCCCACGTCCTTGTAGTCCACGAACGTCGGCCGGGGGCAGCCTTCCTTGGTGCAGAACCGGCAGCGGTTCTGCCGGCTCTTGCCGAGCTTCTTCGTTGCGACCATGTCACCAACCAGGGGCCGGGAATGCGGAAAGCGATGTTGTAGCAACCCGGTAGACCGCGACAAGCTACTGCCGCCGCGGAATGCCGAATGACGAATGACCCACCGATGACGAAGGAAAGCCGCGGTTGTCTTCTTTACGTCATTGGTGGGTCATTCGTCATTCGGCATTTCCCGCTCAGGCCATCCCGAGGTCGCGCTTCAGCGCCGTGTACCAGTCGCTGAACCAGCCGGTCTTCACCTTGTTGTTCCCCGTCTCCTCCATGATCGTGATGATCATCTTCTTGATCTCGCGGTCGTTCTTTTTCCCCTGCATCTTCCGCTTGGTGTTCTGGAAGATCAGGTCGAACTCCTTCTGGTCCACCTTGCCGTCGTTCCCGGCGGCGGTCTCGATCTGCTCCTTCACGTCCTTGAGGATCACGCTCTCCAGGATGTAGCTGCTGTCCTCGCAGACCGACACGAGGGCGCCGCGGGCGCTGTCGATGTTCACCCCGAGCTGGATGGCGATCTGGAGGATCTCCCGCTCCTCGCCCTTGTCGATGTACTTGTCGTCGTAGGCCCGCAGCTTGATCTCGTTCACGAACCGCTTCTTGATGTCGTCGATCGACATGGTCGCACTCCTGTAGCGGAACCCCGTGGGGCTCCTGGCCGGGTTGTGGAGCAAGAACTGTCCGGGTATTCGCGGGCGGGCCGGGGGTATTCCGGCGCCCGGGCGGATTTTTCGCCGCCGCCCGGTACGGGGTCGTTATCGACGTGGCGCCGATTATACGGTAGCGTAGCCCCGCCGATCAACGACGTGGTTGCGGGAACGGGGGTGGGGTCATGCCGGGGATGCCGGGCGGGTCCGGGCCGTCGAAGGCCGTTCCGGGGGCGGGGTACGCCCTCGCGCTTCTGCTCGCCATCAACCTGTTCAACTACATCGACCGCCAGGTGCTCTCGGCCGTCCTCCCGATTCTCCAGCTCGACGCCGCCCTCTTCGACCCCACCGACCCGTGGCTGAGCACCAAGCTCGGGCTCCTGACCAGCGCCTTTCTTGTCACCTACACGATCTTCTCGCCCGTGTTCGGCTGGTTCGGCGACCGGGGCTCGCGGTGGGCGCTGGTCGGCGTCGCCGTCGTCGTCTGGAGCCTGGCGAGCGGCGGGTCGGGGCTGGCGACCGGCTACCTCGTGCTCCTGCTGACGCGCTGCCTGGTGGGCATCGGCGAGGCTGCCTACGGGCCGGTCGCCCCGTCGATGCTGTCCGACATGTACCCGGTCGCCGACCGCGGGAAGGTCATGTCGTGGTTCTACCTGGCGATCCCGGTCGGCAGCGCGCTCGGGTTCGTCGTCGGCGGGATCGTGGCGGCGGCGTTCGGGTGGCGGTCGGCGTTCTACGTCGTCGTCGTGCCCGGGCTGATACTCGGTGCCCTCTGCTTCCTCATGCGCGACCCGCGGGTGCACCACGCCCCGGCCGACAAGACGGAGGGGCCGACGCCCGAGTCGCCGGGTTACCTCGCGGTCGTGCGCGAGCTCAGCGGCGTGCGGTCGTTCGTGCTGTGCTGTGCGGGGATGACCTGCACCACGTTCATGCTCGGCGGCGTGGCGGCGTGGGCGCCGACGTACATCTTCCAGCGCGAGGCCCGCTTCGCACTCACCCCGGAGGCGATCACCAAGCTGGAGGAGCTCAAGACGACCGAGGGGAACCGCGTGGTGCCGGCCGACGTGACGGACCGGCTCCGCCCGGCGGTCGGCGAGACGGAGTACGACTACCCGGCGTTCAAAGCGCTGCTCCTCGACGCTCTCGGCCAGGAACTCCTGCGCCAGTACGGCGAGCGCGTCTACGAGGCGGCGCCGACGGCGGACTCGGCGACGCTCGGCGGGGTGAACTTCCGGTTCGGCGTAATCGTTGTGCTGTCCGGGCTTGGGGCGACGCTCCTCGGCGGCTGGCTCGGCGACAAGTTCCGGGCGATGGGGGTACGCGGGGCGTACTTCCAGGTCGCCGGGTGGGGGACGGTTGCGGCGTGGCCATTCTTCGTGCTGATGCTCTACATCCCGTTCCCCTACGCCTGGTTCCCACTGTTCGCGGCCGTATTCGGGCTGTTCGTCAACACCGGTCCAGCGAACACGATTCTGGCGAATGTCACGCGGTCGGAGATTCGGGCGACGGCGTTTGCGGTGAACATCCTGATCATTCACCTGCTCGGCGACGTGATTTCGCCGCCCCTGATCGGACTTGCGGCCGACGTGTCGAGCCTGAACACCGCGTTCCTGGTCACGTCGCTGATGATCCTGGCCGGCGGGCTCTTGTGGGTGGCCGGCGCCCGCCACCTGGACGCGGACACGACGCGTGCGGACGGCGAACTTCTGAAAAAATCGTGAACGCTTCTTGCCCGGCCGTCGTCATAGCAAACGGGCGGCCGGGGCGAGGTTGGGAGCTGACCGGGCCGGGAAAAATCGGCTGGATTCGATCTTTCGCTGGCGTCCACCGGGCTTTGTAGGTAGTATGGCTCAGCGGGGCATATCTCGTCCGCGTCCCAGGTATCGCTCTTCGCAACACCTCAGGAGAAGGTCGTGCTCTTCCCTCCGTACTCGCCTCCTCCGAGCAGCTTGCGCCGGCGGGGCTTCACGCTGATCGAACTGCTCGTGGTGATCGCGATCATCGCGGTCCTGATCGGTCTGCTGCTCCCCGCCGTCCAAAAGGTCCGCGAGGCCGCCTCGCGCACCAAGTGCCAGAATAATCTGAAGCAGCTCGGTATCGGGCTGCACTTGTACAACACCACGTTCAAGAAGCTGCCGACCGGCCTTGTGGTCGTCGACGCCACGAAAACCATCGGCCCCATCGGCACCACGTGGGCTACGCTCACCCTGCCGTACATCGAGCAGAAGAACATTTATGACGCGATCGGCGCGGGGCCGCAATCGCAGTCCCTCGCGGCGAACGCCTACATGTCGACCAAGCTGACGCTGTTCCGCTGCTCCTCCGACCCGTCACCGGACCTGAACGACAGGTTCGGCGCTACCTTCGCGACCAGTAACTACGTCTGCAACCGCGAGGTGTTCGGGCCGGACCGGAAGGGTACCGGTAACGCGATCGAGAACCCGCTGAGCGTGGAGGGCATCAAGGACGGGTCGAGTAACACGATTCTCCTCGGCGAGCGGGAGGCTGAGGACAACGTTGGCGCCCTTTGGCTGTACAACACTGGTGGCACGCCGAGCGGCACCCAGAGCTTCGAGGGCCGGCCCGGCAGGGGGATCAACCCCACCCCCGCTGCCGGGAAGACGTGGGCGCTGACCGACCCGCAGAGCTACGCCTACGCCAGTGCGCACATCGGCGGTGCGCAGTTCCTGATGGGCGACGGGCGGGTGATCTTCCTGAGCAACCAGACCCAGGCCAACCAGAGCGACAACTGGGGTTTCCCGTGTCTGGTGTTTGATGTGACGACCCCGACCGTGTCGTACACCCTCCAGAAGTTGCAGAACCCCTCCGACAAGCAGCCGGTGTCGGTCGAGTAATGCCGCGCCGTCGGGCGTGATATGCTCCTGAAGGGCAGGCGGGGTTCGCCCCGCCTGCCCTTTATCGTTGCGCGGCGCGTCGGTGGACGGCCCGGCGCGGCGGGCGTAAGCCAGTCCCTTCCGGGCACCCCGCACGAGGCCGAGGCCGATGCCGAGTTACAACCCCGCCGCCGTCGAGCGTCGGTGGCAGGAATACTGGCTGGCGAACCAGACGTTCCGCACCCCCGACCCCGGCGAGCCCGGCACCGCGGGGAAGCCGAAGTACTACGTCCTCGACATGTTCCCGTACCCGAGCGGCGCCGGCCTGCACGTCGGCCACCCGGAGGGGTACACGGCCACCGACATCCTGGCCCGCTACAAGCGGATGCGCGGGTTCCACGTCCTGCACCCGATGGGCTGGGACGCCTACGGCCTGCCGGCCGAGCAGTACGCGGTGGAGAAGAACGTCCACCCGCGGATCACGACGCAGCAGAACATCACCACGTTCCGCCGCCAGATTCAGGCGCTCGGCTTCTCCTACGACTGGGACCGCGAGGTCGATACCACCGACCCGACCTACTTCCGCTGGACGCAGTGGATCTTCTTGCTCCTCTACGACCCCTGGTACGACCCCGAGACGAAGAAGGGCCGTCCGATCAGCGAACTACCGATCCCGCCGCACGTCGCCGCCCGCGGCGAGGCGGGGGGGCGGCAGTTCCGCGACTCGCACCGCCTCGCCTACCAGGCCGAGGTGCCGGTGAACTGGTGCCCGGCCCTGGGGACGGTGCTGGCGAACGAGGAGGTGATCGACGGCAAGAGCGAGCGCGGCGGCCACCCCGTCGAGCGCCGCCCGCTGCGCCAGTGGTTGATGCGCATCACCCAGTACGCCGACCGCCTGCTGGAAGACCTGGAGCCGCTGGACTGGTCCGAGTCGATCAAGCAGATGCAGCGGAACTGGATCGGCAAGAGCGAGGGGGCCGAGGTTGATTTCACGCTCGACGAGGTGACGGGCACGCCATCCGCTCGGATCCGCGTCTACACCACCCGCCCCGACACGCTGTTCGGCGCCACGTACATGGTGCTGTCGCCCGAGCACGCGCTGGTGTCGCAGATCACGACGCCCGGGCAGCGCGCGGCGGTGAAGGCGTACCAGGACGCCGCGGCCCGCAAGAGCGACTTCGAGCGCACCGAGCTGGCGAAGACGAAGACGGGCGTGTTCACCGGCGCACACGCGGTCAACCCGGTGAACGGCGAGCGCATCCCGATCTGGATCGCCGACTACGTCCTCGCCGGCTACGGCACGGGCGCCATCATGGCCGTCCCCGCCCACGACGAGCGCGACTTCGCGTTCGCCAAGCAGTTCGGCCTGCCGGTCCGTACCGTCGTGACGCCGAACGCCGAGTGGCTGAAGAAGACCGGCAGCACGCGCGACAGCCTGACCGAGGCGTACACCGACGACGGCGCCGCCGTGAACTCCGGGCTGCTCGACGGCCTCGACACGGCCTCGGCGAAGGCGAAGATCATCGGCTGGCTGGAGGAACGAAAACTCGGCACGCGGCAGGTGAACTACAAGCTGCGCGACTGGCTGTTCAGCCGCCAGCGCTACTGGGGTGAACCGTTCCCGGTGCTGCACGGCCCGGACGGCGAACTCGTCGCGCTGCCGACCACCGAGCTGCCGCTGCTCCCGCCCGACCTCGCCGACTTCAAGCCGACCGGCACGCCCGAGGGGCCGCTGTCGAAGGCGACGGAGTGGGTGAACGTCACCCGCGGCGGTGTCGCGTACAAGCGCGAGACGAACACGATGCCGCAGTGGGCGGGGTCGTGCTGGTACTTCCTGCGCTACATCGACCCGCACAACACGGACGCACTCGCCGCCCCGGCGAAGCTGAAGCACTGGCTGCCGGTGGACCTGTACGTCGGCGGCGCCGAGCACGCGGTGCTGCACCTGCTGTACAGCCGGTTCTGGCACAAGGTGCTGTTCGACCGCGGCTACGTCCCGTGCCCCGAGCCGTTCCAGCGGCTCGTCAACCAGGGGATGATCCTCGGCGAGTACGAGTACCACGTCACGCCCGACGTGTACGAGGCGAACAAGGCGGCGGTCGAATCGCGCGGCCTGACCGCCGTTCACGTCCCCAAGAAGGACGACGACAAGGAGAGCTACGTCCTGCGCGTCCCGGGGATCGGCCCCGACGGCCAGCCCGCGCCACTCCCCGACGAGATGATCGAGAAGAAGAAGGGCAAGACGTTCCTGAAGGGCACCGAGATCGAGCTGGCTGGCAAGGCCGACAAGATGTCGAAGAGCCGTGGGAACGTGGTGAACCCGGACGACATCATCCGCGAGTACGGCGCCGACAGCCTGCGGCTGTACGAGATGTTCATGGGGCCGCTCGAAGCGGTGAAGCCGTGGAACACCAAGAGCGTCGAGGGCGTGTACCGCTTCCTGACGCGGGCGTGGCGCCTCGTCGTGGATGACACCGCCGAGGAGCTGAAACTGCACCCGGCGGTGACGGACGCCGCGCCGGACAAGGACACGCTGCGCGTGCTGCACCGCACCATCCAGAAGGTGACCGAGGACACCGACGGGCTGCGCTTCAACACGGCGATCGCGGCGATGATGGAGTTCGTGAACCACGCAACGAAGCTGGAGGCGCGGCCGCGGGCGGTGCTGGAGCCGTTCGTGCTGCTGCTCGCCCCCTATGCCCCGCACGCCGCCGAGGAGCTGTGGCGGGCGCTCGGCCGCGGCCCGACACTCGCCTACGAGCCGTGGCCGGCGTTCGACCCGGCGCTGACGAAGGCGGACGAGATCGAGATTCCGGTGCAGGTGAACGGCAAGCTGAAGGCCCGTCTCACCGTGCCCGCCGAGGTGTCCGACGCCGAGCTCGAAGCCGCCGCCCGCGCCGACGCGGCGGTGCAGGCCGCCATCGCCGGGAAGACGGTGAAGCTGGTGAAGGTGGTGCCGCGGAAGCTCGTGAACGTGGTGGTGGGTTGAGTTCGGTATCTAGCGGCCGGCGGAGCAGCGCCGCGACCGCCTTCGGCACCGACACCGACCCACCCGCCAGTAGCCGCACCAACTCCGGTGACAATGCGGTGCCAGCGGTGTCGGACACGACCCGCACGGCCTGGAACGGCACGCCGCGGTCGCGGCACACGTCCCCGACCGCGGCCGATTCCATGTCCACCGCATCGGCGCCGGTCTCGGCGCGAAGACGGGCCTTTTCGGCGGGCGTGGCGACGAGGTGATCGACGGTCACGATCTGCGGTGACACCACGATGTCACCGACCCGCAGCTCCGGCGCGAGCGCGCCACAGAAGCCGGCCGCGATGACTCGCCCCGGCTTCACGTCGTCGATCAGTTTCGTGGCGGCCGCCCGCGCCGCGGCGCGGCCGACGCCCGACACGCGCACGGCCACGTCGCGCCGCCCGCGCACCAGCCGGCGGAACGGCGCGGCCTCGCGCTCCAGCGCGAACAGCACGCCGGTCACGTCAGCTGCCAGCGGAGCATCTTGAGGCTGTCGCCGAGCCGGGCGTTCACGCCCAGCGCCGCCGCCACCTCGTACCCGCTGTGCATCATGCAGTGCTCGCAGCGCGGGTCCTTCCCGTAGCCGTACTGCGACCAGTCGGTGTTCTCCATCAGGTCGCCGAACGACGGGTGGTGCTCGTCGGTGATGAGGTAGCACGGCCCCTTCCAGCCCTTCACATTCCGGGTGGGGCTGGCCCACGCGGCGCACGTCAGGTCGCGCTTGCCTTGCAGGAATTCCAGGTACACCGGCGAGGTATTCATGGCGTACTTCTTGAACAGCCCGGCCGCCTCGTTGAACTTCGCTTTGATCTGGTCGCGGGTCAAGAAGATCTCGGCCGCGTCCGGGTTGGTGCTGCACACCGCCGCGTACCCGTAGGCCGGCGACAGCATGAACCCGTCCACGCCGAGTTGCGTGAGGTAAGCGTACAGCGCGTCGACCTCGGCCATGTCGGTGTCCTGGAACACCGTCGTGTTCGTGCAGACCATGAAGCCGGCGGCCTTCGCCGCCTTAATTCCCTCGACCGCCTCCTTGAACACGCCCTTGCGCTCGACCGCCTTGTCGTGCGTCTCCTCCAGGCCGTCGAGGTGGACGTTGAAGAAGAACCGGCTCGTCGGCTTGAACTGGTGGAGCTTCCGCTTGATGAACATTCCGTTCGTGCAGAGATAAATGTGCTTCCGCTTCTTGAGGATGCCGCGGACGAGCTCGCCGATCTGCGGGTAGATGAGCGGCTCGCCGCCGCAGATGCTCACGATCGGCGCGCCGGCGGCGTCCACCGAGTCGAGGCACTCCTCGACCGTCAGCTTCTCCTTGATGGTGCTCTCGTACTCGCGGATGCGCCCGCAGCCGGTGCAGGTGAGGTTGCAGGCGTGCAGCGGCTCCAGCATCAGAACCAGCGGGAAGCGCTGCTCCCGCCGGATCTTCTTCTTGATCATGTACCCGGCCATGTCGGTGGTCAGGCTGAGCGGGAAGCGCATGGTCGGTCCTCGGGTCGCTACGCGGCGGGGTGATTTCGTGGCGAACGGCCGGCGTGAGCCGGCTGGTGGTTGCGTCAGGTGCCTGAACCAACGACCAGCCGGCTCACGCCGGCCGTTCGCCCGGGTTGCTGACTCGTTGGGAGCCGTGAAGCTTCATCCGCGGGTGCGGCGCGGCGTGGACCGTGTCCGCCCTGAATTCCGAGCCCTGAACCCCGAACGCGGCCGCGTAGCGGCCCAGCGCCATGAGCGGGAAGTAAACGGGGTAGAGGTGGTACTTCAGGTAGAAGACGCGCGGGAAGCCGGTACCGGTGAACGGCTCCTCGGCCCAGCCGCCGTCCGCGCTCTGCGTGCCGATCAGGTACTCGACGCCGGCCCGCACTTCGGGCGTGTCGGCCTCGCCGGCGGCCAGCAGGCCGAGCAGCGCCCACGCCGTCTGCGACGCGGTCGACGGGCCGACGCCGGCCTGCGCCGGGTCGTCGTAGCTGCGGCAGCTCTCGCCCCAGCCGCCGTCCTCGTTCTGCACGTCCTTCAGCCAGTGCACGGCGCGGCGCACCGCCGGCTGACTCATGTCGAAGCCGACCGCCGCGAGGCCGACCAGTACCTGCCACGTGCCGTAGACGTAGTTCACGCCCCAGCGGCCGAACCAGCTCCCGTTTTCCTCCTGCCGCGCCAGGATGAAGCGGACGGCCGTGTCCACCGGCGGCTGGCCGACACGGTAGCCGTAGTGGCTCAGCGACTCCAGCACGCGGGCGGTGATGTCCGGGCAGCTCGGGTCGAGCATGGCGTTGTGGTCGGCGAACGGAACCCGCTCGAGCACCTGCTTGTTGATGTCGCGGTCGAACGCCGCCCACCCGCCGTCCGAGTTCTGCATGGCGAGCAGCCAGTTGATCGCCCGGTGGACCGCCGGCCGCGCGTCCGCCTTCGTCGCGTGGCCGGTGCGGGACAGCGCGATCAGCACCATCGAGGTGTCGTCGGTGTCGGGGTAGAAGGCGTTGCGGTACTCGAAGAACCACCCGCCCGGCTCGACGCCGCGCACGGTCTTCGCCCAGTCGCCCGCCCGCCGCACCTCCTTGGTGAGCAGCCAGCGCACCGCGTCGGCGCTCTCGGCCGAGTCGCCCGGCTCGCCGGCGTCGGCGAGGCCGATCAGTGTCAGCGCGGTGTCCCACACCGGCGAGAGGCAGGGCTGGAGGCGGAGCGTCGTGCCCTCCTCAATGCACAGGTCGTCGAGCTGCTTCATCACCCAGCGGACTTCCGGGTCGGTGTCCGGCACGCCCGTGCACTTCAGCACGATCGCGTGGTAGACGATCGGCGGGAAGATGGCGCCGAGGCCGTCGCTCTCCTCCATCCGCTCGCGCATCCACGCGCGGGCCTTGCGCACCGCGTAGCGGCGGAACGGCGTCAGCCGGAGCTTCTCGGCGGTCTTGAAGCACCAGTCCACGCCGAGGAAGAAGTTCGTCCACGAGACCCACTTCGCCGTCGGCGTCGCCGGCCAGCGCGGCGTCTCGGGCGGGTGCAGAAAGAGCTCGCGGCAGCCCTGGGTTTCGGGCAACCGCGTGACGGGCTTGTAGGCGTCCACGATGCTGAGCGGGACGAAGATCGTCCGGCTCCACGCCGACATGGCGTAGACGTGGAAGTAGAACCAGCGCGGGAACAGGATGATCTCGGCCGGCACGCTCGCGCACGCCGAGTACGGCAGCTGCCCGAGCAGCGCGAGGTAGAAGCGCGTGAACGAGTTCGTGGCTTCGGCGCCGCCGAGCGTGCGGATCTCGGCCGCGGCGCGCCGCATCAGCGGTTCGTCGGCGGTGTGCCCGGCGATCTTGAGCGCGAGGTACGCCTTGACCGACACGCTCACTTCCGCCGGCCCGCCGGGGTAGTTCGGCCACCCGCCGGACGGTAACTGCTTCTCGAGCAGAAAGTTCGCCGCGAGGCGGACGCGGCGGTCGTCGGCCTTGCCGAGGAACGCCAGCAGCAGGATGAATTCGGACTCAAGGATCGTGTCGCCTTCGAGCTCGCCGACCCAGTGGCCGTCGGCGTGCTGGCGGGCGAGGAGTCCGCGGCGGCCGCGGTCGGCGGCCTCGGACACGTCTTCGAGGAAGGCGGCGGTGCGGGCGTCCGGGGGCGCGGGGCGCGTCACGGGCGGAATCCTTTCCGGCGGCGCGAGAGCGGATTTCATCGGAGTGTAACCGCGACGAATCGGGCGGAACAAGCTCAACCTATTAGCCATCCGGCGTCGCGGAACCACGCTACGGCGTCGTCGATCGCGTCGCTCACCGGCCGCGGCGTCAGCCCGAGTTCGGCGAGGCTACGGCTGGCGTCGAACCGCATCCGCCGGCGCGTCAGCTTCACGCCGGTCACGGTCGCGGCAGGGATCGTGCCGGTGACCGCGTCCGCCACGAACTCGCTGACGTAGGCCGCCGTCAGGGCGACGGGGTAGGGGACGCGCCAGCGCGGCGGCGGCAGGCCCGTCCGCTTCGCCAGGTAATCGAAGACCGACTTGACCGACCAGTTCTCGGCGCCGAGCAGGTAGCGCACGCCGGGGCGGCCGCGTTCCAGCGCCCGCACCATCCCGTCGGCGATGTCGCGCACGTCCATCAGGTTCAGGTCGGCGTCGAGGTACGCGGAGCGCGTGCCGCGGCAGAAGTCGAGCATCATCTGCGTCGGCGGCGAGCGGCCGCGGTCTCCGGGGCCGACGGGGAGCGTCGGGTTCACGACCACGACCGGCGCCCCGGCCGCGGCGAGGTGGAACGCGAACCGCTCGGCCCGGAACTTCGACCGGCAGTACGGGCCGATCACGTCGCGCACCGGCACGTCCTGCGTCTCGGCGATCGCGCCCGTCTGCCGGCGGCGCGTCAGGATGCTCTCGGTGCTGGTGTGGAGAACCCGCTTCGCGCCGGCCCGCAGCGCCGCCGTCAACACGTTCACGGTGCCGAGGTAGTTGACGCGGTGGAAGTCGCGCCGTCGGCGCGTCCACAACTGCGGGTCGGCCGCGAGGTGGTACACGTCGCCGCACCCGCGAACCGCCCGCGCCACCGCGGCGGCGTCGCGGATGTCGCAGGGCTCACATTCGATCTGGTCGAGCGGTAGGTGATCGACGGCCGCGCCGGGCCGGTCGAGCACGCG
>JAFKFQ010000228.1 GCA_017308215.1 bacterium | reverse complement strand
GGCCGGCGTGAGCCGGCTGGTCGTTGGTACGGGTGCCCGGACGACCAACACTGGTGACCAGTCGCCGGATCTGGCACCTGTACCAATGATCAGCCGGCTCACGCCGGCCGTTCGCCACGGACCCGCGGTCCACGTTACCGCGCCACCGGGCGGAGCAGCTGCGCCGAGTAGCGGCCGAGTCGCGCCAGCATGACGCGGTTCAGGTAGCCGGTCGTGGCACGGGCGCCGACCTTGCCCAGCACCTTCCCCGCCAGCCCGGAGCCGATGCCGACCCCGACCACGTTCAGCGCCTCGTGGAACAGCTGGTCGTACTGGTCCTCCACCACCTTCTCCCACTCGGCGCCCTGCCCCGCCAGGTAGGCGTTGAAGAACACCCGCCCGAGCAGCACGCCGGTGCCCGTCCGCCCCGCCCGGACCTGGTAGACGCGGCACAGGTCGGTCAGCATCGACACGGCGTAGAACAGCGTCGCGCCGGTGTCCACGACGGCGTTCGGCGCCACCGCCGTTACCACCCAGATGCGGCTCGCCCAGTAGCGGACGCGGGCCTCGGCGGCGGCGTCGAGCTCGGCCTGGAAGGCGTCGCGGAAGCGGGCGAACCACTGCTCGCTCGACGCAAACTTCGCCGGGTCTAACAGCTGCTCGCGCACCGCCCGCAGCCGCGCCTGGGCTTCGTCCGTCAGGCCGACGGCGAGGAGCGCCTTGCGGTCCTTCTCGGTGTCAAGCGGGTAGGCGCGGAGGTACGCTTCGAGTTGCTCACGGGCCTCGGTGGTCTTCGCCGCCGCGAGCCAGCGCAGGCGCGTCCGCCGCGCGAGCTCTTCGAGTCCGCGCACCTGCACCTGCCGGTTCCGCCGCAGTCGGGCGTACAGGAGCGCGAACCGCCCGAACGCCCACAGCACGCACCCCGCGAACAGCGCGAGCCCGGCGTAGCCGGCGTACTGCACCCAGGTCGGCTGCGCGGCGAGGTTCGCCAGCAGCGACAGGATCTGGTTGAACGTGAACAGCCCGGCAAGGCCGACCGAGCCGACGAGCGCCGCGAACACCAGCGGCGCGCCGAACCACCCGAGCCAGCCGAGACCGGTGGGGTCGGCGGCGAGGAGGAGTTCCGCTTCTGCGAGTTCCTTCGCCGCTTGCTCCTCTTCGAGCTTGCGGAGCGTGGCGCGGTCGGCGTCCGAGAGGAGGTCGAGCGCCGACGGCACTTGGGGCGGACGGCCGAGCTCGGTCTCGCCCTCACGCAGCTCGACCGGCTCGGGCGGCGGCGCGGCGGGTTCGGGCGGGCGCGGCAGTGTCGCGGCGCGGCCGGCGGTGGGAACGCCGATCCGGTCGTCGTCGTCCCAGCCGGGCGGGGTGGCAGGCATCGGCGGTCCCCCGAGGTGTGCGGCCATTGTACCGGGGTGATTCGCCGGCCGGGCGACGGGATTGGCGACGAAGCACAGGCAGGACTGGCCACAAAAAGGCACGAAAAGACACAAAAAGGAAGACAGGGACAAATCCAGTGCCTTCCTTTTTGTGTCTTTTCGTGCCTTTTTGTGGCCAGTCTCGGTATTACTCCGCGCCCGGCGCGGTCATCTTCTCCGGGCGCACGATCTGGTCGAACTTCTCCGCCGTCAGCACGCCGGTACCGTCCTTCAGCGGCGGGGCGAGCTTCACCGCCTCCTCGCGGAGCGTCGTACCGTTGTGGTGGGCCGTCTTGGCGATCTTCGCCGCCGCGTCGTACCCGATGTGCCGGTTCAGCGCCGTCACCAGCATCAGCGACTCGTTCACGATCCGCGCGATCGTCTGGCGGTTGGCGTCGATCCCCTTGCGCACCTTCCCGCCCGCCTTCGGCTTGAGCGCGTCCTGGTTCACCTCCACCATCCCGCTGTCGGCGCCGACGCCGTACTCCAGCGCCTCGTAGTCGGTCTCCGGCATGTCGGCGGCGCAGTGCTCGCGGTAGCTGCGGCAGGCGTCCGTGAGGAGGCGGATCGAGTGGAGGACGTTGTGGATGATGACCGGCTTGAACACGTTCAGCTCGAAGTTCCCCTGGCTGGCGGCGATGCCGACGGCGGCGTCGTTGCCCATCACCTGCACGCACACCATCGTCATCGCCTCGCTCTGCGTCGGGTTCACCTTCCCCGGCATGATCGACGACCCCGGCTCATTCTCCGGGATGGTCAGCTCGCCGAGCCCGCAGCGCGGGCCGGACGCCAGCCAGCGGATGTCGTTGGCGATCTTCATCAGGCCGGTGGCGAGCGCCTTCAGGGCGCCGCTGAGGAACGCCAGCGGCTCGTGCCCGGCGAGCGCCTGGAACTTGTTCGGCGCCGTCACGAACGGCAGGCCGGTGAGCGATGCGATCGTCTTCGCCACGTGCTCGGCGAACCGCGGGTGGCTGTTCAGCCCGGTGCCGACGGCGGTGCCGCCCAGTGCGAGCTCGTAGACCATCGGCAGCGCCGCCTGCACCGCCTTCAGGCCGTAGTCGAGTTGCGCCACGTACCCGCCGAACTCTTGACCGAGCGTCAGCGGTACCGCGTCCATGAGGTGTGTGCGGCCGATCTTCACGATCCCGTCGAACTCCTTCGCCTTCGCCGCGAACGTGTCGCGCAGCGCCGTCACGCTCGGGACGAGGCGGTGAACGACTTCCTCCGCCGCGGCGATGTGCATCGCCGTGGGGAACGTGTCGTTCGACGACTGCGACATGTTCACGTCGTCGTTGGGGTGGACCGGCTTCTTCGACCCCATCACCCCGCCGGCGAGCTCGATGGCGCGGTTCGAGATCACCTCGTTGACGTTCATGTTGGTCTGCGTGCCGCTGCCGGTCTGCCACACGCGGAGCGGGAAGTGGTCGTCGAGCCGGCCGGCGATCACCTCGTCGGCGGCGCGGCCGACGAACTCGCAGCGGTCGGCGGGCATCAGCCCGAGGTCGCGGTTGGTGAGGGCCGCGGCCTTCTTCAGCACGCCGAACGCGCGGATGACCGGGCGCGGCATGGTGTCGGCGCCGACCGCGAAGTGCACGAGCGACCGGGCGGTCTGGGCGCCGTAGTACCGGTCCGCGGGGACGCGGATCGGCCCCATACTGTCGGTCTCGGTGCGATAAGCGGACATCGGGAAAAGTCTCGCAAAGAGGGTGTGAAAGTGGGGCCATTCTACGGCAACCGACGTTGGCAGGCCGGCGGCGGGCTGAGATGCTTCCACCACCCGCCGGCGGTCGGGCGGGGGCTTGTGCCAGAGGGGAGGGCGCGATGACGCGGCTCGCGGCGGTGGTACTGGTTCTGACGCTGTCGGCGGGGGCGGGGGTGTGGGGGCAGGCGCCCGCCACGCCCGGCCCGGAGCACGCGATTCTTAAGGCCAAGGAGGGAACCTGGGAGACGACGATGAAGGCCGGCGGGATGGAGTTCAAGGGGACGGTGACGTACAAGATGGAGCTCGGCGGGCTGTGGCTGGTCGGGGCGATGGACAGCGACCTCGGCGGCCAGCGGTTCACCGGCAGGAGCCTCGACTCCTACGACGCCGGGAAGAAGAAGTACATCGGCATCTGGGTGGACAGCATGAGCACGCACCCGATGGTGATGGAGGGCACCTACGACCAGGCGACGAAGACGCTGACGACCGTCGGCGAGGGGCCGGGGATGGACGGCAAGAACGCGAAGTGGAAGGCCGTGGCGGTGACCAAGGACGCCGACACCGAACACTTCAGCATGTACGTCGGCGACGGCAAGGAGCCGATGTTCACGATCGTCTACAAGCGGAAGAAGTGACCGCGCCCGACCCACCCGGGGCGGTCCCGGGCAGGTCTTCTCGTATCGACCCGAGGGGGGCACGATGAACCGATTCCTGGCGGTGGCGGTGGTGCTGGCCGTGGGCGGGGCGGCGGTGCGCGGGCAGGCGCCCGCCACGCCCGGCCCGGAGCACGAGCTGCTCAAGAAGATGGTCGGGACGTGGGACACGACGATGAAGATGCCGGGGGTCGGGGAGAGCAAGGGGACGTGCGTATACAAGATGGAACTGGGCGGGCTGTGGCTGACGTCGGCGTTCGAGGGCGAGGTCGCCGGGCAGAAGTTCAGCGGCCGCGGGATGGACACCTACGACGCCGGGAAGAAGAAGTACGTCGGCCTGTGGGTCGACAGCATGAGCACGGCGCCGATGTTGATGGAGGGCGGGTACGACGCGGCGAAGAAGACGCTGACCATGTCCGGCGACGGCCCGGGGATGGACGGGAAGCAGACGAAGTTCAAGACGGTGTCGGCGATGCCGGACGCGGACACGATCGACTTCGCGATGTACATGGGCGACGGCAAGGAGCCGGCGTTCACCATCCAGTACAAGCGGAAGAAGTGACGGGGCTACTCGAACAGCTCGGCCACGCCCGGGGCGAACCCGGGCATGGCCGGGTGTGCGGGCAGGCGCTGCGTCAGGTTGAACAACTCCGGTTCGGCGCCCGGGCGGTACACCTTCACCGTCCGGTCGTCGGGATCGATCACCCACACGAGCGGCACGCCGGCGCGGGCGAACGCGCGGACCTTCTCGTGGATCATTTCGTGGGTGTCGTTCGGCGACAGGATTTCCACGACGAGCGTCGGCACCCCGTCGAGCAACGTCGTCTTCTCGTCGTCCTGCACCGCCACCACGTTCGCCGGGGCGAACGCCGCGTCCACCCCGACCGCCGTCGTCCGCCCCGGGAGGAGGATGCCGACCTCCCCGCAGTACGGCTCACCGCGGGGTGGCGGCTGGGTGCGGAGCCAGACCGTGATCGCCGTGACCACGTAGGACATGATGCGGCTGTGGTGGCGGTTGCGGACGGTCACCGTGACCCCCTTGAACTCGGGCGGCTTCTCACGCAACTTCCCGTTGATGATCCACCGCTCGACGCCGTCGTCCGGCATCGCCAGCAGGTCTTCAACCGTCCACACCTTCGGCGGGCTCGTCTCGGTCGCGGTCGTCATGCCGTCCTCCACCGGAACCGTCCCCATGCTACTTCCCCGCCCACACCTGGCACAACTCGACCACCACGCGCACGGCCGCCTCCATCTCCTCCAGGCACGTCCACTCCAGCGGCGAGTGCGGGTTGTGCTCGCCGGTCGAGAGGTTCGGCGTCGGCAGCCCCTTCTCCGTCAGCTGAGCGCCGTCGGTGCCGCCGCGGATGATCTTGAACGTCGGCTCCATCCCCGCGCGCTTCACCGCTTCCGCCGCGTACGTGATCGCCCGCGGCTCCCTGGCGATGCCGTCGCGCATGTTGCGGTACTGCTTCCGCACGTCCACCCGCACCCGCGCCTCCGGGTGCTCGCGCTCCACCTGCCGGCCGAGCTCGCGCAGGAGCTCGGCTTGAACGGCGAGCTGCGGCGTGTCGAAGTCGCGCAGGATGAATTGAATCCGCACCTCGCCGACGCCGCCCTCGATCGTCAGCGGGTGGAGGAAGCCGTCGCGGCCGGCGGTCGTCTCGGGGCTCAGGCGGCGCTTCGGCAGGCGGTCGAGGAACATCCCCGCGAGGCGGACCGCGTTCGTCATCCGCCCCTTCGCGATCGACGGGTGGATGTTCACGCCGGTGATGGTGACCGTGGCGGCGTCGGCGGAGAACGTCTCGTCCTCGATCTCGGCGGTGCCCATGCCGTCGAGCGTGTACGCCGCGACCGCGCCGCCGAGCATTGCCGGCTCCAGGTGCAGCACGCCGCGGCCGATCTCTTCGTCGCACGTGAACACCACCGCCACCGGCCCGTGCGGGAGCGCCGGGTTCTCGACCAGCGTCCGCACCGCCTCCATGATGACCGCGAGCCCGGCCTTGTCGTCCGCGCCGAGGAGCGTGGTGCCATCGGTGGTGATGATCGTCTTGCCGATTAGTGCCGCGAGCTCCGGGTTGTCGGCGACGCGGATGACCTTCGTGGGATCCTTCGGCAGCACGAGGTCGCCGCCGCGGTAGTCGCGGATGACCTGCGGGTTCACGTCCTTCCCCGAGTTCTCGGGGTTCGTGTCGATGTGGGCGTTGAACGCGATCGTCGGCGCGCCGGGCACGGTCCCGGGGACGGTGGCGAAGACGAGGCCGTGCCCGTCCTGCCGGGCGTCGGCGAGGCCGAGGGCGCGGAGCTCGTCGCACAGCATTTTGCCGAGCACGAGCTGGCCGGGGCTGCTCGGGTAGGCGGTGGTGCGGTCGTCGGCCTGGGTGTCGATGCGGACGTAGCGGAGGAAGCGGTCGAGGAGCGCGGACATGAACGGGTTCCGTGTGGGGCGCGGGTGGCGGTATCGTATCCGCCGCCACCCCCCGCGTGCGCCGGTCAGCCGTACTTGCGGTGGCAGTCGGCGGACGACATCTTCGCCGCCTTGACGAGCCCGCCGGCGACGCGCTCGCCTTGCGGGTCGAGGTACAGCCGGCCGCTGCTCTCGCGGATCATCGGGTCGTAGCCGTTGACGTGGACGTTGAAGATGTACGCCTCCGCGGTCACCGCGCGGAACCAGTGGACGTTGTCCTTGTGGTCGGAGATGGTGCTCACCTCGCCGGGGCCGAACTCGCGGTCGATCGTCGGGCGGATGAGGTAGTGGTCGGCGGCCGTCTCGACGCGGTCGTAGTGCTTCCCGGCCCACCGGCCCTTCAGGATGATGAACCCGGTGCACATGTTGGCGTGCCCGTGCGGGACGATCGACCGGCCGCGGGCGCACCCGAAGATCTGCTTGCCGAACCCCGGCGCCGCCGGCAGCCCGCCGGTCGTGCCCAGGTCGAACCCGGCGCTGAGGGCGCCGTTCTCCGGCAGCTTCCGCCTCTCGATCTCGTCGAGCCGGATGAGCCGGCACAGCGCCGGCAGGTCCACCCGGCGGTACAGCGCCTCCATCCGCTCCTGGAACTGGAGGTCGGTGAGGCGGCGGCCGCGGAGGTCGGCGGTCATGGCTCCGAGGTCGCGGAACCAGGCGTCGATGGTCGGGCGGACCTCCTGGGCGAACAGGTTCTGCCGCCAGCACGTCTCGACGAGCCCGTAGGCGACGAGCGCCCCGAGGAACTGGGAACCGAACTCGCGGCGGGTGGCGTCCACGGCGGACCTCCGGGGGAAGGGAATGGGTTGAGCGTACCCGGGTGCGGGCGGCGGGGGAAGCGCCGAGTGCGCCCGCGCCGCACCCGCGCTTTTCGCCGGCCGGGCCGCTAGAATCGTCCGCAACGCCCCCCGCGGAGCACTCCGATGCCCATCCCGGTCGTCTGTGCGAACTGCCAGACGCGATTGAACGCGCCCGACGCGGCCGCCGGCAAGAAGGTCAAGTGCCCGAAGTGCCAGGCAGTCATGGCCGTCCCTGCCGCCGCCGAGCCGCCTCCGCCGGCGGCCTCGGGCACTCCGTTCGACTTCGGCGGCGGCTCGCCCCCGCCCCCGCGGTCGGCTCCGCCCGAGCCCGCATCGCCCCCGCCGGCAGCGGGTGGCGGTGGAGCGTTCGACTTCGGGGCCGCCGTGTCGGCCGGCGGCGGAGGCAGAAGCCGGGGCGACCGCGAGGAGCGCGGCGAACGCGGTGACCGCGACCGCGAGGAGCGCGGCGACCGGGGTGAGCGGGGCGAACGCCGCCGGCGCCGCGACGAGGACGACGACGCCTCGCCGCCGGATCGCGGTGACCGCCCGCGCCGCCGCCCGCGCGACGACGAGGACGACGCCGGCGACGACGACCGCCCGCGCCGCCGCGCCCAGTCGGGCGGGTCGAAGTCGCCGCTGGTGCTGATCCTCGGCATCGCTGCGGTGGCCTTCCTGATGTGCTGCGGCGGCCCGATCGGTGTGTGGTTCTTCATCGTCCAGCCGAAACTCCAGGAGGCCGCCCAGAGGCTCGACCAGGAGTTGAAGAAGGCCGCCGAGGAGGCCAAGAAGAGGAACGAGGCGGCCGGGACTGGCGGCGGGTCGCTCCCGATCGGGTGGACGAAGTTCGAGGCGCCAGACAAATCGGTCCGGGCGGCGTTCCCCGGCACCCCGGACGACGGCGGGCTGTCGCTCCAATCCTCGGCGGTCACGGGCGCCAAGTCGTGGCAGTACACCGAGCCGGACGGGTCGCTCGCCTGTACCCTGGCGGTGGTGAAGTTCCGGCCGTCGGCGAAGACCGCGGACCGGGAGCGAGAACTGAAGTCGGCGGCCAACGGAATGACCTTCGTCGCCAAGGACGCCGGCCCGGCGCGGACGGTGGACTGGCTGGGCGGGCAGGCGAAGGAGACCGAGGGCCGCAGCTCGCTGACCGACGCGACCGTGGTGACGAGGTCGGTGGTGGTCGGGAACACCGGGTACATCGCCGTGGTGCAGCACAAGAACAAGGCCGACGCGGTCGCCACGTTCTTCAACAACGTCGAGGCACTCTCGAAGTAGCGCGGAGGCGATCCCCTGCTCACCCGCGTGACCCTCGGTGACCGGTCGTACCTGCACTTCGCCCCGCCGCCGGGGCCGGTGACGCCGCCGCTCGTTGTCGTCCTCCACGGCGCCGGCGGTACCGCCGCCTGGGCCGACGGCGAGACCGGCTGGTCCGTCTTCGCGGCGCGCGAGGGGTTCGCCCTCGCGCTGCCCGATGCCCTCCCCCCCGACCGCACGCAGCCGCCGAAGTTCCTCACAAACCCGCCGCTGTGGCGCGTCCGTAACGACGGCCCCGAGGCGGACCTGCTCGACCCGTCCGGCCCGCCCGCAGACGACCTCGCGTTCCTGTCCGCCGTCATCACCGACGCCGTCACCAAAGGCGCTGATGCGCGGCGCGTCTCTGTCACCGGGTTCTCGAACGGCGCGGCGATGGCATTCCGCGTCGCGGCGGAGCTGAGCGAGCGCGTCGCGGCGGTGGTGCCGGTCGCCGGGTACTGTCGCGTCCCCGCCGACTTCCGCCCGGCGCGGCCCGTGCCGACGCTGTACCTCATCGGCGCCGCCGACCCGCTCGTGCCGGTCCGCGGCGGCGAGGTGCGCAGCCCGTGGAAGCACCGCCTCGTCAAGCGCCGCCCGGTCGCCGAGACACTCTCGCGCTGGGCGGCGATCCTCGGCTGCGCGCCCGACCCGGTGGAAGAGTCGACCGCGGGCGGCGTGCGGACCGACGTGTACCCCGGGCCGGTGCCGTTCCGGTCCGTGGAGATCGACGGGCTCGGCCACCACTGGCCGGGCGGGAAGGCGCAGCTCAACCACCGCATCGCCGGGCCGCCGTCGGACCGTGTGAACGGTGTCGCGGCGGTGTGGGAGTTCTGCCGGTCGTTCGCGCTGCCGGGGTGACCCGCCGCGTCTTCACCTTCCCTTCACGCGGGTGTTGCTCCGGCCCGACCGGTCGTTTACCCTATGCGGACTCCGACCCGTCGGAGCCTCAGCCAAGTCGACTCGCCTTCCCGTGTCCTGCGTAGGAACCCGCGACATGCCGACCGACTCTCCCGACCAGCGGGCGCCGCGGCCCGTTACCCGCGCCGCGGCCGCCCTCCTGGTCCTGTTGACCTTCGCCGGCCCGGCGCTCGCCGCCGACCCGGCCGGCGGCCCACCCCGGTCGGGCGGGGGTGAGGCCAACCTCGTCCTCCCGAACCTGAACGACGCCCAGTTCCTAGGCGGGATCGGCGGGAACAACCTTCTCTTTCTCGGGCTCGTCGTATCAGCCGCCGGGCTGGTGTTCGGGCTCGTCGTCTACAACCAGCTCAAGAACCTGCCCGTCCACGGCTCGATGCGGGAGGTCAGCGAGCTGATCTACGAGACGTGCAAGACGTACCTGTTCACCCAGGGGAAGTTCCTGTTCGTCCTCTGGCTGTTCATCGGGGCGATCATCTTCGTCTACTTCGGCTACCTCACCACCTACACCGACCCGGTCACGAAGCAGACGCAGCACGGGTTCCCGCCCGAGCGGGTGGGGATCATCCTGTTCTTCAGCGTGGTCGGGATCCTGGGCAGCTACGGGGTGGCGTGGTTCGGCATCCGCGTGAACACGTTCGCCAACAGCCGCACCGCGTTCGCCGCCCTCACCGGCAAGGCGTACCCGTGCTACGCCATCCCGCTCAAGGCCGGCATTTCGATCGGCATGCTCCTCATCTCGGTCGAACTGCTCCTGATGCTCATCATCCTGATGTTCATCCCGGGCGAGCTCGCCGGGGCGTGCTTCATCGGGTTCGCCATCGGCGAGTCGCTCGGCGCGGCGGCGCTGCGGGTGGCCGGCGGCATCTTCACCAAGATCGCCGACATCGGCGCCGACCTGATGAAGATCGTCTTCAGGATCAAGGAGGACGACGCCCGCAACCCCGGCGTCATCGCCGACTGCACCGGCGACAACGCCGGCGACTCGGTCGGGCCGTCGGCCGACGGGTTCGAGACCTACGGCGTGACCGGTGTGGCGCTGATCTCGTTCATCCTGCTCGCCGTCACCCCGGCGCTGTTCCTGCCGGCCGGCGTGACCGCCGCGGGCGCGACCGCGGAGCAGACCGCCGCCGCGACCGCCGCCGCCGGGAAGGTGCAGATCCAGCTACTCGTCTGGATCTTCATGATGCGGGTGATGATGGTGATCGCGTCGGCGGCGTCGTACTTCATCAACGAGGCGCGGGCGAAGGCGAAGTACGGCGAGGCGCGCGACTTCAACTACGAGGCGCCGCTCACGTTCCTCGTGTGGATCACGTCGATCGTCTCGGTGGTGCTCACCTACGCCGTGTCGTTCCTGCTCATCCCGGACATCGCCGGGAACACGAACCTGTGGTGGCAGCTCAGCACGATCATCACCTGCGGCACGCTCGCCGGGGCGATCATCCCCGAGCTGGTGAAGGTGTTCACCAGCACCGAGAGCGGGCACGTCCGCGAGGTGGTGACGAGCAGCCGGCAGGGCGGCGCGTCGCTGAACATCCTCAGCGGGTTCGTGGCCGGCAACTTCAGCGCCTACTGGCTCGGCATCACCATCATGTCGCTGATGGGGATCGCCTACTGGATCAGCCTGAGCATCCCGCCGATCATGCTCGCGCCCGCCGTGTTCGCGTTCGGCCTGGTGGCGTTCGGGTTCCTCGGCATGGGGCCGGTGACGATCGCCGTGGACAGCTACGGCCCGGTGACGGACAACGCCCAGAGCGTGTACGAGCTCAGCACCATCGAGACGATCCCGGGGATCCGGGACGAGATCCAGCGCGACTTCGGGTTCGCTGCCGACTTCGACACGGCGAAGGACAACCCCGAGAAGAACGACGGCGCCGGGAACACGTTCAAGGCGACGGCCAAGCCGGTGCTCATCGGCACCGCCGTGGTCGGGGCGACGACGATGATCTTCGCCATCATCGTCGGGCTGACGCAGGGCTTGAAGCCGGAGCTGGTGGTGAACCTGTCGATCCTGAACCCGCGGGGCGGTGGTGTACTGGTTCACCGGCGCCAGCACCCAGGCGGTGAGCACCGGCGCCTACCGGGCGGTGGAGTTCATTAAGGCGAACATCAGACTGGACGACACGGTGACGAAGGCGAGCACCGAGGACTCGAAGAAGGTGGTGGAGATCTGCACCCGGTACGCCCAGGCGGGGATGTTCAACATCTTCCTGGTGGTGTTCTTCTCCACCCTCGGGTTCGCGTTCCTCGACTCGTACTTCTTCATCGGCTACCTGATCAGCATCGCACTGTTCGGGCTGTACCAGGCGATCTTCATGGCGAACGCCGGCGGGGCGTGGGACAACGCCAAGAAGATCGTCGAGACCGAGCTGAAGGCGAAGGGGACGGACCTGCACGCGGCGACGGTCGTCGGCGACACCGTGGGCGACCCGTTCAAGGACACGAGCAGCGTAGCGCTGAACCCGATCATCAAGTTCACGACGCTGTTCGGCCTGCTCGCGGTGGAGCTGGCGGTGCACATGACCGAGCAGCGCGGGACGACGCTCGGGCACGCGCTGTCGGCGGCGTTCCTACTCGTGTCGGCGTTCTTCGTGCACCGCAGCTTCTACGGGATGCGCATCCAGGACGGCGGCGGCCACGGCCACGCCAGCCCCGTCACCGCCCCGACCGGCGGGGCGAAGACGGACTGACCGGCGACATGGGCGAACGGCCGGCGCGAGCCGGCTGGTCGTTGGTACGGTGGCCTGACGCGGTGACCGGTCACCCGTGTGGTCCGCTCGGGCACCCGTACCAACGACCAGCCGGCTCGCGCCGGCCGTTCGCCTGATCGGGGTAGCCGGCCCTCAACGCGCCCAGAAGTCGCCATTCGGCCAGACGATCCGGTCCGGGTACACCCGCCCCGCCAGGTTCCACTCCGGGATCTCGACCCGCCGGCCGTCGCGGCTGAGACGCGCCGCGGCCGGCGAGCCCATCTCGTTCACGAACACCAACTGCGGGCCGACCGGAGTCCACTGCGTCTGCACCGAGCACGGCTGGAACGGGTCGCCGCGGAAGTACCACACCCCCTCGATCCCGGTCTGCGGGTGTGGGATCGGCGACGGGAAGCGGCCGGGGAATGGCTGGGCGGGCAGGTCGGCGGCGGCCCACACGGCCACGACGGACGCGAGCACGGCGGTACGGAACATGATCAAACCCCCTCGCGGCGGGCGATCGGATTTGGGCAACCGGCGTGCCGGGGCAGGCTTGCCCGGGTCCGGCCGGTCTCTAGAATACCGCCTTCCTTCGACTCGGGAACGAATCCAGGCAAACAGTAGGAGACGGGCTCATGGGGGCGCGGCGCGGCAACGGTCGGCGGAAGGTCGGGCGGAAGAAGCGGCGGATGCGGGCGAAGATCCGCCACCGCAAGTAACCGCGCCGCGGCCCGCTCACCCCTCATCACGGCCCCGGCCGGCGCCCCTCCTGCGCGCCCGCCGGGGCCGCGGCGCATCGTGGTACGGCACGGAGTGTCGCACCACCCTCTCCCGCCCCAATCCCCTTTCCCCTGCCGCCGCCGGTGCGGTAACCTGATCGAAGCCGCCCCGCTCCCCCGGAGCCCGTTATGCCGCGGTTCCTTGCCGTTTTCGTCGCCGCCGCCGTCCTCGTCGCCGCCGCCCGGCCGCCGCCGGACGAGACGCCGGCCGACCCCGGCTCCGACGCCGACGTGCTCAAGTCGGTGAACCTCGACCCGGGCGACGGCGCCGCCCTCGTCGGCTACCTCAAGCTCCGCACCGTGTCCGACACCGACCGCGGCAAGCTCGACGAGATCATCCGCCGGTTCGCCGCCGACAAGTTCGAGGACCGGCTCGCCGCCGGGGCCGAGGCGGAGCGGCTCGGGCCGCTCGCCATCAGCCCGCTCCGCAAGGCCGCCGAGGACAAGACCGGCGACCCGGAGATCGCCTACCGCGCCGGGCTGGTGCTCAAGCGGCTCCAGAAGGTGGACCACTCGAAGGTGTCGGGCGCCGCCGTCCGCGCCCTGGCGAAGCTCAAGCCCGCCGGCGCCGCCGCGGCGCTGCTCGGGTTCCTCCCGCTCGCCGACTCCGACGCCGTGGCCGCCGACATCCAGTCGGCGCTCAAAACCCTCGCGGTCCGCGACGGGAAGGCCGAGCCGGCGCTGGTCGCCGCGCTCGGCGACGCCTCGGCGGCGCGGCGGACCGCGGCCTACGTCGCCCTCGTCGAGGGCGGCCCGGCCGACAAGCGGGTGCGGATCCCGGACGCCCTCCCGGCGGTGAAGGAGGCGGTCCGCCGCGACCCGGACGTGGAGGCGAAGTTCCTCGGGCTGTGGACCCTCGCCCACACCACCCGCGAGAAGGAGTTCGTCCCCGACCTCATCGGCATGATCGCGGCGCTGCCCCGCGGCCGGCTGTGGCAGGTCGAAGACTTCCTCCTGCGGCTGGCCGGCGAGCACCCGCCCGGCGGGCGGTTCGGGCGCACCCCCGACGACCTGGCGAAAGCCCGCGACGCCTGGGCCGGGTGGTGGGCGAAGGGCGGCGCCGACCCGGCGAAGGCCGACCTCACCCCGCGCGTCCAGGGGCTCACCGACCTGCTCCTCCAGAACAGCAGCGTCGGCGGGATGGCGGTGCTCTCCCTCGGCCCGGACCAGAAGGAGGCGTGGCGGCTCGGCGGGAACCCGCAGATGATGTACCCGAACGACATCCGGGTGCTGCCGACCGGGCGGGTGCTGCTGGCCGAGACGAACTACGGCCGCGTCACCGAGCGGGACAAGGCCGGTAACATCGTCCACAGCTTCAACGGCGTCCAGCCGCTCTCCGTCGAGCCGCTGCCGAACGGGAACTGGCTCGTCGTCGGCCGGTCGACGATCTGGGAGGTCAAGCCCGGCCAGGCGGCGGCGGTGGCCACGTACACCCGCCCGCGGAACCCGGTGATGAACATGAACGGGTTCGACATCGTCGCCGGCGCCCGCCTGCCGAACGGCGGGGTGGCGTTCGTGACGAGCGGCAACGCCGGGCCGAACCTGTTCCGCCTCGACGACAAGCTGAAGGAGGTGGGCACGCCGCTGACGGTCGGCCGGTTCCAGAACGTGCCGATGGCCGGGATCGACGTGACGCCGGAGGGGAAGCTGCTCGTGACGCACCAGAACCAGGTGGCCGAGTACGACCTGAAGACCGGCAAGGCGGGGTGGACCTACGACATCCCGTTCGCGTCGTCGGTGCAGCGGCTGCCGAACGGGAACACGCTGGTCGCGTCGGTGAACACCGCCCGCGCCGTCGAGGTGACGCCGGACAAGGAGATCGTTTGGGAGTACCGCAGCCCCGACGGGCTGCCGGTGGCGCGCATCTACCGGCGGTAGCGGCCCGACGTGGCGACCGGCCGGCGTGAGCCGGCTGGTCGTTGGTACAGACACCGGACACGGTGACCGGTCACCCGGGTGGTCCGCTCGGGCACCCGGACCAACGA
>JAFKFQ010000227.1 GCA_017308215.1 bacterium | reverse complement strand
CAGCCGACCGCCTCTTCCGCCTCGGCCCGGCTGACCGCTTCCGCGAACACCTCGATCCCCGCGTCGCGGAGCGTCTTCGCAACTTCCCCGTGCCCGTTCCGCCGGCCGCCCGCCAGAATCACCCACGACGGCCGATCAGGACCGAGCATTTCGGGGAGCAGTTCGACCGCGTTCGACCCGAGTTTCACCCCAAACGGGCCGCGCGCGAACCGGGTCAACCGGGCCAGCGCCCCGGCGAACGCCTCACGCTCGGCGTACTCCAGGTCGAGCGTGCCGCGGGCGCCGAAGCGAGTGGCGGCGATGGCGAGGGCCGGGTCGGTCGAACCGACGGATGTCAAAACGAAGAGGTCGCTCGAATCCATCATGTCCCTCGTGGGGTGGAGGCCGACCGAGCAGCTGGCTGGCGTGTCGGCGGGGTCGGCCGGCGGTCGCCAGGGCCGGCGACTGCCGCGGGATCCTCCACGTCCCCAATGCGTTAGTATCCGCAAACTGCCGTGGTTCGGCAATTTGGGTAGTGTGGAAAGTTACGGCGTTGAGCAGCAGTTAGGAAATGGGCAGTGGTTAGAGTGACCCGTTAACCCGCCGCTCCGAGGTGGTTCAGGCGGATTGCATCTCTTATGCCGTCCGGGAGGGCTCAACCGGCTGGGGCGATTCTGCCGATGTTGCGAACTACGGCGGGGCCGAGAAGGCCGCGCGGATGGGTCTGAGGCGAGTCATGGGCAGTCGATTTCTCATCATTGCGTGCCTCCTTCTCACGACCGGCTGTCAGCGGTTCCTGATCCGTACCGATAATCGGGTTGCAATCGACGGGCCGGTCGAAACGCGGGTGACGGGCGACCTTCCGCCGGTCAGCCCGGTCGCGGGACCGGTCCGGGCGGTGGTTGTCAGCCCGGGGACGTCGGCGGCCCGGGTCGCGATCGTCGATGTCGATGGACTCCTCCTGAACACGCCGTTCACGGGGCCGTCGTCGCTTGGCGAGAACCCGGTGGCGTTGTTCCGCGAGCGGCTCGACGCCGCGGAGGCTGATCCGTGCGTGAAGGCGGTCGTGCTGCGCGTCAACAGTCACGGCGGCAGTGTGTCCGCGTCCCTGTCGATGCGCCGCGACCTCGAACGGTTCAAGGCGCGCTGCGGCAAGCCGGTCGTGGCGGCGCTCCTTGATACGGCCTGTGGCGGGGCATACTTCCTGGCGTCGGGGGCGGATCAAGTTGTGGCTGGTGAGGCGACCGTGATGGGTGGCGTCGGGGTGATTCTCAACTTGTTCAACCTGCAAGATCTGATGGCCCAGTTCAACGTCCTCCCCCAACCGGTGAAGGCCGGTGAGCTGGCGGACATTGGCTCGTCGGCGCGGCCGGTCCTGCCGGCGGAGAAGGAGCTCCTTCAGGCGATGGCCGACGAGTTCCACGGCCGGCTGGTGACGGACATCCGCCGCAGCCGGCCGCGGGCCGACGCGAGCGTGTTCGACGGCCGCATCCTGACCGGCACCCAAGCCCGCCTGCGGGGACTGGTCGATCAGGTCGGCGACCTCGACCATGCCGTCCAGGTCGCCGCGACGATGGGTTGCGGCGACGGCTTCCGGCCGCAGGTCGTCCTGTACCGCCGCGCGAACGACCCCGCGCACTCGATCTACGCCGTCACCGCCAACATTCCGCTCCAGGGCGCCGGCCTGCTCCCCAACATCCCCGGCCTCGACCGTTCCAAACTGCCGACCTTCCTGAGCATGTGGCAGCCGGAGCTCACGATGGAGAAGTTGGGCGGGAAGTAACGACTGTAACAGCGCGTGCGAACAAACCACGTCGGGACTATGGGAAGATTGGGCGAGTCGAGAGGACGGCTCACGTGCCGCCCGATATGATCGGCGCGTCGCCCGCGTCCGCCCCGGTGGCCGCACATGTTCATCCACCAGCACCACCTGCGGCACCTGCTACGGCCGGAGCACTACACGTCCCCGGACCAGCACCGGGCAGAACTCCGCCACCTGTTCCTGCCGGCGTGGCACCCGGTCGCCACGGTGAACGAGCTCGCCAGGCCGGGCGATTTCATCACCCTCGACCTCCTCGAAACTCCGATCCTCATTCGCAACTTCGACGGTGAACTGCGGGCGTTCCTGAACGTCTGCCCGCACCGCCACAGCCGGCTGACCGACAAGCCGTGCGGGAACGCCGAGCGGCTCCGGTGCCAGTACCACGGGTGGGAGTACCAGGCTGACGGGCGGACGGCGAAGATCCCGGACGCCCAAGCGTTCCGCCCGTGGGACCGTGAGAACTCGTGCCTGCGCCGGTTCGCCGTAGACACCTGCGGCGATCTCGTGTTCGTCCGCCTGACTGACACCGGGGTGTCACTCGCCGACTGGCTCGGCCCGGTGCGCGACGTGTGGCAGAGCCACGGCGGACTCTACCGGCACTCGGCGACGTGGGAGAAAGACTTCCCGTGTAACTGGAAGGTGGTGCTGGAAAACTCGCTCGAGTCGTACCATATCCCGGAAGTCCATCCGAAGACGTTCAAGGAATACCCCCCGGCCGAGAACGCGTGGCACGAGCTCACGGACCGCTTCAGCTCTTTCAAGACGGTCCCGCCGCGCGACTTCGCGGGCCGCACGATGGAGTGGATCGTTCGGCGGCTCGGGGCGCCGATGACGAACGAGTACTGGCACCGCGTCCTTCACCCGCACACGACCGGCAGCTCGCTCGACGTGTTCCGCATGATGCAGTGCGTCTTCCCGACCGGCCCGACCACGTGCAAGTACCGGTGCATCTTCTTCACGCTTCGCGGCACCCGCCGCGGGCCGGGCGCGTGGGTGCTGTACCGGTTCCTCAAGTGGATTTCGACCCGGGTCGCGCGCCAGGTCTTCGGCGAGGACGGGACGATCTACCGGGGCGTGCAGCGCGGGCTGGAGGCGAGCCCGTTCCCGGGCGTGATCGGCGTGCGCGAGGAGCGGATTCACGTGTTCCAGAAGTACGTGCTCGACCACACCCGCAGCCCGGCCGAGCTGCGAACCGTGGAGCCGCCCGCGGGCTGGCGCGGCTCCGCTGACCGCGCCGAAACCGCCTGATACACTGCCCCCGTGACCCACGCCCCCGATCCCACACCACCCGTCAACGCCGCCAGCCGGCGCCGGGTGTGCGCACTGTTACTCGGCATCTTCGCCGCGACGCTCGTTGTTCACATCCGGTCGCTCGTGGCGCCGGCGCTCCGGTACGACGACTTCGTCATCGTCGAGCAGTCGCTCACCTGGGCTGAGGCGCGCGCGAACCTGTGGGTGCCGGTGAACGAGCACTGCTGGCCGGTCTTCCGTGTGGCGACGTGGGCGGTGGCGTGGGCGGCGGGTGGGGCGGCGAACCTGCCGTTCGCGTGCGCGCTCGCCGTCCGGCTGATGTTGCTCGGCACGGTCGCGCTCGTGTACCGCTTCGTCGCCCGCGAGCGCGGCCACCCGTTCTACGGGCTGGTGGGGGCGGCGGTGTTCGGCGTGACGGCGGTGTATCAGGAGGCCGTCTTTTGGTACGCCGCGGCGCCGGCTGTGGGGGCGGCGGCGTTCACGCTGGCGGCGTTGCTCGGCGCCCAGAGCTGGGTGATGCGCCGCTCCACCGTAGGGCTGGTCGGTGCGTGTATGTGGTCGTTCCTCGCACCGGGCTGGTACGCCGGCGGCGTACTCACGGGACCGCTCTGCGCCTTGTACCTGTGGAATGCGGGTCGGCGTGCGGCGGCCGCGGCGCCGTTGGCGGGCACGCTCGCGTACCTGGTGGTCGCGCTATCACTCTCCGGCGATCGCATCCTCCACGCCGACCACCACGGCGGCCGGACCACGGCGGAGGCGTTCGACCCGCTCTCCGGCGCGGTGACCACCGGGCGGGCGGTTGTGGACAACCTCGCCCTCGGGTCGGTCGGTGTGTTCGGGTTCACCTGCCCGCCCCTGGTCGCGGCCGTCGGGTGCGTGCTGGTGTTGGTACTTTCCGCGTGGTGGTGGAGACGTGCCCCGCGCCGCGACCTCGTCGTCCTCGGTGTCGCGTTCGTCGTGCTGCACTTCGGGCTGGTCTACGGCGCGCGCGCGGCGTGGCCGTATGACACCGTGCTCCGCGGCTGGTCGCGGTACAACCTTTTCCCGTGGCTCGGCGTCGTCCTGGCACTCGTGGGCGGGCTGCGGTGGCTGGGAGGGTCGGACTCGGCAGCGGGTGTCACGCCGCGCGAGGCCAGGCTGCTCGGGGTGATGATTCTCTCGCTGATGGCGGCGAACCTGCCGCGCGGGATCGTCGGCACGCCACCGCCCGAGCCCGGACAGGCCGACGCGCTGGCGCGAGTGGACGAAGTTGATGTGAGGTGCCGCGTCGAGGGGATTTCGCCCACGGCGGCTCGGCGCGTGCTTGAACCGCTGTGGATGCCCGGCGACCGCGGTTTCAGCACGTGGCGGCTGTTGCGGGGCGGCCCGGTCGTGCGGGATCGAACGGACGACGAGGTGCGGGCACTGCTCGCCGTCGAGAACTGAGCCGGACGGTCACTTCCGCCGGTCGGGGTAGTGCTCCTGCATCGCCTGCTTCATCTCGCGCACGGCCCGCTCCAGCCCGACGAACACGGCCCGCGACACGATCGAGTGGCCGATGTTCAGCTCCTCGACGCCGGGGATGCGGACGACCGGTTTGACGTTGACGTAGTTCAGCCCGTGCCCCATGTGGACGTGCAGGCCGAGCCCGACGGCGTGGGCGGTGGCGGTGCGGAGCTTGTCAAATTCGGCCGCGACCGCCGCCTCGCCGACCGCCTCGGAGTAGCTCGCCGTCTGGAACTCGATCGCGTCCGCACCCAGGTCCATCGCCTGATCGACCTGCGCGGGGTTCGGGTCGATGAACAGCGAGACGTGGATTCCGGCCGCCTTCAGGCGTTCGACCGCCGGCCGCGTCTGGGCCTCGGTGGCGATCACGTCGAGCCCGCCCTCGGTAGTCAGTTCCTGCCGCTTCTCGGGAACTAGTGTCGCCTCGTCCGGCTTCACCTTGAGGGCGATGGCAATGATCTCGTCGTAGGCGGCGAGCTCCAGGTTCAGCCGCGTGGCGACGGTCTCGCGCAGGAGGTACACGTCGCGGTCCTGGATGTGCCGCCGGTCCTCGCGGAGGTGGACGGTGATCCCGTCGGCCCCGCCGAGCGTGGCGAGGACCGCGGCCGCGACTGGGTCCGGTTCCTTCGCCCGCCGCGCCTGCCGGACGGTCGCCACGTGGTCGATGTTGACGCCGGTGTCAGAGGCCAGAGGACGGACGGCAGCGACCCGTGTCTGGTTCACTGCCGCCCGTCCTCTGGCCTCTGACACGCTGAATCTAGCGCCCGTAGCGGGCGAGGTAGTCGAGTACGTCGCGGTAGCGCGCGAGTTCGCGGGTCAGCAGCTTGTAGAGCAGCACGCCGAGGACGACGCAGCCGATCCGTTCGAGGACCGGGCTGACGACCGGAAACGCAAACCAGACCGCGAACAGGAAGTAGTTCAGGGCGAATGTCCCGATCAGGACCGGGACGAGAAACTGGAAGGTCCGGCTGACCCGGTAGCGGGAGTCGAAGTACATGCGGGCGGCCAGCCGCGCCTCGTCAATGACCTGCCCGAAGAACCACTTCCGGGCGGCCGGTTCGGGGACGTTCGGCGGGTGGAGCACGACGCCGTCCGGTGGTGGTGGGGCGGGGTCGGCGCTGAGCAGCGCCAGCGCCGTCGAGCGGCGGGCACGGGTCGGCGTCGGCACGTCGTCGTCGTTGTGCAGCGGTTCAGCCATGACTCGCCCTCCGGCGCCCGGTGGCGTCAGGTTACCGTCCGCCGCCGGACACGAACAGGCCAGCCGCGGCGCCACGCCCGGTCGGGGTTCCGGTTGACGGTGATACGGAACCCGCGGTATGCACTCGCACGGATCGTACCGGACCGCCCGGGGCGGCCGCGACGTGAGTGCGAGGACCGGCCATGCGCGGCGTTCTCCGAATGACCCCTCTCGGCCGTCTCGCCCGGCGTGCCCGCTGGTCCCTCGCCGCCACAACCGACCCGGCCGGGGTCGGTCGGCTGTCGGTACGGGTGCCGCGGTCGGTCGTCGAGACCGGCGTCGCGGTCGATTGGGTCGTTCGGGTCGAGAACCATTCGCGGCGCGTGTGGGCGCGGACCGGCCCGGACGCGGTGCGCCTGCGCTGTCAGTGGGTCACGCTCGACGGGAGGCCGTACGGGGCGGAAAGGTCCGTCCCGCTCCTCGGAACGCTGTTGCCGGGTGACTGGGCGGACGTGACGGTGCCGGTCACCGGCCCGGCTGCCCCCGGCGACTTCACGCTGGCGTGGGATGTGACCGTCGGCGGCGCGCCGGCCGGTGGGAACCTCGCCGAGGCGGTGCCGGCCCACGTCGTGTTTGCGCGGGCCACGGACATCGACTACCACCACGTCTTCCGCACCGCGGACCTGACCGCAAACTCGTGGTGGGTCGTCGGCGCGTACCACTCGCAGGACGAGTACCAGAAGTCGAGCGCCGCCCGGCGCGGGATGCTGATCGAACAGGGGCTCACGCCCGACTCGCGCGTGCTCGACGTGGGCTGCGGGACCGGGCAGATGGCGATGGCGCTCCGGGATTACCTGTCCGACCGCGGGGCGTTCTACGGGACGGACATCGGCCGCGAGGCGGTCGAGTTCTGCCGCCGCACCTACACCCGCCCCAACTTCGTGTTCGAGACCGGCGGGATGACGACCGTGCCGTTCGCCGACCCGGCCGGTCCGTTCGACATGGCCGTCTTCTTCAGCGTCTTCACCCACACGTTCGTGGACGAGTCGGCACTTCTACTCGCCGAGTGCGCCCGCCTCCTCGGCCCGAAGGGGGTGGTAATCGCCGACGTGATCGCCTCGCCGCTCGTCGCCCGCGGCGCCGGCCACCGCGGCGAGATGTGGGTGAACCGCGACCACTTCTTCCGGCTCGCCCAGGCGGTCGGGTTCCGGCCGTGGGTGATCGCCACGTTCCCGTGGGCGGCGGACGCCGAGCGGTTCATGCTCCGGCTCGACCGGGCTTGACGCGCCACTGCCGGCCGCGCCCCGATTCCGTTGAATACCGGCTGCCCACCCCGAGGCGGCCATGCGCATCCTGCTCACGAACGACGACGGCATCTACGCGCCCGGCCTGCGGGCGCTCCGGCAGGAGCTGAAACAGCTCGGGAAGGTCGTGGTCGTCGCGCCGGCGACCGAACAGAGCGCCGCCGGCCACTCCGTCACGCTCCTCAACCCGGTCCTCGTCAGCGAGGTGTTCGAGGACGACGGCACCACGTTCGTCGGCTGGGCGGTCGAGGGGCGGCCGGCGGACTGCGTGAAGCTCGCGCTGCTGGAGCTCCTCCCCGAGCCGCCCGACGTCATCATTTCGGGCATGAACGCCGGCTCGAACGCCGGCATCAACGTGCTCTACTCGGGCACCGTCGCCGCCGCCGTCGAGGGAGCGTTCTTCCGCCGCACGGCGATCGCCGTGTCGCTGGAGTACGACAAGAAAATCACCGACTACGCCGGCGGTGCCCGCATCGCACGGCGGGTCATCGAGCAGATCCTCGCCCACAACCCGGCGGCGGGGAGCCTGTTCAACGTGAACCTGCCGGTGCTGGAGCGCGGGCCGGTGCGCGGGGTGAAGGTGCTGCCGCAGAACGTGTCGCCGTACCAAGAGAAGTTCGACCGCCGGGTGAACCCGCGCGGTCGAACCTACTTCTGGGCCGACCCCGCGTTCCGCTGCCCCGAACCGCACCCGGACACCGACGTGACGGCGCTGGCCGAGGGCTACGTCACCGTCACGCCGCTCCAGTTCGACCTGACCGACCACGCCCGCCTGGCCGAGGTGCAGGCGTGGGACTTCTCCATCGGCTAAACCGACACGGAGCTGGCCGTGATTCGTGCCCTCGTTGCACTCGTGCTGTCGGCGTCGGCCGCGGTCGCGCAGGAGCGGCCGAACGTCGTCTTCATCTGCTCCGACGACCAGCGGGCGGACACGATCGCGGCGCTCGGGAACCGGCACATCGAGACGCCCCACCTCGACCGGATGGCGCGCGACGGCGTCGCGTTCACGAACGCCTTCTGCATGGGCTCGACACAGCCGGCGGTGTGCGTGCCGAGCCGGGCGATGTTCCTCAGCGGGCGGTCGCTGTTCCGCGTGAACGACCAACTCCGCGACACCCCGACGTGGCCCGAAGTGTTCCGTCGCGCCGGCTACCACACGTTCGGCGTCGGCAAGTGGCACAACGGCCCAGCGAGCTACGCCCGCAGCTTCGACGCCGGCGGCCCGATCTTCTTCGGCGGTATGAGCAACCAGAACCGCGTGCCGATCCACCCGTTCGACCCGACGGGCGCGTACCCGAAGGCCAACCTCCGCACGGGCGACGAGTATTCGACCACGCTGTTCGCCGACGCGGCGGTGCGGTTCCTGACCGAGTACCGTGGCGACAAGCCGTTCTTCCTGTACCTGACACTCACGTCGCCACACGACCCGCGCACGCCGCCGGCCGGTGCCGGGCGTCGCTACGACCCGGCGGGGCTCCCGCTGCCGCGGAACTTCCTGCCACGGCACCCGTTCGACAACGGCGAACTGACGGTCCGCGACGAAATGCTCCTCGGCTGGCCGCGGGTCGAAGCGGACGTCCGGCGTGAGCTGGCGGCGTACTACGCGATGGTCTCGCACATCGACGCGCAGGTCGGCCGCATTCGCGACGCGCTGGAACGCCACGGCCGGGCGCGGAATACGATCGTCATCTTCATGAGCGATCACGGCCTGGCGCTCGGCTCGCACGGCCTGCTCGGCAAGCAGAACCTATACGACCACAGCATGCGGGCGCCGCTGCTGCTGACCGGTTCCGGCATCCCCGCTGGCGGCCGGTCGGCGACGCTCGTGTATCTGTTCGACCTGTTCCCGACCGTCGCCGAGTGGTGCCGCGTGCCGCTTCCGCCCGGCGTCGACGGGAAGAGTCTGACGCGGGTCGTTGCGGGGCACGAGGCGGGTGTGCGGGACGTCCTCTTCCTCGCGTACCGCAACGTCCAGCGGGGCGTCCGCACCGACCGCTGGAAGCTCATCCGCTACCCGCAGACGGACCGCACACAATTGTTCGACATTGCCACCGATCCGGACGAGACGACCGACTTGTCCCGTGACCCGGCACACGGGGCAGCGCTCCGTGACCTGACCACTCGCCTGGAGACCGAGCAGCGGGTGTCGGGCGACCCGCTCGCGGTTGGCATGCCCAACCCCAAGAAGTGACACGGTCTGCGGCACGCCGACCCCTCGACTTGCCCGGCGGGGGGGGGGACGCTACTATTCCTTCCTTCGGCACGCACGTTGCCGGCCGGCCCTCGCGTGACTGCCGACACGCGGCAAGACCCGGCCCGATCCGTGGGGTAGGACGTGACGGAACAACTGATCGACCTGCGCGCGCTGCTCGTCGAGCGCGAGGACTTCGAGGGCGGGATGGTGTCCAAGCTCCGCGAGGGGCTGGCCCAGGGCGGGCGACAGGTGCAGCACCTGCGCGAGGTGGTGGACCTCCTCAACAAGCGGCTCGCCGTCGCCGCCCCGCCGCAGCAGAAGAAGATCCACCTGAAGCTCGGCGTCGCCCACTACTTCCTCGGGTACATGACCGCGGCGGTGGACCACCTCCAGAAGTCGGAGGGGCCGCTGGCGGCGTTCTACCTCGGCCAGGCGCACGTCGCCCGGCACGAGTACGCCGAGGCGCTCGCCGCGTTCGAGCGGGCCGAGAAGACGGGCTACTCGGCGCAGCAGGTCCAACTCCAGCGGGCCGGCGCGCTGCGCCTCCAGGGCGACGCCGGGGCCGCCAAGACGATCCTCGCCAAGCTCAAGGACGCGGCGGCGCACAACGCCGAGTACTACCACCAGGAGGGCGGGGTCGCCGAGGCCGAGGGCGACGTGCCGCGGGCCGCGAAGATGTACGAGCGGGCGGTCGAGCTGGAGCCGCGACACTCCGGCTCGCTCTTCCGCCTCGGGTTCATGAACGACCTGCAGGGGAACGACCACGAGGCGATCGGGTACTACGAGCGCTGCCTCAAGTACCCGCCGATCGGCAAGGGCGTGCTGTACAACCTCGGCGTCCTGTACGAGGACAACGACCTCTACGACAAGGCCGCCGACTGCTACCGCCGGCTCGCCAAGGCCGACCCGACCGACGAGCGGGCGAAGCTGTTCGTCAAGGACGCCGAGCACTCGCTGTCGATGTACTACGACCCGGGCGAGGAGCAGGTGTCGATCCAGTTCCGGCAGGTGCTGGAGGTGCCGATCTCGGACTTCGAGCTGAGCGTCCGCAGCCGGAACTGCCTCAAGCGGATGAACATCCGCACCCTCGGCGACCTGACCCGCGTGACCGAGGCGCAGTTGCTGGCGAGCAAGAACTTCGGCGAGACCTCGCTGGACGAGATCAAGGTCGTGATGGTCGGGAAGGGGCTGCGGATCGGGCAGTCGCTGGAGCAGGGGCAGCAGTACGAGTTCCGCGGCCCGCGGCACCACCAGCAGAACCTCAGCCCCGAGGAGCAGGCCGTCCTGAGCAAGCCGGTGAGCGACCTGAACCTGTCGGTCCGCGCCCGCAAGTGCATGAACCGGCTGAACCTCACCACGCTCGGCGACCTGTGCCAGCGCACCGCCGACGAGCTGCTGGAGGCGAAGAACTTCGGCCAGACCTCGCTGACCGAGGTCCGCGAGAAGCTGCGGCAGTACAACCTCAAGCTCCGCGGGGACTGATCCGGGAGCGGAAAAGGGCAGGGGGCGAGGGGCAGGTCTGGTTGCCTCTCGCCCCGGTCCGTTTTTGTCCTTTCCCTTGTCTCTGACCGCTCAATGGCTCTGACATTCCGCGTTGACCACCGCGACGGACCCGCCCGCGCCGGCGTCCTGACCCTCCCGCACGGGACGGTCGAGACGCCGGTGTTCATGCCCGTCGGCACACAGGCGACGGTCAAGGGGCTCACGCCGGAGATGGTCCGGCGGGCCGGCGCGCAGATCATCCTCGGCAACACCTACCACCTTGCGCTGCGCCCCGGCGACGCGCTCGTCGCCGAACTCGGCGGGCTTCACCGGTTCATGGGCTGGGACCGGCCCATCCTCACCGACTCGGGCGGGTTCCAGGTGTTCAGCCTCGCCACACAGGTGAAGATCACCGACCGCGGCGCCACGTTCCGCAGCCACATCGACGGGTCGCCGCTGGAGCTCACGCCGGAACGCGCCGTCGAGATTCAGCAGAACCTCGGCTCGGACATCGCAATGGTGCTCGACCAGTGCCCGCCGGGGGCGGCGCCGGACGACGTGATCCGCGCCGCGGTCCGCCGCTCGATCGTGTGGGCCGAGCGCTGCAAAACACACCACACGCGGATCGACCAGGCGCAGTTCGCCATCATCCAGGGTGGGACGAACCTCGCGCTACGCGAGGAGTGCGCCCGTGAGCTGGTGGCGATGGACTTCCCCGGGTACGCGCTCGGCGGGTTCAGCGTCGGCGAGGGGCCGGAGGCGATGCACGCGGCGCTGCCGGCGTGCGCGGCGCTGCTGCCGGACGCCAAGCCGCGCTACCTGATGGGCGTCGGCCGCCCCGAAGACCTGCTCGCCGGTGTCGCCGCGGGCATCGACATGTTCGACTGCGTGATGCCGACCCGCAACGGCCGCAACGCCCTCGCCTTCACCGACGAAGGGCCGATCCGGCTGCGGAACGCCAAACACCGGCGAGATCCGGCGCCCGTCGAGTCCGGTTGCCCCTGCGAGTGCTGTACGACGTTCAGTCGGGCGTACCTGCACCACCTGTTCGCCGCCGACGAGATGCTCGGGCCGACGCTGCTGAGTCTGCACAACGTCTCGTACTACCTGCGGCTGATGGCGTCGGCCCGCGCGGCGGTCGCCGCGGGCCGGTTCGCGGCCTTCCGGGCCGAGCGCCTTAGCCGCTGGGCGGGGAAGTCCATAGAGTGATTCTTCCGATTCTGCCGGTCCCGGGCCGGCGCGTTCGTGTCTGTGAGGGGTCATGTTGAGCGCGCTGTTCGCGCAGGACGCCGGTGGCGGTGCCGTCGGGCAGGGACAGGTTCCGCCGTTCTGGGCGAACCCGATGTTCCTGCTGGCGATGATCGTCCTGTTCTGGGTCGTCGTCATCCTCCCGATGAGCCGCCGGCAGAAGAAGGAACAATCGCAGATGATGGCCTCGCTGAAGCGGGGCACGAAGGTGCTCACCGCCTCCGGGATCGTCGGGACCATCGTGACGATCAAGGACGGCGACGACGAGCTCGTGATCCGGTCGGAGGACGCCCGGATCCGGATCAAGCGGAGCACCGTGCAGATGGTCATCGGCACGGACGAGGCCGAGGCGAACAAGTAGTCGGTCGGAAACGGGTCACTCGCTCGGCGGCCGCCAGAGGCGGTCGCCCTCACGCCGGTAGCGGACGCCATGCAACGCAACTTCCTCCGCGGGCTTCTGATCTGCTTGGTCCCGTGTGTCCTGGCGGGGCTGTACGCCTTCCAGCCGGACAAGTACCGGCTCGGCATCGACCTCGCCGGCGGGACGATCCTCGTCTACGAGGTCAACCTCGAGCGCACCCGTGAGCTGAACCAGGGGGCGAAGGACGAGGGCGGCAAGGCGCCCGCGAAGGGGGAGGCGCCGGGCCTGTCCGCCGAGGACATGACCAAGCTCGCCCACCAGATCAAGCGGCGCATCGACCCGGCGGACCTGAAGAACGTCACCGTCCGCCCGCTCGGCAACAGCCGCATTGAGATCATCCTGCCGACCGGCGGGTCGGGCGGCGGGCGGGCGAACCTGTCGGCCGAGGACATTGAGGAGGTCAAGCGGCTGGTGTCGCAGATGGGCGTGCTCGAGTTCCGCATCCTCGCCAACCAGTTCGACGACGAGGCCGGCATCCGCGCGGCCCGCGAGGTGATCGAGCAGGCCGGCCCCGAGACGCGGGCCGAGTGGGCCGTCCGCGGCAGCCCGCCGCCGCCCCCGGAGGGCGAGTTCGAGGTGAAGGCCGAGTCCGACAAGGCGCACAAGGTCCGCTACCTGTGGGCCGAGATCGGGCCGGAGGAGCGCGAGTCGCTCGGGCTCCAGAACGCGGCCGAGGGGAACTCGAAGCTCTGGACGGACATGGCGAAGGCCCGGGCCGAGGGGAAGACGTTCCTCCACAGCAGCGGCAACGAGGGGAAGCAGTACACGATGGTGCTCTACAGCCGCGAGGTGAAGAGCACGACGTGGCTGGAGCAGGAGGCGAGCGAGAAGAAGCGGCTGGAGGCCGAGGGGAAGGGGGGCGAGTTCAACCCGAAGAAGTACGAGTACTTCATCCTCACCCGCGTCTCGCCGATCGACAACGTGAAGGTCGAGGGCGACGTGTCGCTGACCGCCCAGTCGGACACCGACCCGAAGACGTTCAACCCGTGCGTCAGCTTCCGGTTCAACGGGGCCGGGGCGCAAGCGTTCGGGCGGATGACCGAGCGGAACAAGCCGGCCGGGAACACCATCCGCAACCTGGCGATCCTCCTCGACCAGCGGGTGGTGAGCGCGCCGACGCTCAACGCCGTCATCACGTCGCAGGGGCAGATCAGCGGCCGGTTCGACCGTAAGAGCGTGGACCGGCTCGTCACCATCCTGCGGAACGGGGCGCTGAACGCCCAGCTCCGCGAGAAGCCGGTGAGCGAGAACACCATCGGGCCGACGCTCGGCGCCGACACCATCCGCAAGGGGACGAGCGCCGTCGGGCTCGCGTTCCTGGCGGTGCTCGTGTTCATGGTCTTCTACTACCGCTTCGCCGGGCTCGTCGCCTGCGTCGCCCTGCTCGCGAACCTGCTCCTGACGGTCGGATTCATGGTTGCGGTGCACGCGGCCTTCACGCTCCCCGGCCTCGCGGGGCTTGTGCTCTGCCTCGGCATGGCGGTCGACGCGAACGTGCTCATCTACGAGCGCCTCCGCGAGGAGCGCGACAAGGGCGCGAACCTCGCCACCGCCATCCGCAACGGGTACGAGCGGGCGTTCCTCACGATCATCGACACCCACCTGACGAGCATCTTCACCGCGATCGTGCTCTACACGTTCGGGAACGACCAGCTGAAGGGGTTCGCCATCAGCCTCACGGTCGGGCTGATCATCAGCCTGTTCACGTCGCTGTACATGACGCGGCTGATCTTCGACTACTGCCTGACCAAGCGGCTGTTGACCGAGCTGCGGATGATGCGGCTGTTCAGCCGGCCCAACGTCCACCCGATGAAGTACCGCTGGTTCTTCCTGCCGTTCACGGCGGCCCTTACGGTCCTCGGCGTGGCGCTGTTCGCCTACCGCGGCGACGCCGGGCTGAACGTCGACTTCCGCGGCGGCACGGTGTACGCCGGCAAGCTGAAGGACGGCGAGGAGCGGGCGCTGACGACCGTGGACGGCCAGTCCGGCCTCCGCGAACTCCTGGCGGACACGGCGAAGCTCAAGGTGTCGGACGTGCGGTGGGTGAACAAGCCGGCGCCGGGCGCCGACGTCGCGGCGCTGGGCGTCTACGTGTTCGAGATCACCTACGCCGACGGCGCCACCACCACCGTCTCACTCACCCAGAAGCCGGCCGGGGCCGACGCGAAGGAGATGGAGGCGGCCGTCGCCAAGCGGGCGTCGGAGTTCCCGGACGTGTCGATCGAGCAGATGTTCCTCTCCGGGCAGACGTTCCCCGGCGGGCGGAGCCAGTACTTCACCGTCCGCACCACCGAGCGCCAGCCGGACCTCGTGCGGGCGAGCCTCGACCGCCTCCTGCGCAACGCCAAGGGCGAACAGCTGGTGGCAAGTCCCGACATGACCACCGGACCGGTGACCGGGCCGGTCGTGGATCTCTCGTTCGACCGGCCGACCTCCCCGAGCCAGTTCCGCAACCTGCTGGAGCAGCGGTTCCGGGCCGAGAACGCGGTCGACCCGGCCGGGTACCTGTTCGATCTGACCGGGGTCGGCGAGGCGGAGGGCGGGCGCTTCTCGCGGCTGCGGCTCGACGTGGCCAAGAACACCAACTTCGCCGCCCTCAGGACCGCGGCCGCTGTGACCACGGCGACCAGCCCGGCGGGCGTCGCCCTCGCGGGGGGACCAGTCGCCATCGGCGTCGCCGCCACGGCGGATGCCAAACAGGCCGAGGCCGAGGCGGCATCGCTCCGGGGGATGCTCGCGGCCGTTGAGCGGGCGGTGGAGACGAGGCCCGAGCCGGAGCGGCTGGAGGTGTTCGACAGCCAGCTCGCCGCCGAGACGCGGACCAAGGCGTTCTACGCCATCCTCGCCAGCTGGGTGGCGATCCTGCTGTACCTCTGGTTCCGGTTCGGGAACTGGACGTTCGGCCTGGCGGCCGTGTTGTGCCTGGTCCACGACCTGTGCTTCACCCTCGGCATGATCGCCGCCGGGCACTACCTCCACCTGATCCCGGGGGCGAGCGTGCTCGGGATCGAGGACTTCAAGATCGACCTCGCCGCCGTCGCCGCCCTGCTCACCCTGGTCGGGTACTCGGTGAACGAGATCATCGTGAACTTCGCCCGCATCCGCGAGGTACGCGGGAAGAGCCCGAACCTGACCCCGCAGATGATCAACGACAGCGTGAGCCAGACGCTGAGCCGCACGATCCTGACGTCGATGACCGTGCTCCTGGTGTCGCTCGTTCTGTACATCTTCGGCGGCGAGGGCGTCCACCTCTTCGCGTTCGTGATGGTGATCGGCGTACTCGTCAGCACGTACAGCTCGATCTTCGTGGCCGCCCCGCTGCTGCTGATCTTCGGCGAGGGGCACCACGAGCTCGCATCCGAGGAGGCGGCCGCCGAGAAGACCGAGGAGGGGAAGGACAAGGAGGAGGAAGTGGTCGAGGGCTGACGCCCGGCTTGTCGAACGACGCGAACGCCCGCGGGCTTCCCCCGCGGGCGTTTTCGTTTCCGGGCGTGTGTTCCGGGGGCTGGGCCGGTGGCGCCCGTCCCGTACACCATCGGCGGTAGCCCGTCACAACCCCGAGGCGCCTCATGTTCCGCCTGCTCCTAACAGCCGTCGCCGGCGCGCTCGTCGCCGTCCCCCCTGTTCGGTCGGTCCAGCCCGACGCGCCGAGGGCGCCCGCCACGAACGTCGTCCTCCGCGGTGCCACCGTGTTCGACGGCAGCGGCGCGCCGGGCGCGAAGGCCGATGTCCACATCAAGGGCGACCGGGTCGCGGCCGTCGGGAAGGTCGAGAAGGTCGAGGGGGCAACGGAACTCGACGCCGCCGGCCTCTACGTCTGTCCAGGGTTCATCGACCTGCACACCCACTGCGACACCGGCAGCCCCGCACTCACCGACGCCGGCGGGCGGCCGAACCAGAATTACGTCACCCAGGGCGTCACCACCGTCGTCACGGGCAACTGCGGGTCGGGGCCGGTGGACGTGGCGCGGTTCTTCGCCGCGCTAGAGGCCGGCGGGGTGGGAACGAACGTGATCCACCAGGCACCGCACAACAGCATCCGCAGCCAGGTCATGGGGAACGAGAACCGCGCCCCGACCGCCGACGAACTGAAGCGGATGGAGGAGCTCGTCGAGCGGGCGCTCGACGCCGGTGCCGTCGGGCTGG
>JAFKFQ010000226.1 GCA_017308215.1 bacterium | reverse complement strand
CGATGTGCTGGTCACCGAAGAGGGCGCAGAACTGCTCGGCCTCCTGCCAGCTCACCGTCTCCACGGGCTGGTTCTCCCCGCCCTTGGCGTGCTTCGACGGGTTCTTCCCCGTGACCGCCTGGTACTCGGCCTGCGTCACCGGGAACACCGACAGGTAGATGCGGCGGCTGATCTCGACCGAGTGCGCCGGCCACTCGTGCTCGCGGTGGCCGTGCTCGTCCGGCCCGGAGCCCATCAGGAACTTGCCCGGGGTGATGCGAACGAAGTTCATCCCGATCGAGTTTTTGACGATCCGCAGGCCGCCGGTGGACGACTTCGGCCCGGCCGCCTGGACCGACCCGCCCGCCGCCGCCAGCAGCGCCGCCGCTTGCGACGCCGTCGCTTCCGGGTCGAACGCCCGCCCGCCGGCGGTGGCAACCACCGCCCTCACCCCGCTCGACGCCTTCACGGACAACGGCGTCGGCGACGCCAGGAGCTTCGACCCGTCCATCCCCGACCCGCCGGCCGGCGTGCCCATCGTCACCCGGGCGAGCTGGTCGGCGAGCTCGGCCGCGGTCTTCGGCCGCTTGTCGGCGCGGGTCGAGAGGCACGCCTGGAGCACCCGCGCCTGGCTGTCGCTGAACCCGTGCGGGCGGAACTCCTCGACCCACTCCGTCCCCACCGGCGCCGCCTCGGCCGGGTCGCGCTTGAGCAGCTGGAACCAGATCACCCCGACGGCGTGGACGTCGTCGGTCGGCGCCGGCGGCTCCTTCTTCGCCTGCTGCGGGGAGGCGTACAGCTCGGTGGCGGCGCCGCGGCGGGCGAGGCGGACCTGCTCGCCGCGCGGCCCGGCCTTCGCCAGTTCCAGCGACCGCCCGGCCTCGATCTCGCCCCACCCGAAGTCGCTCACCCACATGGTAAACTTGCCGCCCTCGGTCGGGTGGAGGAGCACGTTCGACGGCTTCAGGTCGCGGTGGACGGCGCCCCGGGCGTGCGCCTCGGCGAGGATGGCGACCAGGCGGCGGACGAGCTTCAGCGCCGCCTCCGGCTTGGCGTGGTCGTACCGGTGCCGCCACTCCAGCATCACCCCGGCGAGGTCGTAGCCGTACACGAACGGGGCGTCGAGGCACGGCGGGTCGGTCTCGAGGTACACCGAGCGCAGCGGCAGCACCCCGGGGATGTCGTTGAGCGCGAACACCTTCTTGAACAGCTCGGTGCCGCCGACGACGCGGGCGCGCGTCTCGGGGTCGATGGCGAACTTGAGCGCCGCCGGCGAGTCGTCCGGCTTGTCCGGGTCTTCGCCCTTCCACACCTCCGAGCACTCGCCGAGGCCGCGGAGCTCGGTGAGCGTCCAGTTGTCGAGCCCGGGCGGCCTGTCGCCGACCCGGAACCGCGGCGGGCGCGGCGGGAGGAAGCGGAGGAAGTCTTCGGCCCTGTTGAAGGCGAGCCTGTCCGGGGCGGTGACGCCCGTCGGGTCGGTCGGCCGGCGGAGCGCCTGGCGGACCGTCGGCGGGAGCCCGCGGAGGTAGTCGGCCAGCGCCCCCTTCGGGACGTGGTGGGTGTCGGCGAGCTCGCCGACGAGCTCGCCGAGCCGGCGGGTGTACTCGTGCTCGGGGCAGGCGGCGCAGTCGGCGAGCGCGGCGGCGAGGTCCGGGCCGGGGAGCTTGCGGTGGGTGAGGTCGTAGGCGGCCCGGGCGGTGTCGAGCAGGATGTCGGCGTAGGGCCACTGGCCGCGCAGGGCTTTGCGGCCCTTCTCGCAGAGAGCCTGACCGACACACTCGAGGAGTGCGTGTAGGCGTGGCATGGGCATGCCTCCGAGTCGGAGGGTGGAAGAGGGGCCGGGTTGCGAGTCGTCGTGGAGTGTAAACCGTCGGACGCGGAGACTCAAGAGCGGATGTCCGATGCTCACCGCCGACTCACCCGCGGTGACACCGCAATGAAATCTGCCGCGACGCCCCGGTTCCGCCCCGAACCCGCCTGCCCGCCGCCCGGTCGTTACACCACCGTGACCCGGTGCGGAGCCCGACCGTGGAAAAGACGCTCGTCGAGAACCGCGAGGACGTGTTCGTCCTCCGCGGCGTGCTGACGCCGGACGAGTGCGCGGACCACGTCGCCCGGAGCGAGGCGGTCGGGTACGGCGACGCGCCGATCAACACGTTCGCCGGCCCGGTGGTGAACAAGACGATGCGGAGCAACGACCGCGTGATCGTGGACAGTTACGCCACCGCGGCGGCGCTGTGGGAGCGGTTGCGCCCATTCGTCCCCGGGCGCCACGGCAGCTGGGTCGCGGCGGGGCTGAACGAGCGGCTGCGCTACTACCGCTACGACCCCGGGCAGGAGTTCGACTGGCACTTCGACGGCCACTTCGAGCGGAGCCCGAACGAGCACAGCGACCTGACGGTGCTGCTGTACCTGACCGGCGGGTTCGAGGGGGGCGCGACCGAGTTCAACTTCCTGACGGCCGGCCGGTTCGCCGACAACCCGATCATCCCGGTGGTGCCCGAGGCGGGGATGGCGCTCGTGTTCGCCCACCGCATCCTGCACCGCGGGGCGCCGGTGGTGAGCGGGCGGAAGTACGTGCTGCGGACGGACGTGATGTACCGCTGGCGCGGGAATGACGGATGACGGCGGTTTCCGTGGCTCCGGGCTCAGGAAACAGCCGGCACACGCCGGCCGCTCGCCGGCGCCGTCGCTATCTCTACCCGCACACGCCCTGCCGCCGGGTTCCCACCATGCGCCTGCCGCTCGCCTTGGTCCCGCTGTTCGCGCTCGTCGGCGCCGTCAGCGCGGTCGCAACCGCCACCACCCGCCCCGCCGCGCCGCCGGCCGCACCGGCGCCGGCCACGCCGCGGGTGAAGCTCGTCGTGCTCGTCATGTTCGACCAGATGCGCGGCGACTACCTGGAGAAGTGGCGGCCGCTGTTCGGGCCGGACGGGTTCAACCGCCTCCAGACGAACGGCGCCTGGTTCGCCCGCTGCGACTACCCCTACGCCACCACCACCACCGGCCCCGGCCACGCCTCCGTCTCCACCGCCGCCACGCCGGCGCGCCACGGCATCGTCAACAACAACTGGAACGACCGCGGGGCCGACGTGTACTGCGCGGCCAGCGGCCGCTACGCGCTCGTCCCGACCCCGCCGGTCGAGAAGGACGCCAAGACCGGCAAGGAGGCGAAGGCGCCCGCCGGCGGCAACCCCGAGAACCTGCAAGCCGAAACACTCGCCGACGTGATCCGCCGGGCGTTAGGCGGGAGGGCGAAGGTGTTCGGGCTGTCGCTCAAGGACCGCTCCGCCATCTTCCCGACCGGCAGGAACCCGACCGGGGCGTTCTGGTTCACCACCCGGTTCGTCACCTCCACCTACTACACCGACCGCCTCGACCGTCCGGTCCCGGCGTGGGTCACCAAGTTCAACGAGTCAAAGACGGCCGACCGCTGGTTCGGGAAGGACTGGACGCGGTTCCGCCCGGAGCTCGACTACGCCGCCCACAGCGGCGCCGACAACGCCCCCGGCGAGGGGGCCGGCGCGAAGCAGGGGAAGACGTTCCCGCACCCACTCACCGGCGGGCTGAAGGCGCCGGGGAAGGCGTACTACGAGGCGCTCGCCAACTCGCCGTTCGGCAACGAACTGCTGCTGGACTTCGCCAAGACGTGCGTGACCGAGGAGAAGCTCGGCGCCGACGACGTGCCCGACCTGCTCACCGTCAGCTTCTCGTCGAACGACCTGATCGGCCACACCTGGGGGCCGGACTCGCAGGAGGTGCTCGACGTGACCCTCCGGTCGGACGCGATCATGGCCGAGTTCTTGCGCTTCCTCGACGCGACCGTCGGCCGCGACAACTACGCCCTCGCGCTCACCGCCGACCACGGCGTCTGCCCGCTCCCCGAGGCGCCGGCCGGCGCCGCCCGCGGGGCGCGGCGTGTGGACCTCACCGACGTCCAGAAGGGGCTGGAGAAGCACCTCGCCGACCGGTTCGGCGGGGCGCCCGCGGACGCGAAGGAGAAGAAGACCGGCTGGGTCGAGGCGGTGAGCGCCCCGTGGGTGTACCTGAACGGCCGGCTGATCGCGGCGAAGGGGACGACGCGCGAGGCGGTGGCGCGGGCTGCGGCCGACTACCTGGCGGCGCGGCCGGACGTGGCGCGGGCGTTCACCCGCGCCGACCTCGTCGACCCGGCCGACGCCCAGACCCGTCAGGTGAAGAAGTCGTACTACCCCGAGCGGAGCGGCGACGTGTACGTCCTGCTGCGTCCGTTCGACCTGCCGGGTAAGACCGGCGCCACCGGCACGACGCACGGCACGCCCTACGGCTACGACACCTGGGTGCCGCTCATCGCCTACGGCCCCGGGGTGGCGGGCGGGCGGCGCGACGAGCCGGTCACCCCGCAGGCGGCGGCGGCGATCCTGGCGCGGTTCGCCGGCGTGCCGGCGCCCGCGCAGGCGGAGTATGGGGTTCCGACGACGCTGTTCCCGAAGTGAAATCGCCCGCGGCGGCGGGGCTTCAGCCCTTCCCGAGCAGTTTGCCGACCAGCCGGGCGAAGAAGCCCGGCTGCTTCACCCGCACGTCGCCGCTACTCCGCCGGCGCGGCGCCGGGGGCGGCACGCTCACCGACCCGAGTCCCAGCGCCGCCCACTCCGACATCGGCAGCCACGCCTGGAACGCGGCCACCACCTCGGCCGCCGACTGGAACCGCTCGTGCGGGTCCTTCGCCCCCATCCTCTCCACCAGCTCGTCCAGCTCGCGCGGCACCCCGGCGCGGACCAGCGACGGCTTCGGGACGCCGCGCAACTGCCGCTCGGTCATCATCTCCGTCGCCGAGCCCGGGAACGGAAACTGCCCGGTCATCAGGAAGTACGCGGTGCTGCCGAGGCTGTAGATGTCGCTGCGGGCGTCGAGCTCGCACCCCCACGCCTGCTCCGGCGGGATGTGCGCGATCTCCTCCGCGTACTCCTTCAGGTTGATCCGCTTGGTCACCTTCGCCCACGGGTTGTCGAGCATGTGGGTGAGGCCGAGGTCGAGCAGCTTCACCCGCCGGTCCGGGTACACGGCGATGTTCGCCGGCTTCAAGTCGCGGTGGAGGAGGTTCCGCTTGTGGGCGTACATCAGCGCCACCGCCGCCTGCGCGATCACCTGCCCCGCCAGGTGCGGCGACAGCGGCCCCTTGTCGGCGATCACCTTGTCGAGCGTCGGCGCCGACACGTGCTCGCAGGCGACGTAGTGCGTCCCGTTCCACATGCCGACGTCGAGCACCCGGGCCACCGTCGAGTGGACGACGTGCGACGCCGTGCGGGCCTCGGCGAGGAATGGCCGGTACATCGTGTCGTCGTTCACCCGGTCGGTCGGCAGCACCTTCACCACCACCGTCGCCTTCGTGTCGGCGTCCTCGGCGAGGAACACCATGCCGACGCGGTCCTGCCGCAACCCCTGCGTGATCTTGTACTTGCCGAGCACAAACCCTTGCGTCCGGCCGCTCAGCAACTGCATCGCCTGGAACTTCGTCAGCAGCTTCTTGCGCACCAGGAAGGTGGCGAGCTGGAGCGGCTCGGCGGCGGCGATCTGGTCGGAGTCGTACATCCCCAGCGCCGCGACCAGGTCGTCGGCCGCGAGCAGGCCGCTCTTCATCACGGCCTGGAGAAAGGGCGAACGGAGTTGCAGCTTGGTGCTGGTGCTCACGGAGTTGCCCCGTAACTGGGTGATACAGGCAGGTGATGCAACCTAGAACAATTCGGCGGCCAAATCGAACGAGCTTGATGCGCACGGTGTGTTTTCGGACAGGTGGCGCCCAATTCTCCGACAGATAGGGCTCTTACGGTCGCCAAAATTTTCCGATTTTTGGTTCATTTGGGCCGAAATGCGTGTGCTGGTGATCCACCTCCTGGGTCGCCGACGCAAACGACCGGATCACACAAATCACAACCTGATCAATTCCGCCCCGTTGATCGCCCCGCCGTCCCCGCGTATGCTCCGGGGATGGCCGCCGTGACCGAGGTGCTGGCCGCCGCCGCCCGAGGGGAACCGGGTGCCGCGGCGGAACTCCTGCCACTCGTCTACGCCGAACTCCGCCGCCTCGCCGCCGCCCGACTGGCCGAGGAACGGCCCGGTCACACCCTCGACCCGACCGGCCTCGTCCACGAGGCGTACCTGCGACTGGTCGGCGAACAAATGTTCGACGGCCGCGGCCACTTCTTCGCCGCCGCCGCCGAGGCCATGCGCCGCATCCTGGTAGACGCCGCCCGCAAGCGAAACGCGGCCAAGCGAGGTGGTGCCCTGAACCGCCTCGACGCCGCCGAGGTGCCGCTGGCGGCGCCGGAGCCGCCGCCGGCCGACGACCTGCTCGCCCTCGACGCCGCCCTCGACCGGTTCGCCGCCGAACACCCGGAGAAGGCGGAACTGGTGAAGCTCCGCTACTTCGCCGGGCTGACGATCGACGAGGCGGCCGCGGCGCGGGGTATCTCTCCGGCGACCGCGAAGCGCCACTGGGCCTACGCCCGGGCGTGGCTGTACCGCGCGGTGAGCGGCGAGAACGAGCCCGCCGACGGGGCGTCGAACGAGTAGCGCGGCGCGGCGGCTCGCCCGGCAGTGACCAAAACCCGTTCTACACTTCCCCCCGCCGCACCCACCGGGGGACCGCCCGTGTCCGACATCGCCCCACCGCCCGACGCGCGCACCGAGCGCATCGTCCCGCCCGGCCTCGACCTCGTCGCCGACCCCGAGCCCGACGCCCCGCCCCCGGACGAACCGCTCGACTTCCTCGACCCGCCGCTGCGCGCCGACGCGATCGGCCGGCTCGGGCACTACGAGGTGCTCAACGTCATCGGCCGGGGCGGGTTCGGCATCGTCTTCCGGGCGTTCGACGACGTGCTCCAGCGTGTCGTCGCCGTCAAGGTGCTGTCGCCGCGGATGGCCGCCACCTCGCCCGCCCGCCAGCGGTTCCTCCGCGAGGCCCGCGGGTACGCCGCCGTCCGCCACGAGAACGTCGTCCAGGTCCACGGCATCGCCGCCGACCCGCTCCCGTACCTGGTGATGGAGTTCGTCCCCGGCGAGTCGCTCGAAGGACTCATCACCCGCACCGGCCCGCTCCCGGCGGCGGACGTGGTCCGCATCGGCGTGCAGGTCGCCCGCGGGCTCGCGGCGGCGCACGCCACCGGGATCGTCCACCGCGACGTCAAGCCGGCCAACGTGCTCATCGAGGCCGGGCCGGACCGGCGGGCGAAGCTCACCGACTTCGGCCTCGCCCGCGCCGCCGACGACGCCAGCCTCACCCAGAGCGGGATGGTCGCCGGCACGCCGCTGTTCATGGCGCCCGAACAGGCCCGCGGCGAGACGGTGGACCACCGGGCCGACCTGTTCAGCCTCGGCAGCATGCTCTACACGATGGCGACCGGCCGCCCGCCGTTCCGCGCGCCGACCAGCATGGCGGTGCTGAAGCGGGTGTGCGACGACGACCCGCGGCCGGTCCGCGACGTCATTCCCGAGGTGCCGGCGGGCCTGTGCGCGGTGATCGCCCGGCTCCACGCGAAAGACCCGGCGGCGCGGATTCAGACGGCCGCCGAGGCGGCGGAGTTGCTGGCAAAGAGCCTGACCGAGACACCGGTGAGGCCGGCGTCTCGCTGGTCTGAACCACGACCGGCGGGACCGGTGTCCCGCCGAATCGGTTTGATCGCGGCGGCAGCCGTCGGAGCGGCACTGGCGGTCGGCGCGTACCTGCTGATCCCCGGGAAGCAGCCGGCGGCGCGAACCGACCCGCCGCCCGAACCGGCCGCGCCGCCGGTCGCGCTGGCCGACTTGCTCGCGTCGCCGGACTGGGAGTGGGGGCCGCCGGAGAACCTCGGGCCGGGGGTGAACACGCCCAACCGCGAGCTGATGGCGGCACTGACGGCCGACGAGCGCGAACTCGTGTTCGTCCGCGACCGGAAGCTGTGGGTCGCCCGGCGGGCGAGCCCGGACGAGCCTTTCTCTGCGGCCGAGCCGCTCCCTGTCGCCGCCGGCGAGTTGGTGCAATCCCCGACCCTCACGGGCGACGGGTTGGTACTGGCGTTCACGGTGGTCCCCACCGGCACCAAGCGAGAAGAAGTATGGGCGAGCACGCGGGCGTCGCGGGCCGAGCCGTTCGGCCCGGGCAACCGGCTCCCTGAACCGGTCAACGGGGCCGTGTGGACGGTAGCCCCGGTTCTGTCGGCGGACGGGCTGACGCTGCTGGCGACGGTCCCGCAGCGAACCTCCCCGGCGGGCGACATCGTGCGGTTCACCCGCCCGACCCGCGAGGCGCCGTTCACGAGCGCGGGGGTGCTCCTGTCACCGGTCAACTCGCCGGGCTTCGACGCCGCCGCCTGGGCGTCCGACGACGGCCGGGTGCTGGCCTGGGTCCGGATGGAAAAGCAGCCGTTCGAGTGCCGGTTTCACGTGCGGACCTCGGCGGCGGAGCCGTTCGGCCCGGCGCGGGCGTTCGCAGTGCCGGGGGTGGCGGGCGAGGTGGGGCGGCCGTGGCTGTCGGCGGACGGGCAGCGGCTGTACTTCCACACCCGCGAGTTGGCCGACGCCGGTGACCTCGACCTGTGGGTAACGCGACGGGTGGCGAAGAAGGAGTGACCCGATGCTTGGTTCGTCCGAGCCCGGAGTTCGGGTAGCTTGTTGCATTGGGCCGCATAAGTGGTACCAAGCCAGGGGTTTGGTACCACTGATATTGGCTTCCATACCCACAAATAACTTCAGCACATATACGACAAATGACGCAACAAACCGTCGGGACAACGAGCGGGCAAAAGGTAGCGTCCCTCGCCGGGCGGACACCGTCCCACCGGGACAGCGACACCCGCCGGGAGTACCGGGCGATCCAGGGGACAGTCCCGCGTCCGGGCGGCCCGATACCGGGCGGCGGCTTTGTAGGATAATGGTCCCCCCGGGCGCAGCCCGCCCTGCCCGGGCGGAAAATTCAGCCGCGACGCCGCACATCCGTCACAACCCCGCATTCTTCGCCCAATCCTCGCAACTTTCCCAAGCGCCCGAACTTGTCCACCCCTCGTCACCGTGGTAGAAGTGACTTCTACCGACGCTTTGCGGACTTGTAGATTCAAACGAACTCTTGTCCGTTCCGGATATGAGCCACCCGGGACACTCGCCCGGGCGGCGCGTCGGTCGCCTGCCGCACCCCCGAGCCTCACCAGGGTATTGCCCATGTCGCCAACCCGCCTGTTCCGCCGCCTCCTGCTGCGCCCCCTCGCCACCCGGACGACGCCGCCGATCCGCCGCGCCCCGCGGCCGCTCGGTGCGGGCGTCGAACGGCTCGAAGCCCGTGACGTTCCCGCGACCCTGGATCTGACCGGCACGACGCTGACGCTCACGTTGGACCCGGGTGCCAGCGCCGAGATGACCGGAACCGCCACGGCACTGACGTTCAACGCCGGGTTGGGGTTCACCGTTACCGCCAACGCCGGGGCGCAGGGGCTCGGGTTCACGGACGGACTCCAGTCGTCCGGCGCGGGAGACCTGACGACGGTGACGCAGCTCAACATCGTCGGGGGCGCGGGCACCGAGACGTTTAACATCAGCACGACGGGTGGCACCTTCCCCGCCTTCGCGGTCGCGAATTCCGTCGAGGTCACGGGGCTCAACGCCACCTCGTTCGACACCGGGGGCGCGGCTCAGGTGTACGACGGGGCCGTCGTACTCCTTGCCGGGGCAACCCTCACCGGCTCGGTGGTGACCTTCGGCGGCGCGGTCGACGGCGCCTTCGGCCTGAGCGTTACGGCGAGCGGACTCACCGCGTTTAACGGGGTGGTCGGCGGGACGACGCCGCTGGCGAGTCTGTCGACCGACGCCGCCGGCTCGACGACCATCGCCGGGGACGTCACGACGACCGGGAACCAGACGTTCGGCGACAACACGACGTTGACGGGGGCCGCCACCCTTGCCTCGACCGGCGGCGACATCGCCTTCAATCAGGCGATCGACGGCGGCTTCGCGTTGACCGTCAACGCGGCCGGCGGAACCACCTTCGTCGGCGGGGTGGGCGGGACGACGCCGCTGGCCAGCCTGACGGTCGTGACCGGCACACTGGCGGCCGACGCGGTCAGCACGAGTGGCGGGCTCTCGGTTACCAATACCGGGACCGGCAGCGTCACCGGGGTGATCGCCGGCACAACCGTGACCAAGTCCGGCGCCGGTACGCTGACCCTCTCGGGGGCCAGCACCTACACCGGGGCGACGCTGGTCAACGCCGGCGTGCTGAGCATCACCGGGTCGGTCACGTCGAACGTCACCGTCGGCGCCGGCGGGACGCTCGGCGGGACCGGGACGATCACCGGGAACGTGGACGGGACCGGCACGTTCGCCCCGGGCCTCAGCCCGGGGGTCATGACCATCAACGGCAACTTCACCCCGACCGGCACGGTCCAGTTCGAGGTGAACCCGCCGGCCACCGCCGCCGGCACCAACTACGACCAGTACATCGTCACCGGGACGGTGAACCTGAGCGGGGCAGCGCTCCTGTTCACCGGGGCGGCCGGGGCCGTCGCCGACGGCCTGACCGTGACCCTGATCTCGAACGATCTGCTCGACCCGACCGTCCCCGGCGCGAACCCGGCCGACGGGGCCACGGTCACGATCAACGGGACCGACTACGTCCTCGCCTACAACGGCGGCGACGGGAACGACGTGGTACTGGTCACGCCGGTCGACATTCTCGTCGCGGACACGTCGGTCCTCGAGGGCAGCAGCGGCACCGCGACGCTCACCTTCACCATCACCCTCGGCGTGGCTAGTTCGGCCACCGTCACCGTCAACTACCTCACCGCCGACGGGACGGCGACGGTCGCCGACGGCGATTACGTCCCGACCTTCGGCACCCTGACGTTCCTCCCCGGGGAGACGACCAAGACGGTTCTCGTGACCGTCAACGGGGACACGGTCAACGAGGCCGACGAGACGGTCCTCCTCAACTTCTCCACCCCGGTTAACGCCGTCCTCTCCGCCACGCAGGCCGTCGGCACGATCACCAACGACGACCCGCTCCCGACGGTCAGCATCGGCGACGCCACCCTGCCCGAGGGGGCCGTCGGGCCGACCCCGTTCACGTTCACCGTCACCCTGTCCGCCGCCAGCGGCCAGACGGTCACCGTCAACTACCTCACCGCCGACGGCACGGCGACCGTCGCCGACGGCGACTACGCCGCCGCCGCCGGCACCCTGACGTTCCTCCCGGGGGAGACGACCAAGACGGTCACCGTCCTCGTCGCCGGGGACGCGGCCAACGAGGCCGACGAGACGTTCACCGTCACCCTGTCGAGCCCGACCAACGCCACCGTCGCGACCGGCACCGGGACCGGCACGATCACCAACGACGACCCCGT
>JAFKFQ010000225.1 GCA_017308215.1 bacterium | reverse complement strand
CGCCACACGAAGCCGATGCCGCGTGAGGCCGCTCCCTCTGTGAGCACGGGACCGGCCTCCCCTGCTCAACCCCTCCGCACCGCAGACGAAGACCGCAGCCCGGTCTTCCGCTCGCCCGACCCCGACTCGGCCGAGTCCGCCCCGGCCCCGTCCCGGAGGATGGCGGTGTGGTCACTCGTGGTGAATTTGGGAGCGTGGAGGTAGACGCTCCTCATCGTCGGCACGAACCCGGCTCGGACCGCCCCCCGTCGGCGCCGTCGCGAACCCCGTCGGCGCCGCCTCGGCCGCGACCGCGAGAAGCGTGGGCGCAAGGCCACGGCGGGTCAGCCGGGCCGCGAGAGCCGTTTTCGCACGGGCCACCCGGCCGGTCGCCGTCCCGAGCGGCCAGCCGAGTCGGCGGGCGACCGAGGTCGGCATCGGCGGTGACGGCGTCCGGGCCGAGCGCGGCGAGCCGCCGGTGGGTGGAGTGGGGCACGGATTCCTCCTTACCCCTTCGGTAGCCTACCCGGCGGCACCCTGGACACGATTCCCGAGAATGCCGTTGTCGGCCCTGGTTCTCCCTACCGCTACGCCGAGCCCCCTGTGCCGAACCGACTGGGTGCCGGTCCTCGTGGGTGAGGTCATCTAGCCCACTGCCGATAGGAGACAGACATGACGAGTCGTCCGGTCGCCGTCATCACCGCCGCCAGCCGGGGGATGGGCGCCGCCTGCGCCCGCGAGATGGCCCGCCGCGGGTACGACCTCGCCCTCATGGCCCGGTCAGCAGACATCCACACCTTGGCCGGCGAACTCGGGGCGGTCGCCGTCACCGGCTCGGTCACGAGCGAGGCCGACCTGCGCCGACTCGTGGACGCCGCCCTCACCCGGTTCGGGCGGCTCGACGCGGTCGTCAACAACACCGGGCACGCCCCGAAGGGGGATCTCCTCGGCCTGACCGACGCCGACTGGCAGGCCGGGTTCGACCTGCTGTACCTGAACGTGGTCCGGGTCGCCCGGCTGGTCACCCCCGCACTGCTCGCTCAGGGTGGCGCCGTCGTCAACATCTCGTCGTTCGGGGCGGTCGAGCCGTCCCTCCGGTTCCCGGTGTCGTCGGCCATGCGGGCGGCGGTCGGGGCGTTCGCCAAGCTGTACAGCCAGCAGCACGCCGGGTCCGGGGTGCGGATGAACAACGTGTTGCCCGGGTTCATCGACACCTACCCGGCGGACGACGCGACCGTCGCCACCATCCCGGCCGGGCGGGTGGGCACGGCGGACGAGGTGGCAAAGGTGGTCGGGTTCCTGGCGTCGGCCGAGTCGAGCTACGTCACCGGGCAGAGCCTGCTGGTGGACGGCGGGTTGGTCCGGGGCGTGTGACGGCTACTTGCCGTCGGTCGTCAGCCACCTCGCCAGCGCCTCGGCTCCGTCATCGGCAGGCGGTGCTGCCTGCTCAGGCGCGGCGGCCGTGGCCTGCTTGCGGGCCTTCCACTCGGCGTACCAGCCGGCGGTCGAGGGGCGGAGGGCGAGGGCGGCGGGGGTGGTCGTCGGACGGGGTGTGGCGGGGCGGGGACGGCGGACGTTCATGGACCTTCGGGATGGTATGGGTGAAGCCGGCCTGGTTGCCGTGGTTGGCAGGTTTTACCACGCGGGAGGACTGAGAGCAACTCCCGAGCCCTGAAGCGGGCGGGGCCGCCCTGGAGGAGCACGAAGCTCTTCGGCTTGGAGAGATGTACGGGTTGAACGGATTCTCGCCGGGGACACTGGTCAGCTTCCGCACGACAGCTTGGCCGCGGTGCGGGAGGCGGCGGCGGGAGTGGCGTGCCGAACAGGAGGAAGAGCGTGACCGAGCGGAATGGGCCGCATGCCGCGACCCCGAGCGGTTGAGGTCGCGGAGCGGTTTGAGGACGGGGGCCTCGACCGGGACGGGTTGGCCGCAGCCGAGCGGGCCGCGGTTGCTGCCGCGTCCGGGCTCAGATGCGGCCCCGATTCGGCCATCCCTCCCCAAGCTACTTTCCTGGCGGACACTGGTCCGCAATCTCCTGGTCCCCCGAGACAGACGACGAGCGGAAGCACGCGCAGGCCGGGCTACTCCGTGACCTCCTCGGCATCCTCCCGTTCCGCCAGGATCTGATGTCGCCGGGGTGGCGGACCTCGGCCGCGTTCGGGCTCGCCCGCGGTGGCGACGAGGAGAACAAGGCCATCTCCTTGCACTGCCTCGGGCCGGGGGCGCACGCCTGCGGGTGTTTCGTCGGCGATGTCATCCTCGGGAAGGCGTGAGCAGGAGACTCCCATGACCGCGTCCGACTGGGCCACCGCCACCGACCCCGAGAAGATGCTCTTGTTTCTCCGGGACCGCGGGCCGGCGAGCGAAAGGAAGCTGCGACTCTTCGCCGTCGCGTGCTGCCACCGGGTCCGGTACTTGATGGCCGACCCGCGGGCTCGACGAGCAGTAGACGTGGCCGAACGGTACGCCGACGGCGCCGACGACGCGGAACGGGAGGCCGCTTTCCGGGAAGTTGCTAACGCGGACTCGTGGCGTCAGACGCGGATGGCCTACCCGACGTTCGCGGCCCGCTACGCGACCTGGCCGGTCCCGTGCGCCGGCCAGGACACGTTCGTATACGCCGCCGCCCAAACGGCCGGTGAAGCAGCCGCGGCCGTCGCTCAGGTGGGCGAACCGGCGGGTCTGGAGCGGGCCGCGCAGGCCGACCTCCTGCGCGAAATCCTTGGCAACCCGTTCTCACTCCCCTCGTTCCTGTGTGAGTGGCGCACCGAGGCCGTCGTGGCCCTGGCCCGCGGCATCTACGAGGGGCGGGCGTGGGGGCGGATGCCCGTCCTGGCGGACGCGCTGGAGGATGCGGGCTGCGGCAGCGCTGATGTGCTGGAGCACTGCCGTGGTGCGGGGCCGCATCACCGCGGGTGCTGGGTGGTAGACCTCGTGCTGGGTAAGACGTGAGCAGGAGAATCACGTCGCCCGGAGGACGACCATGACGCCTCGCCTGCTGACCGCCGCCCTCGCCCTGGCCCTCGCGTCCGCCGACCACCGCGACGACAAGGACCACGTCGTCGTCACCCCGCACGACCTGAAGTGGCAGGACGGCCCCGCCTCCCTGCCGAAGGGGGCGAAGTCCGTGGTGCTGGAGGGCGACCCGACGAAGGCCGGGGAGTTCGTCCTCCGGGTGAAGCTCCCGGACGGGATGCGCATCATGCCCCACACCCACCCGAAGGACGAGCGGGTGACGGTCCTCTCGGGCACCCTCTACCTGGGGATGGGGGACACGTTCGACGAGAAGAAGGCGGTAGCGATGCCGGCCGGGTCCTACGGGCGGACGGGGGCGGGGATGAAGCACTTCGGGTTCGTGAAGGGGGAGACCGTCCTCCAACTGCACGGCACCGGCCCGTGGGCCGTCGTGTACCTCAACCCTGCCGACGACCCCCGGAACCAGAAGTAGTCGCTTCGGCGCCGCCCGGACCGGGTACGCTGCGCCGACCCGCGGAGGCCCGGGATGGCTCGCCTACTCCTCGCTCCCGTCTCGTCAGTGACGGTGTCGGCGTCGAGGTGCGAGCAGAGGGCTCACGCCGCCCTCCGGGACGGGCCGCGATGCTGTCCACCGGGCTCGTCCGGGCGGCCGACCGGGAGCCCCGCCTGACGCCCGCGCCTCTCTTCGCCCGGCCGGCCGAGTCCCCGGTCGCCCACCGCAGGAACGTGTCGGCCCGTCAGCCGTTGAGGGGAGGGGCACCACGCACGACTGGTGCCGGGGACCAACGCGCCCCGGCCCCCCGCGGGCCAGTACGTTGAGTCTACACGCCCGCCCTCCTCCCCGCCCGGCGGCGATTCGATGAGTCACGCCCCGCCCGCGCCCGTCGCCCGCGTCGTCGCGGCCAGCTTCGTCGGCACCGCCATCGAGTGGTACGACTTCTTCCTCTACGGCACCGCCGCGGCGCTCGTCTTCAACACGCTGTTCTTCCCCACCGTCGATCCGGTCGCGGGGACGATGGCGGCGTTCGGCACCTACGCCGTCGGGTTCGTCGCCCGGCCGTTCGGCGGCGTCGTGTTCGGGCACTGGGGCGACCGGGTCGGGCGGAAGTCGGCGCTCGTCGCCACGCTCGTCATCGTCGGCCTCTCGACGTTCGCCATCGGCCTGCTCCCGACCTACGCGACGGCCGGCGTGCTCGCCCCGGCGCTGCTGGTGGCGCTGCGGTTCGTGCAGGGGCTCGGCGTCGGCGGCGAGTGGGGCGGGGCGGTGCTGATGGTCGCCGAGCGCGGCGACCCGCGCTGGCGCGGGTTTGCGGCGAGCTGGGTGCAGGCCGGCGCGCCGGTCGGGTTGCTCCTCGCCACCGGCGCGTTCGGGCTCGCGTCGTCGCTCTTGCCGGCTGCCGACTTCCTGGCGTGGGGGTGGCGGGTGCCGTTCCTGCTCGGCGTGGTGCTCACCGGGGTCGGGCTGTTCCTGCGGCTGAAGGTGCTCGAAAGCCCGCTGTTCGAGAAGGCGCTCGCCGACGCGCCGGCGCCCGGGCTGCCGCTCGCCGAGGTGTTGCGCACGCACCCGCGGAACGTGCTCCTGGCGATGGGCGCGCGGGTGGCGGAGAACGGCTTCTACTACTTCTTCACGGTGTTCGCGCTCAGCTACGGCACGCAGTACGTCGGCCTGCCGCGGCCGCTCCTGCTCAACGGCGTGCTCGTCGCCGCGATCGCCCACCTTGTCGCCACGCCGCTGTTCGGCGCCCTCTCCGACCGCGTGGGGCGGAAGCCGGTGTACCTCGGCGGGGCGCTGTTCCTGGCGGCGTTCGCGTTCCCGTTCTTCCAGATGGTCGGCACGGGCGAGCGCGAGTGGGTGTGGCTGGCGCTGGCGGTCGGGATGGTCGGGCACGCGGCGATGTACGGGCCGCAGGCCGCGTTCCTGTCGGAACTGTTCGGCACGCGGGTGCGGTACACCGGGGCGTCGCTCGGCTACCAGCTCGCGGCGCCGCTGTCGGGCGGGGTGGCGCCGCTGGTGGCGGCGGCGCTGCTGGTGTGGTCCGGCGGCGACCCGTGGCCGGTCGGCGTGTACCTCGTGGCGATGGCGATGGTGACGGTCGTCGCCGTGCTCCTCGCCGCCGAGACGCACCGCCGCGACCTCGACGACGCGTGCTGACAGTGTTCTGAAAGTCGTAGGCACACTCCGTGTGCCGTTCTTCCGCACGGCGACGGCACACGGAGTGTGCCTACGACTTTCCCGACCCGTCCGCTGACGGCGTGGACGTGTCGGGGTAACATGGGCGCAACCCCTCGACCAACCGCGACCGGAGCGCCCCATGCCCGACGCGACCGACACGCCCGCGGACGACGCCCCCGCGGTCCCGCGCGGCGACGCCTGCACGTTCGTCCTGTGCGGTGCCTCCGGCGACCTCACCCGACGGCTCCTCGTCCCCGCCCTCTACAACCTCGCCTGCGACGACCTCCTCCCCGAGAACTTCGCCGTCGTCGGGTTCTCGAAGGAGGAGTACACGCCCGACGAGTTCCGCGACCGGCTCACGACGGGCATCCACGAGTTCACCACGCGCGAGTCGGTGGACGAGGATGTGTGGCGGCGGTTCGTCGCGCGGTTCGACTACATGGCCGGCGACTTCGGCGACCCGGAGGCGTACCGCAAGCTCACCGAGCGGATCGACGCGGCCGCGGCGGCGCAGCAGACCGGCGGCAACGTCCTCTTCTACCTCGCCACCCCGCCGCCGCTGTTCGGCGTCATCGCCGACCAGCTCGCCGCGGCCGGCCTGCACCGCGGCGCGGGGTGGCGGCGGCTCGTCGTCGAGAAGCCGTTCGGCCGGGACAGCGCCTCGGCCGCGGAGCTGAACCGCCGCCTCCTGGCGAACTGGGGCGAGGACCAGATCTACCGCATCGACCACTACCTCGGCAAGGAGACGGTGCAGAACCTCCTCGTCTTCCGCTTCTCGAACGGCATCTTCGAGCCGCTGTGGAACAAGGGGCACGTCGACCACATCCAGTTCACGGTGTCCGAGACGGTCGGCGTCGAGCAGCGCGGCGGGTACTACGACCACGCCGGCGTGCTGCGCGACATGATCGAGAACCACATGTTCCAGATGCTCGCCTACCTGTGCATGGAGGCGCCCGCGTCGTTCCACGCGGACGCGATCCGCAACGAGAAGGCAAAGCTCCTCAACGCCGTCCGCGTGTACGGCCCGGACGAGGTGGCGCGGAACGCCGTGCGCGGGCAGTACGGGCCGGGGCAGAAGCCGGACGCCTCGCCGGCCGCCGGCTACCGCGAGGAGCCGGGCGTGGACCCGAACTCGCGCACCGAGACGTTCGCGGCGCTGCGGCTGTTCATCGACAACTGGCGGTGGGACGGGGTGCCGGTCTACCTGCGCTCCGGGAAGCGGCTATGGAAGCGCGGCACGGAGATCGTGGTGCAGTTCCGCACGGCCCCCGAGGTGACGTTCCGCGACACGCCGGCGGCCGGCACGCTGGAGCCGAACCGCCTCGTCTTCCACATCCAGCCGGACCAGGCGGTCGGCCTGCACGTCCACGCCAAGGCGCCGGGGCCGGTGACGTACCTGCAGAAGGTGGACATGCGGTTCGACTACGGCGACGCCTTCCGCGCCGCCCGCGGCACCGGGTACGAGACGCTCGTCCACAGCTGCCTGCGCGGCGACGCCACGCTGTTCTCGCGCGCCGACCTGGTGGAGTCGGCGTGGCGGGTCGCGCAGCCGGTGCTCGACGCCTGGAAGGACGCCCCGATGGGCGCGGACCTTTCGTACCCCGCCGGGTCGTGGGGGCCGAAGGCGGCGTTCGACCTGCTCGCCCGCGACGGCCGGCACTGGGTCGAGGTGCTCAACCGCACGGTCCTGGAGCGCGTCCCGTTCCTGGCCGGGGCCGACCCGCTCTGCCTCCACAACCTCGCGCTCATGCTCACCCCGCTGGCGTGCGACGCCGGCGACACGATCATCCGCGAGGGCGACGTGGGGAAGGAGATGTACATCGTCTGCCGCGGAAAGGTGGAGGCGTTCGACCAGTCGGGTAAGGTCCTGGCGGCGCTCGGCGAGGGGGCCGTGTTCGGCGAGCTGAGCCTGCTCCACCACCGCCCGCGGGGCGCTTCCGTCCGGGCGGTGGCGCCGTGCGACCTGTTCGTGCTGAGCAAGGCCGACTTCGACCGGGTGATGCACGACTACCCAACGTTCGCCGAAAAGATCCGCGCCGAGACGTTCCACCGCTACGGCGAGAAGAGCGGGTGAGCCGTCCGTCGGAGCCCGGAGCGTGAGCGACGGGGTAGCCGACCCCAACTTCGCCCAACGGAAGCGACGGGTTCGCGTACCCCGTCGCTCACGCTCCGGGCTCCGACAAACCTGCGTTACCGTTCCACGCGATTCGGTATCACTCGCGCGGCGGCGCGTGTCGCGTCGGCCTGGCTCACCGGCGCGCTCCACGCCGTCTGGGCGGCCTTCCCGTCGCCGCCCGCGTACCAGACCAGCCCGACCCGCACATCCGTCCACTCGCCCACGGCCGGGACGGGCACCTCGAACCGTACCGTCTGCTTTCCCGCCACCGCGACCGGGCCGACGCCGGTGCCGCACCACCCGATCCGCTCCTCCTTCCACGCCCCGCCGGTCCGCAACTCGCACTTGTGGAGCGGGCGGATGGTGCCGGCGGGGATCTTCGGGGTGAACGAGTCGGCGGTGTAGCCGGCGTAGGGGACCGGCTCGGCGTTCGGATTCACCACGTCGAACGCCAGCACCCGGGAGCCGTAGCTGGTCGTCACGCCCGCGAACTTCACCTCGGGCGGTAGCAGCTTGGCGGGTGCGGCGGCCTTGTCCGCCACGGTCTTGTCTAGCGCCGCCTTCTCCTGGCCGAGCTGGATTAGCCGGACCCGCACCTGCTCGCGGCGGGCGTCGAACACGAGTTGCATCTGTTCGGCCACGGTCTTGTCGTCGAGCGCCTTCAGGTCGAACCCGGCGGGAACCTCGACCAGCGCCAGTTCAGACTGCGCGAGGAAGTTCGTCCCCAGCGCCGAGCCGCCGAAGCTCACCATCATGTACCGGCGGCCCTTCTCAACCGGCTGCCCGATCGTCGCCAGCGTGGCCTTCCCGAGTTTTCGGTCCCCCTTGAGCACCTTCACCACGTCCACCGCGACTGTGGTCACGCCGAACTTCGGACCGGGGTCCGGGTCTGGGTCGAGGCAGTCGGCGATCACGACCTCAGTCGCGCGCCGGGCGAAGTCGGCACTGCCGCTGAACGGCACGAGCGGGACGGCGGCCGCCACAGACGCGACAAGGAGTGAGGCGGTGACGAGTAGTAGACGGGTCATCGGCGGCCTCGGCGGGGCGGGCGACCACCCGGACTATAGCGTCCCCCTGCCGGGAACGGTGTCACGGGCGTGTAACGGGCAGTCGTACCGCATTGTCGATGGCGTAGAGCCGCATCGCCACGAGCATGTCGATGAGCCGGTCGTGGTGCCGGCGGTCCGCGACCGCGCCCGCGAGCCGGATCCGCCCGCCGGCGAACTCGCCCGTCACCGCGAACCCCGCGTCGCCGCCGGCCTCGACCCGGCGGAACGCCTCCACATAGTCACCGACCTTCGCGCCCTCGTACGTCCCGCCGGGGGCGACCTTCTCCAGCAGCGCCGTCATCCGCGCCCGGTGGTCCGGGTTCAGCGCGACGGCGGTGTACGTCTTCGGGTCGCGCGGCTTCGCCGCCCGCGCGGCGGCCAGCTTCTCGCGCAGCGTCGCCAACGCCGCCTTGTGTGTTCCCCAATACTTCACGGCGCCGGCGGCGATGGCGGTCGCTTCCTTCTTGGCGAAGTCGGGGCGGCCCGAGAGGTCGTCGAACTCGCGGTTGGTCATGAACCCGGACTCGGCGATCGTGCCGGGGATGTCGGTCTCGCGGAGGACGTGGTAGCTCCCCTTGATGAGCGCCCGCTTCGGCCCCGGCACCGCGCCCACGAGCGCGTCATTGACCTCCCGCGCGAGCGCCTCGTAGAGCGTGTCGTCGGCCGCGTTGTGCTTGTAGAGGGCGGTGTGCCCGGTGGCGTTCGCCGGGCCGGCGTTGTGGTGGACGGACAGGAAGAAGTGGCAGTTGTGGTGCTCGAAGAAGTCGATGCGGGCGTGCAGCTCGTCCGCGTTGCTCGACCCCTCCCGGCTGAGCCGGTGGTCGGCGTCGCGGATGAGGTGGACCGTCGCCCCGTGCCCGCGGAGGATCGTGGCCAATTCGCGGGCGACGGCGAGGTTCAGCTCCCCCTCGGTTCGCTTCGACGCCACGCCGCGCGTGCCGCCGGTGTAACTCTTCGAGTACCCCTGGCCGCCGTGCCCGGGGTCGACGACGATTACCGCGCCTTTCAGTTCGTCCGCCGCGGCGGCGAACGAGGGCGTCAGCGCGAGGAGGAGTACGGCGAACCGGCGGAGCATGGCGGACGTTCCGTGACGGGGTCGGCGGGCGGCATCGTGCAGCTTACTGATCTGTCGGTTGCCCGCGCTGTGTCACTCCGGGGGCACTTCGAGGGACAAGATAATTGACAGGATAACAGGATGAACAGGATGCCGAGCCGGGCTTCTTGCTTTGGCTCGGCATCCTGTTCATCCTGTTATCCTGTCAATTATCTTGTCAATTTCGACCGGACGACCGACTGCTACTTGCCGCGGTCCAGCACGTACAGCTCCGAGCCCATCTTCATCACGTACAGGGCGTCGGCGGCCGGGTCGTACTCCAGCCACGTCAGCGGCGAGACGCCCTTGAGCCCCGGCGGCACCGCGACCGGCGCCGACCACGCCGCGCCGCCGTCGGTGCTCTCGACGACACCGGCGCCGGTCAGCACGAACAGGTGCTTCGCGTCCTTGCCGAACACGGGGCCGTAGCGGCCGTCCTTCACCGCGCCGAGCTTCGCCCACGTCTGCCCCTTGTCGGTCGTGCGGTGCAGCGCGCCGTCGGCGAGCCAGTACAGGCCATCCGAGCCCCAGCGCGGCAGCGCCGTCGGGGTGAACTCGGCGGCCGGCGCGAACGTCGCCCCGCCGTCGGTCGTGCGGACCACGCCGCCCTTCGGGTGGTCCTTCGTCTTTGTCTTCGCCACCACGGCGGTGTCCGCGTCGAACACCCACGCCGGGCCGTGCCCCTTGCCGAGGTCGGTGAACGTCTTCCCGCCGTCGTGCGACCGCAGGAGCACGCCGCCCGACTCGTGCTTGAGCGCGAGCAGGAACTTCAGGTCCGGGTCGGTCCAGTCGGCCGCGCACCAGTCCACGTGGACCGACGCCTTGTCGAGGATTCGCCACTCGCCCGGGCCGGTACTGCCGACCGCGATCGGGCTGCCGTAGACGAGCGGGAGGAGAAGGCGGTTCGTCCGGCCGGTCGGGTCGAGTTGGAAGCACCCGGGCGTCTCGGTACGGCCCTTGGGCGGGCTCGTCTCGACGCGCGCCCACGACTTTCCGCGGTCGGCGGACGTGAACACGCCGCGGTCGCTGAGGTCCACGAACAGCCGACCGCTCGGGCGCTCCACGACCACGCCGCACAGCCCGCCGAACCCGGTCTTCTCCTTCGCCAGCAGCTCGGTGGTAACCGGCCGCCAGTCGGCGGGGGCGGAACCGGGGGCCGTCAACACGACCCCGACCGCGAACAGGACGGCACGCATGGGGAGAGCTCCGTGTGAGGGTAGGCGCAACCGCGGGCGCCGGTCAGTATTCGATGGCGGCGCGCCGGCCCGTGGGATAGGCTTACAAGATCCAGCCGGAGGACGGCGATGAGGGATTCGTCCACGGGCGGCCGGGGGTCGTGCCCGTCGCGCGCCGAGCTGGCCGCGTACCTCAGCGCGACGCTGCCGGCGGCCGAGTCGGGGCAGGTCCGTGCGCACGTCGCGGCGTGCGCGGCGTGCTCCGCCGCGCTCCGCCGCATGGACGCCGTCGCCACCGGCCCCGAGACCGCCCCCCTCGGCCCCGACGGGGTCGGCGTCGTCAACCCGGCCGGGTACGGGGGCGACTTCGGCCCCCCGCGGACGCGATTCTACCCGCTCATCCGCCCGCAGCACCAGCCGCCGCCGGCGCACCTCGGCCAGTACCGCCTCATCGAGCGCCTCGGCGCGGGCGGGATGGGGGCCGTCTACCGCGCCGAACACGTCCGGCTCAAGCGCGAGGTGGCGGTCAAGGTACTGTCGCCCGGCCAGGCGACCGACCCGCGCACCGCCGCCCGGTTCCAGGTGGAGATGGAGGTGGTCGGCCGGCTCGACCACCCGCACCTCCTCCGCGCCACCGACGCCGGCGAGGCGGAGGGGTTCCACTTCCTCGTGACGGAGCTGATCGACGGGGTGGACCTCGCCCGGGTGCTCGCCCGCCGCGGGCCGCTCCGGGCCGCCGACGCCTGCGAGGTCACCCGCCAGGCCGCCGTCGGGCTCCAGGCGGCGCACGACGCCGGGCTCGTCCACCGCGACGTGAAGCCGTCCAACCTGATGGTCACCGCCGCCGGCGGGGTCAAGGTGCTCGACCTCGGGCTCGCGCTGCTCCGGTCCGGCGGCCCGCCCGCCGGCGGCCTGACCGCGGTCGGCGAGGTGATGGGGACGGTCGAGTACATGGCCCCCGAGCAGACGGAGGAGACGCACGCGGTCGACGGCCGGGCCGACGTCTACAGCCTCGGGTGTACGCTCTACGCACTCCTGACCGGCAACCCGCCGTTCACCAGCCCGGACCGGCGGCCGTTCGCGGTCATGGCGGCGCACCAGTTCAAGCCCGTCCCGCCGGTGACCGACCGCCGCCCGGACGTGCCGCCCGAACTGGCCGCCCTCCTCGGCCGGATGCTCGCCAAGCGGCCCGACGATCGACCGGCGACGCCCCGCGAGGTGGCCGCGGAACTGGAGCGCCTGGCGGCGGGGGCGGACCTCGCGGCCCTCGCCGCGGCGGCCGCGGCCGGGGGGGAGACGGCGACCATCGTCGCCCGCCCGCCGACCCCGCCGGCGGTGGCCGCGCCGACCACGGTCACGGCCGCCCCCCCGCGCCGCTCCCGCCGCAGGTGGTACGCCGCCGTCGCGGCGCTGGCCGTCGTGGCGCTGGCCGTCACATCCGGGGCGTTCGGCGTCCGCCGATTCGCACCGGACCGGACCGCGGGGGAACCGCCGCGGCCGCCGGACCGCAAGGGGTGGCAGCGCCCGCTGGCGGAGCCGCTGGGCGACGGGGCGAATCGGCTGTGGACGCCCGCCGTGGCCAGGGTGTTCCACCACCACCTTCCGACCCAGACGCTGAGCATCCAGACCCCGCACCACGAGCTGGTCCGGCTCGGGGCGGCGCCCGCGGGCGCGTACCGGCTCGAGATCGGGTTGCAGCAGGTGCGGTGGGAGGGCGGGGTCGGCGTGTACTTCGGCGGGCGGGCGGGACCCGAGGCCGACTTCGTGTTCCAGTTCATCTGCCTCCGCCGCACCGCCGCCGGGCCGGGCCGTCCGTTCGCGCTGACCCGCGGGCGCGGGACCGTCTCGCCCCGCGTGCCCGGGGTGAACGTGGTCGAGTTCGCCACCCAGTACATCCCCTCGCCGGGCAGCGGGGAGTGCCTGCTGGAGCTGGAGGCACAGCCGAACCGCCTGGCGGGCGTCCGGTGGGATGGGATGGTGTGCCCGGACCTGACCGACCCGGAGGCGGTGCGCCGGGCGGCGGCCCTGTTCCCCGACGGCGGGGTGTACGGCGAGTTCGGGGTGTACTGCAACGGGGCGGCGGTGACGATCCCGACCGCCCGGTTCCTGGCGATCGAGTAAACGGAGGGTTCGGTGGAGATCCAGTGCCCGACGGGTGGGACGAATGTGCTGGTGCAGGGCGCCGGGTCCGGCGGCGCGGGGACGATCTGCGCCCGTGGGACGGTGACCACCTCCGGGAGCGGCGGGGGGAGCACGCAGCAGGTCGTCGTCCGCGTGCGAGTGGTGACGGGCGAGGTCACCCCGCCGCCGCCCGACCCGGAGCCGGTGCAGTCCGGCGACGTGGACGTGTCGCCGGTCGGGCAGGACTGGTCCGCCTCGAACGTCCCGGTCTCGTCGTCGGGCTCGGCCGGCGTGCCGTCGACGCTGATCGCGTGGGAGAGGGTCGGGTCGGGGTCGTGGAGCGCGCCGACGTCGGTGTGGTTCAACGCCGGCGGGGCGAACCCGACCGACTGCTGCTCCGCCGCGGCGCCCCGGTCGGCCGTCGCGTCCTTCGCCGCGTGGCCGCCGCCCCCGCCGCCGCTCCCGCCGGCCGCGCGCACCTGACGCCCGAACTTGTCCGCCGGAGGCCGGGGCGTGAGCGACGGGGTAGGCGAGCCGGTCTTCGCCGAATAGAAGTGATGGGT
>JAFKFQ010000342.1 GCA_017308215.1 bacterium | reverse complement strand
GGAGGCCGAGGGGGAGCCCCGTGTCCGCGTCCCAGAGCCGGGCGGTGTGGTCGTCGCTGGCGGTGGCGACGGCCCGGCCGCCCGGGGCGAACGCGACCGCCCGGACGTCGCCGTTGTGCTCCAGCGGCCCGACGCCGGCCGCGCCCGCCCGCCACAGGTGCGCCGCCCGGTCCGCGGCCGCCAGCAGCGTCACCCCGTCCGGGCCGAACGTGATGGCCCGCATCGGCCCGGCGCGGGGCTCCGGCGGCCCGAGCGGGGCCCCCGTCGCGGCATCCCAGGTGCGCACGTCGCCGTCCGCGCCGCCGGTCACGACCGACTTTCCGTCCGGGGAGAACGCGACCGACCGCACCGCCCGCGGGTGGGGGAGTGACAACGGCACGTCACCCGGCGTCCCGCGGACGGCCCAGACCCGTGCCCCGGCGTCCAGCCCGGCGGCGAGCCGCCCGCCGTCGGGGCTGAAGTCGAGCGCGTGGGCTGTGGTGCGGGCCGGCAGGCCGGCCAGTTCCGCCCCGGTCTCGACATCCCAGACGCGGACCCCGCCCGGGGGGTAAAGCCTCGCCGCCACGGCCCGCCCGTCCGGGCTGAACCCCACCGCCCGGACCTGACTCGGCGACCGCGGGAAGTCGCGGACCTTTTCCAGCCGCCCCGCCCGGTTCCGCCACAGCCGCACGACGCGGTCGTCCGACCCGGTGGCGAGTACGTCGCCGGCCGGGTCGAACGCCATCGTCTCGACCCGCGAGCCAACCTCGACCACCTCGGCCGCGCCGGGGTTCCACGCCGCCCACGTCCGCACCGCGTCGTTCGGGCTCGCCGTCCACACCGACCGCCCACCGGGGCCGAATCCCACGGCCGTCGCCGCCTCGCGGTGCCACAGCACCGCCACCAGCCGGCCAGCCGAACGGTCCCACACCCGAGACACGCCGTCCGCCCCCGCGGTCAGGAGGAGGGACCCGTCCGGGCTCACCGCCAGCGCCGTCGCCGCCGTCGGCAGCCGCAGCGGGTAGTCGTGCCGGCGGCCCCCCGCCAGGTCGTAACCGACCACCGCCGTCCCCAACTTGGCGACGACGGACACCGACGTGCCGTCGGCGCCGACGGCCAGCGCCTCGACGTACCCCGGGTGAAGGAAGCCGTCGTCTCGTGGCCGGCACGCCGCAATGTCCCAGACGCGAACACGCGTGCCGGGCGATGGCGCGAGCGGCTTCGGCGGCGGCACCCCCGTCGCCACCACCAGCCGGTTCCCGTCCGCCAGGAACGCGAGCCCGCGCACCTCGCCGGTCACCTCCGGCGACGGCACGCTCGCCCCGGTGCGGGCGTCCCACACCCGCACGCCTTCCTTCCCCGCGACGCCCCCCGTCGCCACCCGGGCCCCGTCGCGGCTGACGGCCGCCGCCGTGACCACGGACTCGTGCCGCAGCTCCGGCCCGACCAACCTCCCGGCCGCCACGTCCCAGCACCGGACCAGACCCCGCTCCGGCCCGGCCACCCACGCCGTGGCGCCGTCCGGGGCGAAGGCCAGCACGCGGCCCGGCGGCGGTGCGATGCACCCGGTCAGCGGGAACAGGTGCCCCCGCCAGCCGCCCAGGTTCGCCCGCGCCGTCCACACGAGGGCGTCGGCCCCGTCGGGCGCGGCCGAGACGCCCCGGGCCAGCCAGTGGAGGCCGGTCCCCACGTCGCCCTGCTCGGCCTCGGCGATGCCGCGGTCGAGGTGCCCCAGGGCCGTCAGCCGCTGCGCCTCGGCCAGCGCCGTGCGAACGGCCCGCACCTTGTTGGCCGAGTCGAAGCCCCACCCGACCGATAGCGCCAACGTTGCAACCGCCAGCACCGCCGCCGTCGCCGCGGCCGCGGCCGAAC
>JAFKFQ010000341.1 GCA_017308215.1 bacterium | reverse complement strand
TCCTGGACCCGACCAGCCCGGCGTTTGGGCGGAAGGTGGCGTGGAGCCACCCGGCGTTCGCCGACCGGTGCGCGTTCGTGCGGAACGACAAGGAACTGGCGTGCGTGTCGCTGGCGGCCGAATAGAAGAAGAGGGGGTGGTGCGCCGACATCGAGCAGCAGACGCACCAGTAATCTCACGCGGGGTCGCACCGACGCGAAGACGAGACCAAGACCGAGCTCCCGCCCGGTTGTCGGATTTCTTTGCGTCGGTGCGCCTCCGCGTGAGGCCCGCATTCTTTCCCAGGAGGCCCGATGCCACGCGCGATCGACTGGCTGTACTTCCGCAAGACGTGAGACACGTGCAAGAAAGCCCAGGGGTTCCTTGGGCCAGCCGGCGTGACCGCGGCCGAGACCGTGGACGCCACCAAGACCCGCATCGGCCCGGACGAGGCGCTCGCGCTGCTCGGCGGGGTCACGAAACTCGTCGCCGCGAAGGGGAAGAAGCTCGAAGTCTTCGACCTGAAGGCGGACCGCCCGGCGGACGACGAGCTACTCGCCCGCCTGATGGGGCCGACCGGCAACCTCCGCGCCCCGACCGCCCGCGTCGGCAAGACGCTCATGGTCGGGTTCAGCGAGGAGGCGTACAAGCAGGTGTTCGGGGTGGGTTGATTTCCGCCGGAGCCCGGACCGCTACCGCCAGTCCACACCGGCGAGCGTCACCGCGCGCGTCCCGCGCGCCGTCTCCGACAGGATCGTCCGCCGGTTCGCGCCGTCCGGGTCGCACACCGTCAGGCTCGTCGTCGTCTCGGTCATCGGGTCCGCCTCAGGCGCGTGCCGCTCCCGCCACACGTAAGCGATCTGCTTCCCGCCCGCCGCCCAGCAGAAGCCCTGGATATCGGCGTTCGGCGGCACGTCCTTCACCGGCGCTGCCTTCCCGGTCGCCACGTTGTAGACGGCCAGCGCCGGCGGTGGCAACGGCCGGGCCGCTCCGCGGTCCTCGCGGTCAGCCTTCTCCTGCTGCGTCTCGGCCGGCGGTGCCTTCACCTCGAGCGCCAGCACGTGCTGGCCGTCCGGCGAGAACCGTCCCGCCGTACCTGCGATCACGCCGGAACGGATCAGCCGCCTCCCGGGCGTGCCATCGCGGTTCATCACCCACAGTTCAGCGGTCAGTGACTCCCCCTCGGGGGCCAGATAATCCGGCCGCGGACCGACGAGGGCGATCGTGAGGAAGTGCCGGCCGTCGCGCGACCAGTCGGCGAGGATGTGGTCGTCCGGCAGGTTCACCGGGGTGCGTGCCTTCGTCGCGGGCGTGTAGATCACGGTCTTCGTCTTCAACTCGTTCAGGGTTTCGTGCTGGTTGTACGTGCAGACGGCCAGTTGCTTCCCGTCCCCGGACCACGTCGCGTTCACGGCGTTGCTGTCCTCGCCGAGTTCGGCGGCGGCACCCGCGCCTGTACCGATCGCACAGATGTGCAGCCGGGAAGGCGGCGGCGCGCTGGCGTCCCTGTCGGTGTAGCGGAGTAACACGGACGCCACCTGCTTGCCGTCCGGGGACACGGCGAACGAGTACGGGTTGAACTTGCCCCCGAACTCGGAGGGGAACGCGACCTTCTCGTTCTTCCCGTCCGGATCGAGTGACACGAGTTCCCGTTTGCGCCACACCACCAGTCGGTTCGGCCCGGGCACCGCCGTCAGCGCCGGCGCGGCCGGCGGTAGGGCTTGCGGTAGGACCGCGACAACGAGCGACAGCGGCGGTGGGGCGGGCGGTTGCGCGGCGAGCACGCCGGCGGCCAGCACCGCGGCCGCGCCGCCGACGAGCGGAACGAACCGGAGTTTCCGAAGGTACATGGTGCGAAGAACCCCCTGGGCCAGGGC
>JAFKFQ010000340.1 GCA_017308215.1 bacterium | reverse complement strand
GGCCCTCGACCTCGCCCCCGACCTCCCCCCGATCCCGGGGCTGGCGGGCGAGCTGAACCAGGTGTTCCTCAACCTGCTTGTCAACGCCGCCCACGCGGTCGCCGCCGCCCCGGGCGGGGACGGGCGGAAGGGGACGATCACGATCTCCACCCGCTGCGCCGGGAACCTGGTCGAGGTGTGCGTCGCGGACACCGGCTGCGGCATCCCCGAGGACGTCCGCGGGCGGGTCTTCGACCCGTTCTTCACCACCAAGCCGGTCGGCCAGGGGACCGGCCAGGGGCTCGCCATCGCGCACGCGGCGGTCGTCAAGCGCCACGGCGGGGCGATCACGTTCGAGACGGAAGTCGGCAAGGGGACCACGTTCGTCGTCCGGCTCCCGGCCGGGGGTGACCGGCTCACCCGGTCCGAGGTGGTCAAGGTGGTGGGCACGCAGCGCCGGCTTCCGGCGGGTCTGGGGGGGGCGTGATGGTGCGGCGGGTGCTGTTCGTGGACGACGAGCCGAACGTGCTCGACGGGCTGCGCCGGACGCTCCGGCCGCTGCGCGGCGAGTGGGACATGCGGTTCGCCCCCGGCGGGGCCGAGGCACTGACGCTGCTCGCGGCCGAGCCGGCCGACGTGCTCGTGACCGACATGCGGATGCCGGGGATGGACGGGGACGCCCTCCTCGCCGAGGTCCGCCGGCGCCACCCGCACACGGTCCGGGTCGTGCTGACCGGCCAGTGCACCCGCGAGGCGATGCTCCGGCTCGTGCGGCTGGCGCACCGGGTGTTCGCCAAGCCGTGCGACCCCGAAGCGCTGCGGGACGCCGTCCGCCGGGCCTGCGCCCTTCAGGAACTGCTCCACAGTCCCGCCCTGGCCGGTTTGGTCGGGCAGCTCGGCGTCGTCCCGACCCCGCCGGCGCTGTACGACCAGATCCTCGCCGAGCTGGAGAACCCGGACGGCTCGCTCACCGTGATCGGCGACCTCGTCGCCCGCGACCCGGGGACGTCCGCGAAGCTGATGCAGATGGCGAACTCATCCCTCCTGGGCCTGCGCAAGCCGACGACCAGCCCGGCCCAGGCCGTCCAGGCGCTGGGGTCGGACGCGACGAAGGCACTGGTCCTCGTCTCGGACGCCCTGGCGCGCTACGACCCGGCGCCGCTCCGCCCCGACTCGATCGACGACCTGTGGGACCACAGCCGCGCGGTCGCCGCGCTGGCCGGGAAGATCGCGCACGCCGAGGCGGGGCGTGCGGCGGCCGCCGACGCGACCCTCGTCGGCCTGCTCCACGACGTCGGCCGGCTCACGCTCGCCAGCCAGCAGCCGGGCCAGTACCGCGACGTGTTCCGGCTGGCCCGCGCCGACCGGCTGTCGGTCGCCGACGCCGAGCGGGCGGTGTTCGGGGCGACCCACGCCGACGTCGGCGCGTACCTGCTCGGGCTGTGGGGGCTACCCAACCCCGTGGTCGAGGCCGTCGCCTGGCACCACACGCCGGGCGGGTGCCCGGCCGGCGCGTTCGGCCCGCTCACCGCCCTCCACGCGGCCGAGGCGCTCCTGGCGCCGGGCGAGGGCGGCCCGCCCGACGCCGCGTACCTCGCCCGGCTCGGTCTGGCCGACCGGCTTGCGGCCTGGGGGGAGTTCCACGCACGGGCGGCCGACGCCCCGGGGGCGGTGTGAGCGAGAAGATCCTCTTCGTGGACGACGAGCCGAACGTGCTCGCCGGGTTCGAGCGGCAGTTGCGGAAGCGGTACGCGCTCGAGACCGCTCCCGGCGGGGCCGAGGGGCTCGCCGCCCTGGAGGCCCGCGGCCCGTTCGCCGTCGTCGTCTCCGACATGCGGATGCCGGGGATGGATGGCGCCCGGTTCCTGGCCCGGGTGCGG
>JAFKFQ010000224.1 GCA_017308215.1 bacterium | reverse complement strand
GTGGGCTCTGCCCACCGCTGTGCTGATCGCCACGTCGGGTTCGTTTGTCGACAGCCATCACCTGATCGCCCCGACCGAAGACAACTTGCCGGCCGGGGCAGCCCGGGTCAGGTGGTGGAGATGAGTTTGATCTCAAAGACGAGGTCGGCGTTCGCGGGGATGCTGCCCGCCCCCCCCGAGCCGTACCCGAGCGCGGCCGGGACGTAGAGCCGGCGAATCCCGCCCGGCTGCATCCCGACCAGCCCCTCCTGCCACCCGGCGATCAGGTTGGCGAGGTCGAACGAGACCGGCGTGGAGTCCGTTCGATTCGAGTCGAACTCGGTTCCGTCGCTGGCGAGCCAGCCCGAGTAGTAAACCTCGACGCTCGAGGACGCCGTGACCGCCGCCCCCGTCCCGGTCTGGACGTCCCAGATCTTGAGTCCGTCGGCGTGGGGCTGCCATTCCGCGGCGGCGGCGTCCGGCATGGTGGCGGTCATGCCCGACGCGTCGGTGGTCGCGGCGGCCTCGAACGTCCGGCTGACGGGGTCGGCGGCGGTGTTGGGGTTCCCGACGGCGTCCGTCGTCACGCCCGCCATGACGCTCACCGTGACCGCCCCCGTAGCAGTCGGGGTGACGGAGAAGCTGTAGGTGCTACCATTCAATGCCGTGAAGCCTGACGCCGTGCCGTTCGTGACCGTCAGGTCGCTCGCGTCGAAGCCGGTCACGTTCTCGCTGAAGGTCACGACGAACACGATTGGCGAGGACGTCGTCGGGTCGGTGGCGGCCGAGCTGACGACCGCCGTCGGGCCGGTGGTGTCGAAGGCGGCGCTCCCCGAAACGTCGACGGCGACCGCGTTCCCGGCGGCGTCCGCGGCGCTCCCGGCCAGGACCGTCAAGGTGACCGTGCCGTCCCCGGCCGGGGTGACGGTCGCCGTGAACGTCCGTCCGTCGACCGGCGACAGGGTGTCGAGCGTGCCGTTGGCGACGACGATGCCCGTCTCGTCAAAGCCGGAAATGTCCTCGCTGAAGGTGATAGTGAACGTCACCGGCACCGTATTCGTCGAGCCGGCCGTGGTCACGACCGCGGTCGGCGCGGTGCGGTCGGACGTGACCGTGATCGCCGCGACTGCGGCGGTCGGCCCTCCCGCCCCGTCGACCGCGGCCCCGGCGGCGATCGAGACAGCCACGGCCCCGTCCCCGGCCGGGGCAACGTCGGCGGTATACGTCCGGGCGTCGACCGACACGAAGTTCGTCACCGTCCCGTTGGTGACCGACAGGTCGGTCGCGTCGAACCCGGTCACGTCGTCGCTGAACGTCACGGTGACCGGGATCGCGTCGGCATTCGACGGGTTGGACGCCGGGGTCGACAGGGCGGCCGTGGCCACCGACCCCGCGAAGGTCCGGCTGAGGACATCGGACGCCGGGTTCGGATTGCCGGCCGGGTCGTGTACGGCCGCCGCCGGAACCGAGACCGTCACCACGCCGCCCCCGGCCGGGACCACGTCGAACGTGTAGGTGGTGCCGTCGACCGCCGCGAAGTTGATCACGGTCCCGTTGGTCACGGCAAGGTCCGAGGCGTCGAAGCCGACGACGGACTCACTGAACGTCACCGTGACCGCGATGGGGTTCGCGGCCGTCGTGTCCGGTTCGATCGACGCGAGCGCGGCCGCCGGGGCAGTCGTGTCGATCACCAACCCCCCGGCGGAGGTGGCCGAGGCCGGGTTCCCCGCGGCGTCGGTGGCGGTCACGGTGATGTCGTAGGTGCCGTCGGCCAGGGCCGACGGGAGGGCGGCGGTCCAGGTCGTCCCCGAGACGGTCGCGGTGATGGTGAACCCGCCGACCGTCACCGTCACCGTGGCCGCCGGGTCGTCCACGGACCCGGTCAACGTCGGGGTGCCGGTGGTCGCCGTCAGCGGGTTGGCGGATACCGACGGGGCGGTGTGGTCGAAGGTGATGGCGAGCGACGCGGCGGCCGCGGTCGGCGCCCCGGTCGCGTCGCTCGCGGCGCCGGCGGGGACCGAGACCGTGACCGGGCCGTCGGCCGTCGGGGCGACGTCGAAGGTGTAAACACCCCCGCCGGCCGCGGTGAAGTTCGCCACCGTCCCGTTCGTGACCACGACGTCGGAGGCGTCGAACCCCGTGACGTCGCCGCTGAAGGTGACCGTGACCGGGGCGGTCGCGGCGTTCGTCGGGCTGGTGGTGCTGGTGGTGATCGCGGCCGTGGTGACGGGGCCGGTGTAGGTGCGGGTCAGGGCGGGCGAGGTCAGGCTGATGTTCCCGGCGGCGTCCGCGGCCGCGCCGCCGACGACCAGCACGCTCACGGTCCCGTCGCCGGCGGGGACGAGGTCGAAGGTGTAGGTCTGGGCGTCCACGGCCACGAAGTTGGTCACCGACGCGTTGGTGGTCATCAGGTCACTGACGTCGAACCCGGTGACGGCCTCGCTGAAGGTAACCGTTACCGAAATCGGGTTGGTCGTCGCCGGGTCGGGTGCGGCGGACGTCAGCGCCGCCGTCGGGGCGGTGGCGTCGATCACCAGCCCGCCGGTCGAGGTGGCCGAGCCCGTGTTCCCCGCGGCGTCGGTGGCGGTCACGGCGATGTCGTAGGTGCCGTCGGCCAGGGCCGACGGGAGGGCGGCGGTCCAGGTCGTCCCCGAGACGGTCGCGGCGACCGTCTGGCCGCCGACGGCGACGCTGACGGTCGCACCGGAGTCGTCGACCGTTCCCGAGAGCGTCGGGGTGCCGCTCGTCGTGGCCAGCGGGGAGGCGGTGACCACCGGGGCCGTGGTGTCGTAGTCGACCGCCACCGCCGTCGAGGCGGTGTTGGCGTTCCCGGCCGCGTCGGTCGCGGCGCCCGCGAGGACGGAGACGGTGACGGCACCGTCCCCGGTCGGGGTGACTTCGAACGTGAACGTCGTGGTGTCGACGGCAGTGACGGTGCCGACCGTCCCGTTCTCGACGGACACTCCGCTCGCGGCGAACCCGGTCACCGCCTCGCTGAATGTGGCGGTGAACGTGATCGGCGCGGACCGTGTCGGGCTCGTCGCCGTGGTGATGACGGCCACGGACGGGGCGACCGAATCGGTCCCCGAGGAGGACGCGGCTCCGACCGGCAGGCCCGCGAACCCCGGTGCGCTCAGCTCCGCCAGTGTGGTGGCGTTGAATGCCTTCATCTGGCCCGACTGGCCCGTCCCCTCGACGGTCACCAGGTCGGGCGTCCCGTCCCCGTCGGGGTCGTAGGCGTAGGCCCGGACCCCGTCGCGCAACTCGTCGCCGTAGGCGAAAAAGTTCTGAAGCACGCCCGAGGTACGGCCGCTGAACACCTGGACCCGCGGCCCGCCGCCGGTCCCGGCCGAGGTGATCACGTCCGCGCACCCGTCGCCGTCCACGTCCGCGGCCGAGACCAGCACGCCGCCCGTGAACGACGCCTCGAACGTAAACGTGCTCCATCACCCGCGGCCCGCCGCCGGCACCGGCCGCGGCCACCACGTCCGGCGTCCCGTCGCCGTTGACGTCGCCCGCGGCGACGTTGACCGCGGACGCGCCCTCGAACGGCGTGAACCCCTGGATCGCCGTCCCGTCGGAGTAGCGGAGCACCTGGACGAGCGGCTGCCCGTTCCGCATGGACCCGACGACGATGTCGGCCGCCCCGTCCCCGTCGAAGTCCGCGGCCGCGACGCTGACACCTGCGGTGGCGGAGTCGTCGCCGACCGTGAAGCTCTTGAGGAAGGTCCCGTCCGTGCCGCTGTAGACGTTCACGGCCGGCCCGCCGCCGGCCCCGGCCGCGGTGATCACGTCGGCGGTGCCGTCCCCGTTCACGTCGCCGACCGCGACGGTCACGCCGCCGGTGAACGCGGAGTCGTACGCGGTGATGGTGAACTGCTGCGCGTGGGTGTCGGCGTCGTAGACCGTGACCACCGGGGCGGCCCCGGGGCCCGCGCCGACGGCGACGAGGCCGGCCGGCGTGTCCCGCGTTTCGAGTGCTTCGCACCGGAGGGGGGAGCGTCGGCCCCGACGCGCCGCCGGGGTCATCCGGCGCAAAACGAGCGACTGCCACCAGGACGGCGTCATCGGCGGATTCCAGATAGGGAGCGAAGCGCGTAGCCGCGCGGTGCTCATGTGTAATTGCGGGGCACGCGGACGGGCGGGCGCGGGAAATTGTGTCCGGCGGCCAGAAGTGGAAGCGCGAGTTGGGCTAACGGGGCGGCGCGGACGGAACGGCCGCGGTGCGGTGCGGGAGATGTGACCCGGCCGAAATTCTCGCCCGCCTGGAACGGTCGGGCCGAGCCGTAACGCCGCGGCGATGAGAGCGGAACCTTTCTCTCATCGTCACGCGCGGAGTCCGATCGGGATGAGTTCGTGGCCGGTGGCTGATACTGCGAAGGGGGCCTCGGTCACAGCCTCGCGCCGCGGGATTGAGGCGGACGTCGACCGCCCGACCCGGTCAGCCACCCGATGAAGGGAAATCGTTCGGAGCGACGTCGGCCACCGCCGTCCGGCGGTGGGCTGTGCCGGACTTTGGAGAAGTCGACCAGCCGTCGCCAGTGCCGATACGCCCGACCGTCCCGGAACGACAAGCCGCCGAACCGTAGGGCGGTCAGGACGTGCCCCGGGTGGGCGAGAAAGTCCGGGAAGCGCAGGCAGCAGAACGGGACGCCGAGGTTCGCCATCAGACCGACCGTCGCGGCGATATCCTCTTCGAGTGCCTGTGCCGTCCCGTCCGCGACCGGGCCGAACCAGTGAGGGTGCGCCTGGCGCGAGCTGACGACCGCACTCGGGTCGCGGGTGGTCAACACGACGCGCAAGTCTTGCCGCTCGCGCCACCAAGTGCGCAGGGCGGTCCCGCGGGCGAGGATGAACCGTGGGTCCTTGATGACGTCCCGGCGAACGGAGAGGATCTGGTTGTGACCCCGCTCTCCGCCGCCGGGTCGCAGGATGTCCTCGTTGATCGCAACGACCTCAGGATCCTCCAGTCCGGCGTTGATCCCGGCGACGTACGCGCCACCCGGGTCGAACCCCAGGCGCTGACACAGGGCGGCAAGCACGGTAGTTCCCGACCGCCCCGTGCCGGTGATCACGAGCATCTCGTCCTTCTTCCTGAGAGAGGTTTGCGTGCGGGTCGCGGAGGCCGACCGAGCGCTCCGACGTCGACCGCGTCGACACGCGGCCAGCGCCGAGACACCCCGGCGACACAAGGCGTTTGAGTAGTCGGGCGGGGGATCTCCCCGTGCGCGTCGTGCGAGCCGGGAGGGAGAGCGAGCTGTTAGGCCGTGGGCGACCGCACCCGGCCACAGACGCGTGGTTGTCGCGGCGAGAGGGCTACGGCGCCGGGTCGATCCGGGTGAGAAGTTCCCGGGCGGCTTGGTACGTCGGGTCGGCGGCGAGTGACTCTCGGAGCCGCGTGGCAGCGGCCGAGCGGTCGCCCGCCAGGAGGAGGGTGTGCCCCTGGCGGTATCGGACCTCGGCGCGGGGGACGCCGCGCGACTCGGCTTGGTTCAGGTCGGAAAGAGCGTCCGCCGTCCGGCCGGCGACCTGATGTGCCGCCGCGCGGCCGATGAGCGCGGCGGTGAGGGAGGGGTCTAGCACCAGCGCCCGGTCGAAGTCCGCAACCGCCCGGTCGGGGTCTCCGGCCTGTGCGAACGCCAGCCCTCGGTTGAAGACGCACCACGCACTGTCGGGAGCCCGGGCGGCGCAGGCGGAGAAGGCGGCCACCGCGGGCACCGGCCGGTTGAGCCGGAGGCTGCAGAGCCCCAGATAGTAGTTGCCCCAGAACGATCCCGGGTCGGTGGCGAGGCAGCGCTCGACCTCGGCGGCCGCCCGGGCCGCGTCCCCGTCGCCCAGGTGAGATCTGGCTGCGGCCAGGTGTTCCCACGCCGTCCGCGGCGGGGTTTCGGCCGCCCGTCGCACCGCGCCCTCCGCCACCGCGTCGAGGCCGAGCGCGCGGGCGACCCGCGCCCGCTCCAGGTAGAGCACGCCGCTCGGACCGAGGGTGGCCTCGGCTTCGTCCAGCGTGACGAGCGCGCGGCGGAGTCCCGCGCCGCCGTCCGTCGAGGGTGCGGCCGCGGATTCGAGCAGGGCGGTGATGACGCCCACGTCGAGCAGGTCGGTGCGCCAGGCCCCGTCCCGGTCGCCGGCGGGACCGGTTGCCGCCTGGGCAATCGTCTCCCGCCGCTCCCACAGACGCCGGCACTGGCCGGCGACCACCCGGGCGTCGCCGGCCGGGACGCTCACGACCGCGTACAGGGGCCGGATCTTTTCCGCGAACTGATGGAGTTCGGCCGCGACGAGCCCGCGCTCGGACTTCTCCCGGACGACCCGTAATCGAGTCAGGAGGGGTGGCTGCAGGGGAAGTCCGTCGAGGGCCGACTCCCCTTGCCGGGCCGCCTCGGCGGCGGCGAGGTACCGCCCGTGGTCGAGGTGGGACTCGCCGGTCTGTAGGGCCACCCGGGCTCGGTCCAGTTGCCGCCACCCGGCCCACACGAGCGCCGCGGCCGTGCCCCCGAGGACGGCCAGGAGCAGGACGAAGGCGGGTGCGTGCGGCCGCCGCCGCCGCCACTTCGACCACCGCTCCCGGACGCTCCGGTTGCGAACCCCGGCCAACGGCTGATCGGAGAGGTGACGCCGGAGGTCCGCACCGAACGCGGCGGCCGACGGATAGCGGTCGGCGGCGGAGGGGGCGGTCGCCCGCGCGAGGACGGCGGCGAGCCCCGGCGTCACCTCGCGGGGGACGCGGGCGAGGGCCTCCGAAAGGAGCCGACCGAGGGCAAAGACGTCGGCCCTCGGGTCGACGTCGGCGGGCACCGGGGCGACGTCCCTCACGGCCCGGAGCAGCGCATCCTGCTCCGGCGGCATGTACTCGGGGGTTCCACCCACCCAGAGCGGCGGGGGGTCGGCGGCCCGGAGCGGGGGACGCGCCAGGTGGAAGTCGAGGAGCATCGGCACGCCGTCGGCGGCGAGGAGCACGTTCGACGGCTTCAGGTCGAGGTGTAATACCCCGCGCTCGTGGGCGTACTGCAGGGCGTCGGCGAGGCACGCCCCGATCCAGCAGAGTGCCCCCGACAGGGTCGCCGCCTCGAGGATCCCCCGAGCGGGGCCTCGAGACGACTGGGCGCTCGGCTGCGTCTGCGTGCCGAGGGCGGCCGACAGGGACCGGCCCGTGAGCGGCCCCGTCGGGTCGCGGTCCACCCGCGCGAGGAGGTCCGCGAGGGTCGCGCCGCCGAAGTAGGGGAGGCAGAGCCCCCGCAGCCCCCGCTCCGGGAAGTCGTGGGCCGAATACAGCGGGACGATGTGGGTGTGCTGGAGCCGAGCCAGCGACAGGTGCTCCCCGCCGTCGTCCGGGGCGAACTTCACCACCACCGGCCGGTCGCCGAGGTCGGGCTGGGTCGCGAGGTACACCCGGCCGTTGGCGCCGCGCCCGAGCTCGGGGCCGATGTGGAACTCGCCCAGCACCTCTCCCGGTTCCGGAAACCGCGGCTCGTGGACCAGAGGGGCGAGCGCCTGGTGGTAGTCGAAGACCGCCTGCGCCTGGGCGGCCCACTCGGGAAAGCGGCGGGCCAGTTCGCTCCGCGTCGCGGGCGGCCCGTACACCGCCCGGAGTGCGATCTCCTCCGCCACCAACTCGAGAGCCAGAGCGGGGTGGCTTCGGAGGCCGGGGTACCGTGCGTAGTAGGTCTCGGCGGACGGCCTCTCCCCGGCCTTCCACCGGGAGACCATCTCGTCGGCGCACCGCTCCACGGCGGCCCGCAACACGTCCGTGTCGGGTGCAGGGAGGAGGGGAGGGGGATCCGGCGCCACCACGGTCATGTCGCGGACTCGTCCCCGGCGGCCGGGTTCGGCGCGGCCGAATCGCCCCGGACCGCCAGGTCGCAGTACAACCGGCGGAGGATGCGGCGGACACTCCCCTCGTGGAGCCCGGTCCGGGCCGCGATCTCGTCCATGGTCAGCCCGTCCCGGCGGAGGGTCAGCACCCCCCGGTGTTCGGCGGGGCAGGCGGTGAGCAGGTGGTCCCAGAGTTCGTCGGCCTGGGCGAGCTGGCTCGGGCGGGCCCGGGGGACGTCCGGGACCGCCTCCCAGCCGCCCTCGGCGGGCCGCTCCGCGGCGAGGCTCCGGGCGTGGCGGCGGGCGCGGTTCGCGAGCCGCCGGCGGGCGATGGTCACCAGCAGCGCGCGGAGTTCTCCCTCCGAGGTGGGCTTCCACCCGTCCCGACCGAGCTGACGGAGGAGCTGGACCCAGACGGACTGGAGCACGTCGGACGTGTCGAATTTCGCCCGCAGTTGGTCGGCGAGTTGCCGGTGCACGACCGCGCGGAGGTACGGGGCGTAGGCCGCGTGCAGGGCGGCGACGGCGTCGGGTTCGCCCCGGGCCAGCCGTTCGACGAGCTCGTCACCGGTCGGTACCAACGTCTCCCTCCCACCTGCCGAGGACGAAGTGCGTGGTCGGCGCTTCGTGCGAGGCCCGGCCGCGGGTGCGGTACATCCGGACCGCCTGGACGGTCCCGCCCGCGGCCGCGGCGGCCCCGACGAGCCACCCGAACTTGTCCGTCCCGAGCCACTCCTCGACGCCGACAACCTGCAGCGCGGCGACGTGGTCGAGGAGCGCCCGGGCTTCGTGCCCGATGGCCGACACGTCGACCGGGAGGAGCCCGAGGAGCGGGTCGAGCGCCGGAACCTCGACGGAAATCGTCTCCGCGGGAATCGTGTCAACGACCTCGGCCGGCGTTTGCCTCTCGGCCGGCGGGTCAACGACGCCCGGCGCCGGGAGCGGCTCGATCACCGGCTCGGTGCGGGGACCGGTGTCCGCGATCATCGCCTGCGCGGGGTTTGCATACTGCTCGCGGAAGGGCTCGGCCCCGGACGGAGCTTCGGTGGCGGGTCGTGGGACGACGCCGGGGGTGACGGCAACGGGGGCCGTCCACCACGGCGCCACGGGCTCCTCGTCGGTGTCGGGGGCGAATCGTCCCAGCTCGCCACGGAGTCGAAGCAGTGCGTGGCGGGCAAGCGCGACCCACGGCGCGGGGGCTTCGCCCGGGTTGCCAAAAACGGGAGGCGGGAGCGAGCCGGCTGTATCCCCGATCAACCTGGGGCCATCCGGCGGGGCGATCAGAATCCTCGCCTCCCGGGAAGTCAGCAGTTGCTCGAGCCTCTCTCGGGCGATGCCGGGCTCGAGCCCGGTGCCGCCGTAGCCGGCCCGCAGAGGAAGGTCGCCGACACCAGGCACGCGCGACTCCGCTGTCGGCGCCGGACGGTCTCGGAACTCACCGTTGCCGAGGGAGTCGTGTCTCACGAGGGCCGCGGTGAACAGCTGGATCGGGGTGAGGTCAAACGCCGGACTGATGGGGGCGGGTACGATCCTGTCATCGACCGACTCAAGGGTCAGCCAGCTTGCGTGAGAGAACGGCATACGGGCGTTGTCCGCAAGAAGGCCACCACCGGGGAATCCTGGCTCGGGGTGCCAGTCCCTGGCAGCCGTGCCGGCGGATGAGAACTCCCGGTCGATACCGCGTCAACTCTAATCGATACCCGCCCTCCGATTAAACCTCGATTAAGAGCCCCCACGCGCGCCGCCCGGGAGTGATTGCGCGCCGCGTGGGAAAGCGGGCGCACTTCGGTTCGTTTTCTGACCGCACACCCGGCAGGCAGGCAGATACTGCCGGCACGTGGCGTAGCGATGCCCCTCGAAGGATCGACGAAGACGCGCCACACGCCCAGGTGTCACAGGGTGCGATGGGATTTGCTGCCCCCGTCTGCCGAACTCCGTGGCCCTGAGCATACCGCGGTCACCGCAAATGGGCGGTGAGCCAGGATGCGGCACTCGCCGCCCGTCCGGCCCAGAGCGTGACGACTGACGTCTCGCCACAGTGCCGGCGACGGACGTACTCGTAGAGCTCTCGGTCGCACGAGTTCGCGTCGTCGATCTCGCGTATCGCGCTCGCTCCGAGGGATCGGCGACGGATCGCGCGAACCGAGTTCGGCGCCGGGTTCAGCCGCGGAATGTGCGTGAAGTGCCACCCGAGCCGTGGCGCCATCTTGCGGAGCGATCGGCCGAACGACTCGACCAGACCGACGCCGACGAAGTGGGTGGAAAGAACCTGCTTCGCGCGCTCGAGGGCCGCCCGCGGGGCGGCCGCCACCTGGTCTGCCGACCAGCCGCAGACGAACTGCGTCTGGAGGTTCCTCGCCCAGTCGTGGGCGAGGAAATCCTCCAGCCGGTCGGCCGGCCCGAGCGTCCCGCGGCTGTCGGGGTCACGCCCGGCCACGATGTAGTTGAAGTGCGAGACAACCTGATCGACCGGGTCGCGGAGAAACGTGACGTACCGACAGTCGACCCCGAGGCGGGCGTGCAGGCCGAACCGGAAGTGCCCGATGACCGCGGCCGGCGGGGCCGGGCGGGCGAGGAACGCCTCGATCTGGGGGGCGTGGCAGGGGTAGAGCGTCTCGAACTCGCTCCCCGGGTACTGTTGCTCCGCAACCCACCGCAATGAAGTGCCGGCCGTCTTCGGGATGTGCATGATCAGGAGTGGGCCGGACCGGGCTAGTGCGTTGACCATCACTTCCACCCTCCCTGGTTGTGAGCGACGGCGGGGGCGCTCCCCGCACTGATGATGAGTGGATCCGACCCCAGATGGTGGGACTCTTGCTCCGGACACCCGTTGGTTTGGGTTTTCCCCGAATCCTGAGCAGTCGAGCGGGTTTCAACGGCGCTCGCATCCTTGGCAGCACCGAATCCGTCGGACGACCCTCTGCTCTGAAATCAAAACTTGGACCACTTGGCGGGCGCTGCGAGGCGCGGCGGCCGGGGCTTTTCATTTCCAGATGCAAAGGTGCCACTGAAAACGGAGTGAAAGAGGGACAGACCACTCTCTTCTTGCGCCCGCTCGGCCCGGCCGTTCTTGATTATTCAACGGGCATCCGAGGGCGCCTCACTGGCGAATCCGTCGCGCGCCGAGATGAGCTGTCGTCACGGCAATGCCTGAAGGAACGGCCACTCGGCCAAACGGCGCCATCAGTATGACCGCAGCACTCGGTGGCGTGCTGGGACGAGCCGGTGTAGGAACTCATCGTTGCTCCAGGAGGGAGACACGTGTCCGATTCGCCACCGGAAGGCGGCTCGCTCTGCGTCGAGCGGCTCGAACCGCGCGAGATGCCAGCGACCGCCGCGCTGTCCGGGACGACGCTCACCGTGGCCGGGACCACGGGCGACGACCGCATCTCCGTCTTTCAGAACGGGGCCGACCTGGTCGTCTACGACGGGGCGACTGAGATCGGCCGCGCGCCGTCGTCCGCGGTCACCGACATCGTCGTCGATGCCGACGGCGGCAACGACGTGGTCAAGGTGGACCGGTCGATTACCCAGCCGGCCGACCTGATGGGCGGGGCCGGGAATGACAAGCTCGTCGGCGGCGGCGGGGCGAACGCGCTCACCGGGGACGGCGGCGACGACACGCTGTTTGCCGGCGGCGGGATGAGCACCTTCAACGGGAACGAGGGCGAGAACGAGTTGATCCGTGTCCGTCCCGACGACGTGGTCTTCCCGAACGCCGGCGACGTACAACTGCTCGATTCCGGTCCCCAGGCGGAGGCGGTCACCGAGACCATCACGGACGACGAGGTGAGCGCCCTCCTCCGCCGGGCGGCCGCGGCATCGGCCAGTTCGGACGCGATCATCGCCGTCGTCGACCGCAACGGCCGCATCCTCGGGGTGCGCGTCGAGAGCGGTGTCTCCCAGGAAGTCACCGGGAGCGAGGACAATCTCGTATTCGCCATCGACGGCGCCGTCGCCAAGGCCCGCACAGGGGCGTTCTTCGCGAACAACCAGGCGCCACTGACGAGCCGCACCGTCCAGTTCATCAGCCAGAGCACGATCACCGAGCGCGAGGTCGAGTCGAACCCGAGCATCACCGACCCGAACTCGACCGAGCGCGGCCCCGGCTTCGTGGCGCCGGTGAATACCGGTAATCACTTCCCGCCGGGGATCGCGTTCACCCCGCAGGTGGACCTGTACCAGATCGAGCACACCAACCGCGACTCGTCCGTTCACCCGGGGGACGACCGGATCAAGGGGACGGCGGACGATGTACCGCTGGACGAGCGGTTCAACATCGACTCGGCGTTCGTCCCGGACGGGCAGCAGCTGTACGCCCCGGACTCGTACGGGTACTCGTCCGGCATCCGACCGGGGGCGCAGAGCCGCGGCATCGCCACGCTGCCCGGTGGCATCCCGATCTACAAGAACGGGCAGGTGGTCGGCGGGATCGGCGTGTTCTTCCCCGGGAAGACCGGGTTCGCCACCGAGGAGAACTCGTCCCTCTCGACCACCTACGACCCATCGAAGCCGGACCGGACGCTAGAGGCCGAGTGGATCGCCTACGCGACGGTCGGTGGGACGGTGGTGTCGGCGACCGCCGGGATCGAGCCGAGTCCGGTACAGGGCGCGCTGAACGGGGCAGAGCTACCAGCTGGATTCGGGCTCCCGACGGGGCGGATCGACTTGGTCGGCATCCAGCTCGACATCTTCGGCCAGGGTGGGGCCAAGGAGGGGACGGAGCGGGTACTCCAAGTTGGGGCGACGGTAGGCCGCGGCAGTCCGGACGACGGGACAAACCAGTCGGTCGACCCCGGCGCCGACGGTATCGCGGGCAGCAGTGACGACGTGTTCCTGCTGGACGGGGAACCCGTCCCTGACGGATGGCTGGTCACCCCGCACGACGGCGACGGCATCACGAAAGCCGACGTGGAGCGGATCATCACGCAGGCCATCACGCAGGCCCAGACGACCCGCGCCGCGATCCGGCTCCCGCTCGGGGAGCGGGCCAAATACGTGTACGCCGTCACCGACCGGCAGGGTAACGTCGTCGGACTGTACCGCGACCCGGACGCGACAGTGTTCTCGATCGACGTGGCGGTGGCGAAAGCCCGCAACGTCATGTACTACGCCGATCCGACCCAACTCCAGCCGGAGGACCAGGTGGCGGGAGTGCCGGCCGGAACGGCGGTCACCAACCGGACGGTCCGCTACCTCAGCCTGGCGCGCTATCCGGAGGGGATCGACGGGAGCCCGGCCGGGCCGCTTTCGCAACTGTACGACGACACCACCGGCACCGACCCAAACACCGGAAAGCTCGTCGGCCCGGCGCAGCCGGCGTCGGCCTATGACAGCGCGGTCGGCCACGACGCGTTCAACCCGGGGACGAATTTCCACCAGGAAGGGAACGTGCTGAATCAGAACGGCGTCGTGTTCTTCCCCGGCAGCGCCCCGCTCTACAAGGTGCGGCCGGGTGGCGGCGGACTGGCGGTACTCTCAGGCGGGTTCGGAGTGTCCGGCGACGGCGTGGACCAGGACGACATCGCCACCGTCGCCGGCCAGGCCGGGTACGACGTGCCGGCCTACGTGTTGCGGGCCGATGAGGTCTCCGTGGCTGGCGTTCGCCTGCCGTACCAGAAGGGGAATCGAAATCCCGAAGGTTAACCTGTGGTGCGGCGAGAAGGACCGGGCCTTGACTCCGCGCTCTGCGGAGTCGATCAAGCCGGGCGGCCGACTCGGACGGCGATGGGCTTGATGCGGCTATCCGACCTGCGACAGGACTCTGAGCCCGTGCAGTGTGAGCCGGGCAACGAGTTCTTCCAACACCGCCGGACCCGGCCTCGCCCCCTCGAACACCACCGTCGCCACCCGCCCATCGGCGTTGAGGTGAACACCCGGCGGCAAGTGGTCGGCCGTCCCGCTCCCCACCGGCACTGCTACGACGAGGTCGAGTTCGCCGGAGGACTGGGGGCTGCCGACCGACCACCGGAGCCGGTCCACCTGCGAGCGCACGGTCATCGCCCCTCCCCGTCCCACCACGCCAGTCGGACGGCAAACGTCTCTGCCAACTCTGCCGCCACCGACGCGGCTGTTCGCAGTGGCCCGGGTGGCACCTCCCCCGCCCGTCGGAAGACTCCCCCCACCGCCGCCCCGGTGGCCCCGTCATCCTCCGCCTCGCCCTCGGCCGCCGCGAGCACCTCGCCGCCGACCAGGTGCTCGTCCATCCCACCGGCCGGCGGGAGCGCTGCCCCCTCGCAGAACCGCGCCCACCCGTCCCGGTAGGCGAGCAGGAGGTAGGCGTACACCCGAGCCACCCCGTCGAACCGCGCACGCACCTGCCCGGCCGCCCCGGCGGCCAGCGTCCGGGCGTGGAAGTACCGGGCGGCCAGGTCGAGCCGCTCGGCCCGGAACCGGTCGAGCACCTCACGGAAGGCGAGGGCGCGGGGGAACGTATCCAGGGTGGTGAACGTTACCCGCGGGGCGGCGGCGACCAGCCGGGCGTGGTCAAGGTCGTCCCCGCGGGCGGCCGCGGCCAGCATCAGGGCCAGCCGCTCGTCCGGTCGGAGCGACGGGTAGTGGCGGGACAAGGTGGCGGCGGTCACGACGGGCACCTCCGGGCGAGAATGGCCTCGAGTGCCGCCACCCGGGCGACCACCTGGTCGGCCTCGACCGCGGCCAGCGCCACCCGGGCGAGTGCGCCCACCGCCCGCGCCCGAGCGACGGGGTCAGCGGTCGGGTCGGCGCGGACGCGGGCGGCCTCGGCCTCCAAGAGCGTCAGCACGTCGGCGGGGGAGCGCAGCCGCACCGGGGCGACATCGGCCGATCCCGTCGGCCGGAGCAGCACCCGCCCGATCCGCGCCAGCCGCCCGCGGGTCATCCCAGACTCCCTCCGTGCCGCGCCCGCAGGCGCCGGGCCACCTCGGCCGCCTCTCCGGCGCCCGGCCACCGCGGCCCGCGGTCGAACCTCGCCAACACCTCGTCGAGCACCGCCCCGCTCCCGTCCCCGACCGGCACCGGCACCAGCCCGTCCGCGTCCGCCCGCGCCCGCAGCCGCCCCGCGTTCTCCCGCACCCCCGTCGCCAGTTCTGCGAACTCGGCGGCGGTCACGGGCGGGGTGCCGTCCACCGCCCGGAGGAGGAGCTCGGCCGCCCACGCCCGGGCGGCGTCGACCGCCGGCCGCGGGTTGGCCCCGCACCACGCGAAGAACCGCTCGACCGGGTCGCGGGCGGGCTCGAACCACCCCGGCGGCGGGCCGAGCGGGTCGGCCGCCACCGCAGCCCGGAGGGCATCGACGGCCCGGGGGAAGTCGGGTTCCCGGGCGATCCGGGGGTCGCCCGCGGCCGCCGCGAAGGCGGCCACCCAGGCGGCGTCCGACGCCGGGGCCGACAGCCCGGCCGCGACCGCCGCCGCCACCCGCCCGACCCGCGCCCGGGCCGCGCGACGACGGGTCACCACTGCCTCCCGCCGGGGGCCGCCTTGAGGGCGTTCACCTTCGCCTCCAGCTCGCGGACCTCGGCCTCCAGCTCGGCCAGCTCGCGGATCCTCATCCCGAGCTCCAGCACCGCCTTCGCCGCCCCCAGCCGGACGGCCGGCGGGGCGGCGTCCTTCATCAGCGCCAGGAGCGTCCGATCAGCGCCAGGAGCGTCCGCACCGCCTCCCCCGAGGCCGCCGACAGGAGCCCGGCCGACCGGCGGACCATGTCGGTGCGGACCTGCTTGACCCGCCGCTGGAAGTCGGGGTCCTTGAGCCGGGTGTACACCGTCCGCTCGGACAGGTCGCACTGCCGGGCGGCCGCCTCGTCGCGCGGGAGCTGCTGGAGGTTCGGCCCCTTGCACGACATGCGGCCACTGGCGCCAGCGCCGATTTGCTTCCACGTCGCGTACACCCGGCCGTCGGGGGCGACGTGGCGGAGCCAGTCCCGGCCGTAGGTGGTGGCCAGCCGCGCCACCGACCGGTAGTCCCGAATCCGTTCGGCGAGCGGGTGGGCGACGGCGGCCAGAGCGTCGTCGTCGGTCGCCTCGAGCTCGACGCCGACGGCGGCCAGCGCGGCCTTCACGTCGTCCGGGCTGTCCCAGTTGCGGGTGCCGAACAGCGTCGCCCCGTCCGGGGCCGCCGCGTCGAGCGCTTCCCGCAGCCGGGCCCGCTCGGCGTCCGCCTCGACCGCCAGCGCCTGCCACGCCCCGCGGTCGAGGGCGACCCCGCGGCACGCCGCCCAGGCCACGCAGGGGAGCGCGGCGAACTCGATCTCGGCTACCGCCGTCAGTCGGGCCGCCTCCAGCTCGGTGGC
>JAFKFQ010000223.1 GCA_017308215.1 bacterium | reverse complement strand
ACCGCCCCCGCGGACGCACCATAACAGTGCATCCCGCGCGGCAAACGGACTGGGGAGGAAGTCACAGTCCGGGTGTGTGCGCCGAATCCTTATACCTCGGCCGCGGTCCGGGCCGCGGCGGAGTCGGTGGGGCCACACCCGACACCTCACCCCCAGTCTACCCGCCCCGTTGCCTGCCCACCCCCCCGGGATGGCCGACGTAGCCGGCACACGGAGTGTGCCGGCTACGTCGGCCGGCTACGTTGGCCGGCTCGCGCCGGCCGTCGCCAAGACTCCGCTCCGCCCCTCTTCCCCGCGTGTCCTAGAATCACTCGCCTGCCGCGGACGTTCGTCTTGACCCGTCCGCGGCCCGTCGCCATAACCCCCGCTGCCGCGGAGGGACGGCCGTGAAACGCTTCGAGTTCTCCCTGGACCGGCTGCTGAAGGTCAAAAAGCAGCTCGAACGGCTCGCCGAGCTGGAGCAGCAGCGCGCCCGCGACGCCGCCGACCAGGCCCGCGCCCGGCTCGCCGACCTCCGCGCCCAGCTCGACCGCGTCGCCGACCAGTACGCCGCCGCCGTCGGCCGGGCCATGACGCCGACCCAGTGGGCGTCGGCGTCCGACCTGTCCGAGCGGCTCGGCCGGTCGATCCATGCCGGCGAGGAGGCAGTCGCCGCCGCCGACGAGAAGCTCGCCGCGGCGGCGCAGGAGCGTGCCACCCTCGCCACCGAGGTGGAGGCGCTTTCGACCCTCCGCCAGCAGCAGTGGGACAAGTGGCGGCAGGAGGCCAAGGCGGCCGACCAGGACCGGCTCGACGAGGTCGGGCTGCGCCGCTGGATGGCCGCCCAGCGCGAGGCCGAGGGCGCTACCGACGCGGGGGCCGCGACATGAAGTTCCTCGTGCAGGTCGGCCTCGTCGCCGTCACCCTGTTCTCGGTGTCCGCCGCGCTGTCGGTGTGGCTGTACCAGTCGCGCCAGCCGCAGACCGAGGCGACGGGCGCCAACAAGGACAAAGAGGACCAGACGCCCCCGAAGAAGGGGAAGGACAAGGAGCCCGAGCGCACCGCCGAGAAGGAGCCGACCGAGGGGAAGGTGGCGAAGTCGCCCGACGCGGTGACGCCGTCCGGCGCCGAGCCGGGCGCGCTCGCCTCGCTCCGCGCCCGCGAGGACCGACTGGAGCGGCGGGCGGCGCAGCTGGAACTCGTGGTCGGCGACCTGAAGTCCGAGCGCGAGGCGGTGGACGCCCTGATGCGGAAGGCCGCCGAGGAGCTGAAAGCGGCGGCGACCCGCGTGGCCGAGACGACGGCCTCCCCCAAGGCGCCGGCCGATGTCGAGCGGGCGAAGGCCGAGGCCGACGCGGCCGAGAAGAAGCACATCGACACGATGGTGCGTCTGTACGAGGCCATGGCGCCCGAGGTGGCCGCCCCGATCCTCCGCCAGATGACCGACGGCGGGAAGATGGACACCGTCGCACGGGTACTGGGGCAGATGAAGGAGCGGCAGGCCGCGCGCATCCTCGGCGAGTTCGGCGACACGAGCCTCGCGGCCCAGCTCCTCGGCCGGATGCGGCAGTTCAACCCGACGCCCGGGGGCGGCCCCACCCCGGCCGGCGCGCCGGCGAACCTACCACCGACCCGGCCCACCCCCTGACCCCCCGGAGGGCACGGATGCCCGCCACGCCCGCCCCGGCGCCGCCGGTCTGGCGGCCGCACCCGGCCCTCATCGGCGGCGGGGTGCTCGTCGTCGCCCTCGGCTTCGGCCTCCCCCGCCTGTTCGCCGACTCACCCGGCCCCGCCGCGGCCGAACCCGCCGCCGCGCCCGGCGGCCCGGGCGTGGGTACCGCGCTGCTGAAGATGGGCGCCGCGGTCGTCGTCGCCGGCGGGATGTGCGCGATTGCAGCGCGGTACGCCGGTCAGCGCGCCGCGGCCGACGCCGGGCCGCTGGCCGTCGCCGCCGCGCTCCGCATCGACGGCCGCTGCGTCCTCCACTACGTCCGCGCCGGCGACCGGCGGCTGCTCGTCGGGACGGACCCCGGCGGGGTGAAGGCGCTGGTCGAGCTGCCGCGCCGCGAGCCGGAGGAGCCGGAGGAGCCGGAGGCCGCGCCGGCGGCTGCGGACGCGGCGACGGTGCTGTTCAGCCGCATCCTCGCCGAACTCCCCACGAACCGCTTGCCGACCCCGCACGGAGGCGGGTTGTGACCGACCTGCTCAACCTGTTCGCCGACCCGGCCGCGGCGAACCTCCAGAACCTGTCGCCGCCCGTCCAGACCGCGCTGGTCCTCGGCCTCACCGCGCTCATCCCGATCGCGCTGATGACCACCACCTGCTTCACGCGGGTGGTGATCGTGCTGTCGTTCGTGCGGCAGGGGCTCGGCACGCAGCAGGTGCCGCCGAACCTGGTGCTGACCGGGCTGGCGATGTTCCTGACGCTGTTCATCATGCAGCCGGTGTTCGCCGAAATCGACCGCGAGGCGCTGCGGCCGCACGTGCGGCGGGAGCTCAACACGGTCCAGGCGCTCCAGAAGGCGGCGGACGTTCACAAGCGCTGGATGCTCCGCCACACCCGCAAGCGCGACCTGGCCCTGTTCATCCACCTGTCCGGCCAGACGCAGATCCAGGAGCCGGAGCAGACGCCGTTCCTGACCGTGGTGCCGGCGTTCGTCATCAGCGAGCTGAAGACGGCGTTCATTATGGGCTTCTGCGTCTACCTGCCGTTCCTGATGGTGGACCTGGTGGTGTCGAGCGTGCTCACCTCGATGGGCATGGTGATGATGCCGCCGGTGACGATCTCGGCGCCGTTCAAGGTGTTACTCTTCGTGCTGGCCGACGGCTGGCACCTGGTGACGCACGCGGTCGCGGCGAGCTACGGGTAGGGGAGCGCCTTCGTAAGTCGGGTCGAGTCCGCGGGACCCGACGCGGCGGTGCGGGTGCCGGCCGTTCGCCGGGGCCGAGCACAAGACCCGACCCGCAAGGAGGCGCGGTGAGCACCGAGACGGTCATCAAGATCACCCAGGACTTGTTCCTGGTGTCGCTGCTCGTCGCCATGCCGGCGCTGCTCGTCAGCCTCGTCGTCGGGCTCGCCGTCAGCATCTTCCAGACGGTCACCAGCATCCAGGACCAGACGCTCAGCTACGTCCCGCGCATCGTCCTCGTCGGGCTGGCGATCGTGCTCACCCTCGGGGTGTCGCTCCAGCAGGCGGTCGAGTTCGCCCGGCGGATGATCGGGTACGCCGCGGGGGCCGGGGAGTGAACGCCACCGCCGTCTACGTCGGCCTCGTCCTCGCCCGCGTCGGGGCGTTCGCCGCGGTCGCGCCGCCGTTCGCCGGCCGCACCCCGCGCTCGGTCCGCGCCGGGCTGGCGGTCGCGCTCGCGGCGTTCTACGTCGGCGTCGTCGGCTTGCGCGCGGGGCCGGAATTCGCCGCCGCGGTGGCGGAGCTCGATTCGGTCGGCTACGGGGTGGCGCTGGTCCGTGAGGCGCTGCTCGGCACGGCGATGGGGTTCGCGTTCGGGCTGTTCCTCATCCCGGCGCGGGTCGCCGGCGAGTTCGTGACGCAGCAGGTCGGGCTGAACGTGTCGCCGCAGGTCGGGCCGACCGGCGACTCCGCCGGCGCACTGACGAACCTGCTCGAGACGGCCGCGGCGCTGCTGTTCCTGCTCGGCGACTTCCACCACGTCGCGCTGGCGACGCTGCACGGCTCGTTCGGCCTGTTCCCGCTCGGCGGCACGGCGCTGCCGCGGGCCGCGCCGCTGGTGGACGGCCTCGCCGTCGCCTACGAGATGGGATTGCTCCTCGCCGGCCCGCTGGCACTGTGCCTGTTCCTGTTGGCGGTGACGCTGGCGGTGATGGCCCGCGCCGCCCCGCAGTTGAACGTCTACTCGATCGGCTTCACGCTCCAGGTGATGGTGGTGCTCGTCGCCGGCCTGTTCCTGCTCCCGGAACTCGTCGGCGCCATCCACGCCTCCGTCGCCCGGTCCGGGACCGACCTCCCCCGACTGTTGGGAGGTTGACCCGTGGCCGAAGACGTCGACCCCGAGTCAAAGACCGAAGACCCGACCCCACGCCGGCGCGAGGAGGCGCGCCGGCAGGGGCAGGTGCCGTTCAGCGCCGAGCTCGTCGGGTCGGTCGTCCTCCTCGCCGGCGTCATCGCCCTCGGGAACGTCGGCCCCGCGGTCGGCACGACGATGGCCGACGTGTTCCGCACCGACCTCGCCACCGCGTACCGCGCCGACCTGACGCCCGAGGACGTGCGCGACATGCTCACCGCGCTCGTGCTGCGCCTCCTCGGCACGCTCGCCCCGATGTTCGCCGTGCTGCTCGGCATCGGCGTCGCCGCGGCGGTCGCGCAGGTCGGGTTCGAGATCAACACCGAGAAGCTGTCGCCCGACTTCAACAAGCTCAACCCGGTCAACGGCGTCGGCCGGCTGTTCTCGGTGGCGGCGCTCGTCCGCGGGCTGCTGACCGTTCTCAAGGTGCTGGCCCTGGCGGTGGTCGCCTACGTCGTTATCGAGCCGCGGTTCGGGGTGGTGCTGTCGCTCGCCCGCGACCGGCTCGGCGGGTCGGTGCTGGCGGCGTGGGCGCTCGTCGTCCGGCTGGCGACGTACCTGTCGGCGGCGGTCGCCCTGGTGGCGGTGCTCGACTACCTGTACCAGCGGCGGCGGTTCGAGCAGTCGCTGCGGATGAGCAAACAGGAGTTGAAGGACGAACTCAAGCAGGAGGAAGGCGACCCGCAGTTGAAGGCCAGAATCCGGCAGATCGGCCGCGACCGGCTGCGCCAGAAAATGCTCAAGGCCGTGCCGACGGCGACGGTCGTGGTCACGAACCCGACGCACTACGCCGTCGCCCTCCGCTACGACGCCGAGCGCGACGCCGCCCCGGTGGTGGTGGCGCGCGGGTCGGGGGTGTTTGCGAAGCGGGTGAGGAAGCTGGCCCGCGACCGCGGCATCCCCGTGGTCGAGCGGCCGGTGCTGGCGCGGGCGCTGTACGGGCTCAAGGAGGGACAGCCGATCCCGGGGCCACTATTCCGCGCGGTGGCGGAGGTGCTAGCGTTCGTGTATCGGCTCCGGGCGGGGACTTAGGACTTGGGGGCAGGGGGACTTGGAGACTGTGGGACAGGGGACCGGCCAACGTCTCGACGCTTTGTACATCCCTGAATCCCCAAGTCCCCCTGTCTCCAAGTCCCAGCTCCGGGGTCGCGGGAATGTTGAGGGGTTAGCAAAAATCGAATCGGGATTTCGGCCGCGGGTGCAAAAACGCCCCCGACCCGGCCGCCCGGGTGTTCTAGCATCATTGTGGTGTCGGCGTAACGGCACCACGGCACGGACGGAATCCGATGGCCAGCGACCCGACTCAACCGCCCGGCCCCGCCCTCCGGCGGAGCGAGCTGATCCTGTCGGTGGCCCTGCTCGGGCTGCTGGTGGTGTTTCTCGTCCCGCTCCCGACGTTCCTGCTCGACATCCTGCTGACGTTCAACCTCGCCGCCACCATCCTCGTGCTGCTCATCACGCTCACCGTGCGGCAGCCATTAGACTTCTCGACGTTTCCCTCGCTACTTTTGCTCTTAACCTTGTACCGGCTTGCCCTGAACGTCGCCACGACTCGGCTCATCCTGCTCAATGGCCACGCCGGCGAGATCGTGCAGGCGTTTGGCCAGTTCGTGGTCGGCGGGAATCTGGTCGTCGGGTTGGTGATCTTCCTGATCCTCATCGTCATTCAGTTCGTGGTCATCACGAAGGGAGCCGGACGGGTCAGCGAGGTGGCGGCGCGGTTCACCCTCGACGCCATGCCCGGCAAGCAGATGGCGATCGACGCGGAGATGAACGCCGGGCTGATTGACGAGGCCGAGGCCCGCCGCCGCCGGGGCGCGCTGATGCGCGAGAGTGAGTTCTACGGCACGATGGACGGGGCCAGCCGGTTCGTCCGCGGCGACGCCATCGCGGCCATCATCATCACCGCCATTAACCTCGTCGGTGGCATCGTCATTGGTCTGACGAAGGGTCAGACGGTGGCCGACGCGATCCGCGTCTACTCGATCCTGACGATCGGCGACGGGCTCATCACGCAGATCCCGGCGCTCATCACCGCCACGGCCAGCGGCATGCTGGTGACGAAGGCGACGAGCGAGAGCAGTCTGGGACAGGAGCTCGGCAAGCAGGTCGAAGGCGCGGCCGCGCCGCTGCGGCTCGGGGCGTTCATCCTGTTCGGTCTGTCGGTGATGCCCGGGATGCCGATGATCCCGTTCCTGGTGCTCGGCGGCGGCCTGTTCGCCCTCGCCCGCCGTCTGTCCCGCCCGGCGCCGGCCGTGCCCGCCGTGCCGACCGCGGGTGCGCCGGCGACCCCCGGCGCCGCAGGGGCGCCCGGTGCCGCGCCGGCGTCGCCGGTCGAGGGGTATTTGGAAGACTTCCTCCAGGCCGACCGGATCAGCCTGGAGATCGGCGCCGCGCTCATCCCGATCGTGTCGGCGCGGCGCGGGCCGGGGCTCCTCGACCGCATCGGCGGGCTGCGCCGCGACCTGGCGAAGCAGAGCGGACTGTGGGTGCCGGCGGTGCGGGTGCGCGACAACATCCAGCTCGACCCGCGGGCGTACCGGGTGCTCATCGGCGGCCGCGAGGTCGCCCGCGGCGACGTGCGGCCGGACATGTGGCTGGCGATCAACCCGGGCGGCGCCGCCGACATCCCGCTCGACGGCGAGGACGCCCGCGAGCCGGCGTTCAACCTGCCGGCGAAGTGGATCTCGGAGGGCGAGCGCGGCCGGGCCGAGATGGCCGGGTTCACCGTGGTGGACGCGCCGAGCGTGGTCGTCACGCACCTCGGCGAGGTGGTCCGCCGCCACGCCGACGAGTTGCTCGGCCGCGAAGACCTGAAGGCGATGGTGGACAAGGTCCGCGAGACCTCGCCGGCGGTGGTGGACGAGGTGATCCCGACGGTGGTGACGATGGGCACGCTGCACCGCGTCCTCACGGGCCTGCTGCGCGAGCGGGTGCCGGTGTCGAACCTCGCCCGCATCCTCGAAAGCCTCGCCGCCCACGCCCCGACGAACAAGGACGTGGGCGAGCTGACCGAGCGCGTCCGCGCCGACATCGGCCGGGCGGTCGTGGACCGCTTCCGCGACGCCAACGGCCGCGTCCGGGCGATCGTCCTCGACCCGCGGCTCGAGGTGGAACTCCGCCGCGGGGTGCAAGGGAACCAGCTGACGCTCGACCCGACCCGGCTGGAGCAGCTGACGCTCAAGCTCGCGGCCGAGCTGCGGAAGGCGAGCAGCCGCGGGTACGAGGCGGCGCTCCTGTGCGACAGCAGCCTCCGCCGCGCCGTGCATCATTCCTTGGCGCGGGCGTTGCACGACCTGTCGGTCATCGCCTACCAGGAAATCCCGACCGACCTGCTGATGGAACCGGTGGCGGTGATCCGCCCCGAAGACCTGATCGGCGGCGGGCCGTCCGCCGTGAGTTCGCTGTTCGAACCCGCCCGCGTGAGCTGACCCTCCCGAGTCTCGTCCGAGAGCACCATGACCGGCACCGTGCCCGCCCAGGCATACCAGCGACAGGCCGACCAGCAGCGGCGCGACGGGCTCATCCTGTCGCACTTGCCGCTCGTGAAGCACGTCATCGGCCGGCTCGTCGGCGAGCTGCCGCCGGGGACGGACGTGGACAACTTGGAGGCGGCCGGGGTGCTCGGGCTGGTCGAGGCGGCGGCGAAGTACGACCCGACCCGGAACGCCCAGTTCAAGACGTTCGCGTACCTCCGGGTGCGCGGGGCGGTGGTGGACGAACTCCGCCGTAACAGCCCGCTCCCGCAGCACGTCATGGAGCGCGTCTCGGCCGTCCGCAAGGCGGCGCGCACGCTCGCCCCGCCGGTCACCGTCGAGGCGATCGCCGCGATCACCGGGCTGACCCCCGACGAGGTGGCCGACACGCTGGCGGCCGACCGGTTCAGCAAGATGGTGTCGTGGGAGCAGACGGCCGAGCCGAACGGGTTCGCGCCGGTGCAGTCTTCGGAAGCGCCGGACGCCGGGCTGGAGCGCGAGGAGGAGGCGAAGGAGCTGGCCGACGCGATCGGGGCACTGCCGCGCAAAGAGCGACTGGTGCTGACGCTGTACCACAAGGAGGGGCTGCGGCTGAAGGAAATCGCCGAGGTGCTCCAGCTGTCGGTGTCGCGGGTGTCGCGGCTCCTGACGAAGGCGACGTTCGAGCTGGGCGAGGCGCTGAAGATGAAGCGCAGCCGCGACTTCCTGGCGCGGTGTTGAGGGGGAGTGGGGGCTTTGGGACCGGGGGACGGAGGGACTGGGAGACCAGGGTTGTCTAATGTCCCCTAGTCCCTCCGTCCCCCGGTCCCAAAGTCCTGCACCGTGTTGACACCGCCGCGGCGCGGGGGTATGTGCGTCGGCTACACGGGCGGGTGAATCGGGGCGGGGGGGTGTGAATGGACGCGGGGCGGTCCGGGGAGGGCAGTTCGCTCGTACCCGCCGACCGGGTCCGGGTGGCGGCGGAGCCGATCCGGGTCGGGCCGGCGGCGGCCGGGCACGCCGAGGCGCACGGTCCGCCGAAGATCACCCTCGTCCGGGAGGACGGGGTCGTCCGGGCGATCGACGTCGTGTGCTCGTGCGGGGAGCGGATCCGCATCCTGTGCGACTACGCATGAGTGCGGCCGGGCAAGGAGGCGGGCGTGGCCGCGAGGATGTTACTTCCGCTCGGCGGGTGGGCGCTGGCACTGGTCACCGCGACCGGCTGCACCCATCTGCCCGGCCGCGGGTCGCAAACGCCCGCCACCCCGCCCGCCGGGGTCGCCCCGGGCAAATCCGACCCCGCCCCGACCGATGATCCTCCCAAAGCGTCTACCGCGCCCGGACCGGTCGCCGGGGCGCTGGTTCCGGCTGCGGCGGCGGGCACGGCGCCGACGAACGTGGTGCCGGCCGGCGGTCAGCCGCCCGTGCCGACCCTGCCGCCTGCGTCCCCGCTGCCGCCGCCCGCCGCGCTGTCTCCCCAGCCGACGCAGCCGCCCGCGCCGCAGCCGATGACCGGCACGCCGGGGGCAGCCCTGCCGGTACCGCTGCCGGTGCCGCAACCGCTGCCCGACCCGCACAAGCGGGACACGCCGACGGCCGGCGGGGCGATCCTGAACCTCGCCCCGGGCGAGCTGCCGCTGGACCGGATGGTCGAGATGCAGCGGCAGGCGGACGCGGTGGCGGGGCAGAACGCCGTCCTGGCGGCCCGGGTCCGCGAACTGATGTCACAGGGGAAGGACCGCGAGCACGCGCTGGCCGAGGCGGTCCGCGAGGTCGAGACGGCCGCCGCCGAGACCGCCCGGGCCAAGGGCGAGGCGGCCGCCGCCCGGCTCGACGCCGCCACCGTGCGGGCCCAGCTGGAGCGGCAGGAGCGCGAGGAGATCGAGACGCTCCGGGCGGTGGTCGCCGCGCTGGAGCGGCTGCTGAACCCGACGCCGCCGGCGCGGAGGGAGCCGTGATGGCCCGGGCCGTCCTGCTCGCCGCGCTGGTCGCGGCGCTGACCGGGTGCCACCTGCTGACGGCGTTCCGGGCGCGGCGGACGCCGCCCCCGGCGGAGCCGACGTTCAGCGAGTACCACCTCACCGGGTGGCAGTGGGAAGGGGTGAGCCGGGTACTGGTGCTGCCGGCGCTGAACGAGTCGCCGTACACCCGCGCCGGCACCGAGGTGCGCGACGCGCTGACCTCGGCGTTGCAGCGCCTCGGCCGGTTCGAGGTCGTGGCCGCGCCGCCCGACGACCGGGCGGTGCTGGCCGCGGTCGTCCACCGCGGGGGGGCGTTCGACGAGGGGCTGATGCTGGAGCTCGCCCGGACGTTCCGGGCCGACGTGATCGTCCACCCGACGGTGACGCACTCCTCCCCGTACCCGCGGCCCCGACTCGGGCTGATCCTCCAGGCCGTGGCGCCGGGGGAGGGGAAGGTGATCGCGTCGGTGGACGGGCTGTGGGACACGTCCGACCCGGTGGTGGCCGAGCGCGTCCGGGCGTACTACCGCCCGGGGCCGGCGCCGCACCCGGTTCGGGCGCGGAACCACGTGATCGCCACCGACGACGGGTTCGCCGGCGAGCTGGCGCTGGAGTCGCCGGCGCTGTTCCAGCGGTTCGTCGCCTACGAGGCGGGGAACGTGCTGCTCGGCCTGCCGCTCCCGGGCGTCGTCACCGGCGCCGGGGTCGCCTGCGACCCGTAGCCGCTGGCCGATGTGGTGCCGCACCACACGGCGGCCTTGCCCGCCGCGCCGACCGAAGGTATAAACCGCCCGAGCGGACGAGGGTCCGGCCGGGCGCGACCGACGCACACCGACCGATTCACACCACGGAGTCCGCACCATGTCCGAGCCCGCCGCCGATGCCCCTGCGCCTAAGAAGGGCAACAAGCTGATCTTCGTCATCGTCGGGCTCGTGTGCGTCGCCGGCGGCGCCGCCGTCCCGATGCTGCTCAACGTCCCCGCCTTCGGGAAGGGCAAGAGCGAGAAGAAGGTCGAGAAGAAGACGGTCATCGTGCCGTTCGGCGAGGTGGTCGTGAACCTCACCGAGGACCGGATGAACCGCTACCTGCGGCTCAAGATCGCGGTCCTGGCCGACGCCGAGAGCGAGAAGGAAGTGACCGACAAGCTGACCAAGCAGAAGGCGGCGGTGAAGAGCCGGATGATCGGGCACCTGTCCGGGAAGACGCTCAAGGACGTGAGCGGCACCGTCGGGGTGAACCGGCTCCAGCGGGAGATCCTGGAAAAGATCGACGACGTGATCTACCCGGACGGCGAGAGCAAGGTCCGGGACGTGCTGTTCGAGGAGTACGTGGTTCAGTGACGCCGGCCCCGTTCGACTTCCGCCAACCGCCCCCGGGCGCGCTCGAGGAGCGTGCCGGCGGGTGGCTCGCCGCCGCCGCCCGCCGGGCCGCCGCCGCGTGGCCCCGGCTCCTCCCGTTCCCCGCCGAGCCGGTCGCCGGCCCGGTCCGCCTCGCCGTCGGCGGGGCCGCCCTCGCCGGCCTCCCGGACGACGCCGTCGGGTTCCCGCTCACCACCGCCGACCCGGCCGACCGCACCGCCGTGCTCGCGCTGCCGCGGCCGCTCCTCCTCGCCCTGCTCACCGGGCTCATGGGCGAGACCCCGGCCGACCTCCCCGCCGACCGCGACCCCACCGACCTCGAACGCTCGCTCGCCGGCTACCTCGCCCGGGCGCTGTTCCTCGACCCGCTCGAAGCCGCGTGGCCCGGCGACGGGGCACTCGCGCTCGCCGCCGGCGCGCCGGTCGCCGCCCGCGCCGCCCGCCGCGCGCCGGCGGACGAGGGCGTCTTGGTCGCCGACCTGACGGTGAGGACCGCGTTCGGCGACCACCCGGTCCGCCTCGTCCTCCCGCGGGCCGGGCGCTGGGAGAAGTTGGCCGAGGACGCGGTCCCGGACCCGACCGCCGCCCCCGACCCGACGCAGATGACCGCGCTCGTGCGCGAAATGACGGTCGATTTGACCGTGGTGCTCGGGACGGCCGAGCTCACGATGTCGGAGGCCGCCGGGGTCCGGTCCGGCGACCTGCTCGTGCTGAAGCGGCGGGTCGGCGACCCGCTCGACGCGCTGGTCGGCGTCGCC